>NZ_JBDOQQ010000039.1:0-13703 GCF_039839775.1 Roseomonas sp. CAU 1739
GATTTCGAGCGGCATTGCCGCATCGCTGCCGCCTTTGTCCGCATGGCCATGATCCGCATCATGCTGCGGCGCCTCGCCGCAACGCCCTCAATGTGAATCCAAACTTCCCGGATGGGCTCTTAGATCCCGGACCCAACGACCTCGACCTGTCCGCCGAAGCCGATCCGCGCGAAGTCAGCAGCAAGCAACATCCCGATCGCACCCTTCGCGTGGCTTCGCGCGGAGAGAGCGCGAGCGGTCCGCGGCGCGGAGAGTGCGGCGTAGCCCCGCTGAAGCCTGAACCGCGAGGCTTGGGCTGGCAGCATCCGGATCCTCGGATGCGGAACCGGAGCCGGACGATGACAAAGCTATCCGACACCCAGCGCATGATCCTCAGCAAGGCCGCGCATCATGGAGGTCTGCTGGCACTGCCACCGCGCAACTTGCCGTCCGCGGCGCGAAACGCCGTCCTGCGCAGCCTTGTGACGAAGGGTCTGCTGGCCGAAATCCCTCGCCCGCGCGAGCTCCCCAGCCTCGACTGGTGGTAGGGCCAGGATGGCGCCAGATCCGTCGTTCGCGAAGCCGAGCGGCTGCGTGAGTGCTGATATCATACCGCGATGCGCTGCGAACGCCGCGGAGTCTGACGACCACTGAGTACGTCAGATCCTCGACCTGGCGCTGCCCGCCTGTGGATCCGTACCGCAACGTTGAGACAAAGGTCGCAGTGGGCCGGCAGGCGCGGCGACCACCTTTGCCACCACGTCAGGGCGGCTGCCGGCGCGTCCCGCAACGCGGCCCTCCCGACGGCACACACCTACTTGTGGAGCACACCGTCTCGTCAATCTGACATGGCTCTTGATCGAACTGCTTTGCACAACACTTCAACGTGTTAACCTCCTTCGAACAAAACCAGGCTCGTTCGCAATGGCCCGTCGGAGGAATACTGCCATGCAACGTCGACGACTGCTTTTCGGAGCAGCTGCGGCCCTGACACCAAGTGGCCGTCTCGCCACCCCGGCTCTTGGTGCCGAGTCCAAGACCCTGATCCACGTGCCGCAGGCCAGCATGGCCACACTCGATCCGGTCTGGACGACAGCTGTCGTCACGAGAAACGCCGGCGCGATGCTCTGGGAGACCCTCTATGGCCGCGACGAGCGCCTCAGCGCCCGTCCGCAGATGGTGGAAGGCCATAACGTCGAGGACAACGGCAAACGCTGGACGATGAGGCTGCGCGACGGGTTGCTGTTCCATGATGGCGAACCGGTCAGGGCACGCGACTGCGTCGCGTCGATCCGCCGCTGGATGAAGCGCGATCCGATCGGCCAGACCATCGAAGCCCGGCTCGACGCGCTGGAGGCGATCGACGACCGGACCCTGGTATTCCGGTTGAACAAGCCTTTCGCCTCGCTGCCCTACGCGCTGGCGAAAACGCAACCGACGCCGGTGATCATGCCGGAGCGGCTGGCCCTGACCGATCCCTATCGCCAGGTGCCTGAGATCATCGGCAGCGGCCCGTTCCGCTGGGTCGCCGACGAATACGTACCCGGCAGCCGCGCGGTCTTCGCGAAGTTCGATCGCTACAGCCCGCGCAACGAGCCGGCGAGCTTCTGCGCCGGCGGCTATCGCGTGCTGGTGGACCGCGTCGAATGGCGGTTCATCCCGGACGCGGCGACCGCCGCCAATGCCCTGATCAATGGCGAGGTCGACTGGCTCGACCAGCCCTTGCCGGACCTGCTGCCGCTGCTGCGCCGCTCCCGTGGCGTCAGCGTCGAGGTGCTGGACAGCTACGGCACCTTCGGTGCGATCCGGCCGAACAGCCTGCAGGGGCCGACCGCCAACCCGGCGATCCGCCGGGTGATGCTGGCGGCGATCGACCAGGTCGCCTGCATGACGGCGGCGATGGGCGAGGACCGGTCGCTGTTCCGCGCGCCCGTCGGCTATTTCCTGCCGGGCACGCCCTCTGCCAACGATGCGGGCATGGAGGCGGTGCGCAACAGGCCGAGCCTGGCCGAGGTGAAGCGCATGCTGGCGGACACCGGCTACGCCGGGGAGCGGATCGTGCTGATGCACCCGACCGACCAGAGCTTCTACCACGCCATGACGAGCGTGGTGGCGGCGAGCCTCAGGGAGGCCGGCTTCAACCTCGATGAGCAGTCGATGGACTGGGGCACGGTCGTCCAGCGGCGTGCCAGCATGGAGCCGCTCGACAAGGGCGGCTGGTCGCTGTTTCCCGCCGGCTTTCCGGCGGCGGAGTATCGGGATCCCATCAACGCCTCCAACGTCCGAGGCAACGGACGGGCGGCGTGGTTCGGCTGGCCGGACGATCCGCAGATCGAGGCTATGCGCACGGCCTGGATGGACAGCACCGACGAGGCGGAGCAGCAGCGCCTGGATCGCCAGATCCAGCAACGGGCCTTCGAGATGGTACCCTTCATCCCGCTCGGCCAGTACCTGCCGCCGGCGGCCTTCCGGCGGAACATCATCGGCTTGCTTAAGGGTGCAGTGCCGGTGTTCTGGAATGCGGAGAAGAACTAGCGCAGCTGCCATGCCGATAGCATGCACTTCGTCGCGGCGCGACTGATTGTCCGATCCGGCCTGCTCTACACCCCGGCGCAGATCGATGGGCAGCATGACGGAGCTTGGGCGGCGAAGGTGCTTGGTCGGGCGGATGAGGTGAAGCGGCCGGAGCCGGGATCGCGGCGGGTGAAGATGCCGGGGACAAGAGACTTCCGTTGAAAGAGCAACATTCTGATCGCGACCTTCGCTTGGCTTCGCGCTGCTTCGGAGCGAATGGTTGCGGGCACGGAGACCACCGCGCTGCCCCGCTGATGTTCCAGCTGCGGGGCTCGGGCCGGTAGCACCCGGATTATCGGGTGCGGAACCGGAGCCCGATGATGAGCAATCTTTCCGACACCCAGCGCGTGATCCTCAGCCAGGCCGCCCAGCACGATGCGCTGCTGGCTCAGCCGCCGGCCAAGCTACCCGCCGCGGCACGGCAGGCCGTCTTACGGAGCATGATCTCCAAGGGCCTGCTGGAAGGGGCACCGGCACCGCGCGAGGCCATCGCCCTGGGCTGGCGGCAGGATGAGGACGGTGCCTGGATCGCGCTGCGCATCACCGCGGCGGGGCTGGCAGCGATCACCGTCGAGCCGGAGGCCGCACCGGAGACGCAAGGCGCGGACCCGGTGGCCGGCGACCTTGCCGACGCGGCGAACACCGACAGCGCCCGGACCGAAATGGCCCTTCTACCCACGGCGCCCGTGGGAGACACACTGGCGCCGTTTGAGCTCGCTCCGCCCTCGACCAGCGGCAAGGGCACCCAAGGGCCTCAGTGCCCGCGTGTGAGTCCGCACGGGGGCAACGTCCGCCCGGCCGTGCTGCGGGTGGCCGCAGCGAGTGTTGTGGGCGCCTGGGATGCGCCGGAACGAGACGGGCTCGACGAGGCCATCGCGGGCCTGCGCGACGCCTTAGCTGCCTCCCCAAGGGCACCGCGCCTCACGCGCGACCCCGCCGCCGCGCCTCAGCTCCGCACCGGCACCAAGCAGGAGACCGTGCTCACCCTGCTGCGCCGCGACCAGGGCACCACCATCGCTGAGATCATCGACGCCACCGCCTGGCGCCCCATACCGTCCGCGGCTTCCTCGCCGGCTTGAAGCGTCGCGGCATCACGGTGGAGGTGTTGGAACGGATCCAGCAGGTCGGGCCGAACAAGAAGGGTGCGAAGGGCCCCTACTCGATCTACCGCATCGCTGGGGAAACTTCCCCGGCCGAGGCCGTCTGATGCGTGTCGGCTAGCAGTGCCCTCGCCTGGCGGTCGGGCTCACCAGGGTCTCGACTGCTGAGCAGGGGCAGAGCGGGATGGGCTTGGAGGCCCAGCAAGCCCGCATCCGGGCCTTCGTTGCGACTCAGGGCTGGAACCTTGTTGCCGAGTATTCGGACATCGCGTCGGGCAAGGACGACCGCCGGCTGGGGTTCCAGGCGGCGCTGGCTCGCTGCAGGCAGTTGGATGCCGTCCTGGTGGCAGCACGGCTGGATCGGATCACCCGCCGGGCCCACACCCTATCGCAATTGCTGGAGGACGGCGTCTCGATCCGCGCCGCCGACATCCTGCTCAGCTTTGCCCAGTTCGAACGTGAGGTCATTGGCGAGCGGATCCGCGACAAATTCGCAGCATCACGGGCGCGCGGCATGTGGATGGGCGGCCGTGTGCCACTCGGCTACGTCGTGGTGGCCAGGAAGCTGGTAGTGAACGAGGATGAGGCGCCGCGGGTGCGCCGCGTGTTCGAGGTCTTCGCCGAGACCGGATCGGGCATCGAGACAGTGGCCCGCCTCCGGGCGGAGGGCGCCACCAGCAAGGCGGGCCGGCCGCTGGATAAGGGCGACATCTACAAGCTGTTGAACAACCGCACCTATGTCGGCGAGGCCACGCACAAGGGGCAGGTCTATCCCGGCGAGCACCAGGGCATCGTGCCGCGGGAGTTGTGGGATCGGGCCCATGCCGTGCTGCAGGGCAGCCCGCGCTCTCGCGCCGCGCAGAACCGGCAGCAGGCACCGGCGCTGCTGAAGGGCCTCCTCTACGGTGCTGACGGGCGGGCGCTATCGCCAACGCACACCAGGAAGAAGGGCAGGCTGTATCGCTACTACGTGGCGCAGCGGGTGATGAAAGGCGACGCCACCGGAGACGCCGGCATCGTGCGGCGGATCTCCGCGGCGCAGATCGAAGGCGCGGTGATTAACCAGGTCCGGGGCCTCCTGCGCCAGCCAGAAATCGAGGTCGGCACCTGGCTCGCAGCGCGGCGGGAGGCGCCGGACCTGACCGAACTCGAGGTTCGGGATGCCCTGCATCGGCTCGATCCCTTGTGGGAGGAACTGTTCCCGGCGGAGCAAGCGCGGATTGTGCGGGCGCTGGTGGAGCGGGTGGTCGTCGGACCCTCCGGCGCCACCATCCGGCTGCGCGTTGAGGGGCTGGCCGGCTTGGTCCGGGATCTCGGCGTTGTCGCGCCCGCCACGCTGGAGGCCGCGGCATGAGTGCCGCGACGAGCATCACGGTGCGGGTGCCGCTGAAGATTCGGCGGCGGCCGGGCCGGAAGACGGTGGTGACGCCGGTCCGGGACGATGGCGAGGCCGCGATTCCGACACGCACCGATCCGGCGCTGGTGAAAGCGCTGGCGCGGGCGTTCCGGTACCAGCAGCTGCTCGATGAGGGGCGTTACGGCTCGATCAGCGAGATGGCGGCGGCGGAGCGAATCGAGCGCGGATATCTCGGCAACCTGCTGCGACTGACGTTGCTGGCGCCCCATATCATCGAGACCATCATGGATGGGCAGACACCGGATGGCATTGCTCTGCCGACGCTACTCGAGCCGTTCCCGGAGGTCTGGGTTCATCAACAGGAACATCTTAGGTTCAGTTGAGTCGCGTGTCTCATTTCCGCTTTGCGCCCGGGTCAGTCATGCAGTGGAGTGCGCCCCGCCTCTCATAACGCGGGACATCAGTCGGGGAGCGGAAGACTACTGCTTGCACCCACCGACGCAACGGCGGCCCGCCAGCGCTATCCGGACGTTGCAGGGTAACGATCCTGACCTCGGCCTCCGGGGGAATCGATGGGCTACGAGAATCCTGGCTGAACTCTGGGCCGCCTACCCTCGTAGCTTTAACGAAGTCACCGGATCATCACTGGTGAACACATCCACCGCGAGGTCCAGCACGCGCTGGATATCCGACTCCTCCCTCAACCCCCAGGCGCCTGGCGACAGGCCGGCGGCGCGCGCCGCCGCCAAGACGTCGTCATTGAGCAGGCTGTGGTGGATGCCGACACCCGAGGCGCCGCAGTCAAGCGCCGTCCCGAAGACCGCCGCCATCCCGATGTCGCGCCAGACCTGCGGCGCGCAAAGCCAGATCAGCGCGCCCCCAAAACGCCCGGTGTCCCGGATCGTCGCAACCATCGGCGCCTGGAAGGAGGTGATGGCGGCACGGCTAAGCGCGCCCTCCTTCTCCAGCACGTCGAGCACACGCGGCCCAATGCCGGGATAGTGGATGCGCTCCGCATCCGCTTTGATCTCGACGCGCAGCAGGATCGGCGAGTTGCGATAAACCGCCACCACCTCTGCCAGCGTAGGGATGCATTCCCCATGCGCGCCGCGCAACCGGATGCGGCGCAGCTCGGCGAGCGTCCGGCCGCGGACCGGGCCGCGTGCATCCGTGGTACGGTCCAGCATCGGGTCGTGGATCACCACGCATTCATCGTCGGCCGAAAGCTGCACGTCGAACTCGACCTGGTCCACAGCCAGCTTCGCCGTCTCGCGGAACGCCATCAGGCTGTTCTCGGGCCAAAGATAGGAGCCGCCGCGATGCGAGGCGATCAGGGTACGGTGAGCCATGGGCATTGTCCTGTTCAGCGAAGCGTGGGATCGAGCCGGTCGCGCAGCCAATCCCCGAGGATCGAGACCGCCAGCGTCGTCAGCACGATGGTGATGGAAGGGGCGAGCAGCACCCAGGGCGCGCGCGTCAGGTATTCCCGCCCATAGCCGACCATCGACCCCAGCGAGGTCGCCGGCGGCTGCACACCCAGCCCAAGGAAGGACAGCCCGCTCTCCAGCAGCACGATTTCGGGGAAGGCGAGCGTCATGGACACGATCAGCGTGCTGGCGATGTTGGGCAGGATGTGGCGCCCATAGATGCGGACCGGCGAGGCGCCCAACTGCCGCACCGCGGCCGCATACCCCTGCGCGCCGGCGCTAATGGCGAGCCCCCGCGCGATGCGCGCGTATCGTTCCCACCCATGCAGCCCGAGCAGGCAGATGAACAGCAGCAGCGAATTGCCGAAGAAGGCCAGAACGGAAAGTGCCAGCACCAGGAAGGGCATGCTCGCCTGAAAGTCCACCAGAGCGAGCACGACATGTTCCACGGCGCCACGGAAATGCGCCGCCAGGAAGCCGAGCACCGTGCCGAGCACCGCCGCGATGATGCAGGCGCCGAAAGCAATCAGCAGCGACATGCGGATCGAATGCACCAGCCGCGAGAGCACGTCGCGCCCCAATTCATCCGTGCCGAACGGATGCGCCCAGCCACCGCCGAAGCCGACCGGCGGCGACAGTCGCGCACGCAGATCGAGCGCGGTATAGGTGTACGGCGCGACCGCATCGGCGAAGATCGCCACGCCGAGCATCAGCACGACCCAGATCAGCGCCAACAGCACCAGGGGCGGGATGCGGCGCATGCCTAGCCCTTCCCCGCGCTGCGCGCCGTGCGCAGCCGCGGGTCGAGCAGGCCGTAGAGCAGATCGACGACGAAATTGGACGTCACCATCGTTGCTGCCACCAGCAACAGGATGCATTGCACCACCGCGAGGTCGCGGTTGGACACTGCGACCACCAGCAGCCGCCCCACGCCGGGCCAGGAGAAGACGCTTTCCACAACCACCGCCCCCGCGATCAGGCTGCCCACCATGAAGCCGACGATGGTCACGGTCGGGATGGCGGCGTTGGGCAGCGCGTGGCCACGCACCACCGCGCGCCAGGGCACACCTTTCGCACTCGCCGTACGGATATAGGGTTGGCCGAGTACCTCCAGCATCGCGGACCGGGTGAATCGCGCCAGGACCGCGGCCCCGCCGACGCCGAGCGTGATCACCGGCAGGATCGCGTGCCGCCAGGACTCCTGACCGCCCGAGGGCAGCCACCCCAACTGCACCGCAAACACCAGCACCAGCAACAGCCCCAGCACGAAGGACGGGACCGCGAAGCCCGCCACCGCCATCACCATCACGATGCGGTCGGTGGCGGAATTGCGATGCAGCGCAGCATAGACACCGGCCGGGATGCCAATGCCGATCTTCAATGCGAGGGCTGGCAGCGTCAGTGCGAGTGTCGCAGGAATGCGTTCGGCCACCAGGTCGATCGCATCGCGCCCGTCCCGCATGGATTGCCCGAGATCGCCCTGCAGGATGGCGCCGAAGTAACTGAGATACTGCACCCACAAGGGTCGGTCCAAACCCCAGGCTTCGCGAAAGGCGGCGACCGCCTCGGGCGGTGCATCCACGCTCAGGATCAGAAGCGCCGGGTCCCCCGAGAGGCGCAGCACGACGAAAGCAAAGGTCACGACCATGACGATGGTCAGCGCGGCGCGCAGCAGGCGCCCGGCAATGAAGCGCAGCATCTACGCGGCAACTCCCATCGCATCGCTCTGCGCGACATGGCAGGCGACGCGGCGCCCGTCCAAGACGCGCGGCTTCAGCTCCGGGATGACGCTGCGGCACATGCTGACGGCTACGGGGCAACGTGGATGGAAGGCGCAGCCCGGTGGGCGCGCGGCGGGGTTGGGCGGGTCACCCAGCAAGACCTGCCGCTGCGCCGGCTTGCCGGGACGCGGGATGGCCGAGACCAGCGCCCGCGCATAGGGATGGGCAGGTTCGCGCAGCACGGCGTCCGGTTCGCCCTCCTCGACGATGCGGCCGAGATACATCACCGCGACGCGATGGCTCACCTGCCGCACCGCGCGCAGGTCGTGGCTGATGAACAGCATGGTCAAATGCCGTTCCGCCTGCAGGTCAATTAGCAGGTTCATCACCTGCGCCTGGACGGACACGTCGAGCGCACTGATCGGCTCGTCACAGACCAGCAACGCGGGATCGGTGGCCAGCGCGCGGGCCAGCACCACGCGCTGCCGCTGCCCGCCGGACAATTCATGCGGATAGCGCGTCGCGAAATCCGCGCGCAGCCCGACATCGCGCAGCAGCCCTTCCACCCGGTCCTTCGCGCCGCCGATGCCGTGGATATCGAGCGGTTCCGCGATTTGCACGCCGATGGTCAGCCGCCGGTCCAGCGCGCCGAGCGGGTCCTGAAACACCATCTGCATCCGCGCCCGCTGAGCGCGCCACGCGGCCGATCCGACGCGTGGCACCGGCGCGCCGTCGAAGCGGACGCTGCCCTCATCTGGCGCCTCCAGCCCAAGTACGAGCCGCCCCGTGGTGGACTTCCCGCAGCCGGATTCGCCGACCAACCCCAGCGTCTCGCCACGTTCCAACCGCAGCGAAACGCCGTCCACCGCGCGCAGTTCCACCTGCCGGCCGAGCCATCCGCGACGCATCTCGTAACGCCGTACCAGCCCTTCTGCTTCCAGCAGCGCCGTCATGCCGCGACCAACCCGAAGGCCGGCGGCAGATCGGCACCGAGGATACGGCAGGCGGCACGCTGGCCCGCCGTGACGTCGACCAGGGGCGGCAAGGCTTCATCGCATACCGCCGCGTGGCGCGGGCAGCGCGGGCCGAAGGCGCAGCCCGGCGGCAGCGCGCGCGGGTCGGGCACGCTGCCCGGGATCGCCGGTAGGCGCTGCCGCGCCAACCCTTCCAGCGGCGGCAGGGCGGACAGCAGCCCCTGCGTGTAGGGATGCGCCGGCGCGCTGAACAGCCGCGCGGCGGTCACCTCCTCCACCACATGCCCGGCATACATCACCACGAGGCGCTCGCAGGTTTCCGCCACCACGCCGAGATCGTGGGAGATCAGCACCAGCGCCATCCCCGTCTCCCGCCGCAGCGTCGCCAGCAGGTCCAGGATCTGTGCCTGGATGGTCACGTCCAGCGCGGTGGTCGGTTCATCCGCCACCAGCAGCTTCGGGCGCCCCGCGAGCGCCATCGCGATCATCACGCGTTGGTTTTGCCCGCCGGAGAGTTCATGCGGGTAGGCATCGACGCGGTTCGCCGCGTCCGGGATGCCGACCTGGTCGAACAGCCGCCGCGCCTCGGCCCGCGCGGCCGCGCCACCCATGCCGCGATGCAGGCGCAGGGCCTCCACCACCTGGCGGCCAACGCGGTGGACGGGGTTGAGGCTGCTCGCGGGGTCCTGGAAGATCATCGCGACCTGTCCGCCGCGCACGCGGTCAAGCACCGGCATCGGCGCGCCCAGCAATTCCTGCCCGTCCAGGATCACGCTACCGGTCACTCGCGCCTTGCCCGGCAGCAGACCCAGCGCGGCGAGCCAGGTGACCGACTTGCCGCAGCCGGATTCACCCACCAAGCCAACCGCCTCGCCCGGCCCGACCGCGAGATCCACGCCCTGCAGTGCGGGCACGCCCGCGAAATCGACCCGCAGCCCAGCGATCTGGACCAGTGGCACAGTCGTCAAGCGCGGCGGCCCCAGTTGTTCGCGGTGAAATCCATGAAAAAGGACTGCGCCGGCTTCCAGGCGATGTCGCGCCGCTTCGCCGTCAGGTTCGTCGTCTGGTGCAGCACCGTATAGGCGGGGTCCTCACGCTCGGCGATCACCAGCATCCGCCGATAGGCGCGGCGGCGCTCGTCGTGATCGACCGAGGTGTCGAGTACTTCCGACAACCGGCCGAATTCGTCGTTGCGCCACGCGCCGACCTGCCATTGCTGCCCCTGCGGCCCGTGGTTGTTCGGCAGGGATGAGACGGGGTCGTTGAAGGCCGCGGAATTCGACCAGTCCCAGATGCCGCGGCTACCCTGGTTGGACAACACCTGGGGGAAGTTCTCGCGCATCTCGATGGCGACGTTGATGCCGGCCTGGCGCCAGCCCTCGACGAGGATCTGCGCCGTCGCCACCTGCGCGGTGTAGTAGTTGTTGAGCAGGCGATAGGGGATCGGCTCGCCGCGATATCCGGCCTCGCGCACTAGTCGGCGCGCCTCGGCGAGGTCGAATTTCGGCACCTCCCAGTCGCGGATGAACATGTTGCCATAGAATTCGAACTGCAGCCCCTTGGGCACGCTGGTGCGGCCATCCCACAGCGCATCGACGATGGATTGGCGGTCGATCGCATGCGTCATGGCGCGGCGTAGCAGTGGGTTGCGCAGCGCCGGCTGGTTCTTGTCGAACACCGAGATGCGGTGGTTCATCACAGTGCCGCCGACCACCTCATGCCGCGGGCTGCCCTGCACGGTCGAGATCTGGTCGGGCGGGATGTCACAGGCGAAATCCGCCTCACCGGAGAGCAGCATGTTGATGCGGCTCGACACCTCCGGCACCTCGACGAAGCGGATCTGGCGCAGCGGCGGTCGGCCGGCCCAATGGTCATCGAAGGCGGCGAGCGTTAGCGACTGGTCCGGGCGGAACTCGACGACGCGATAGGGCCCGGTGCCGACCGGCTTGCGCGCCCAGTCGAGCCAGGACGGCGCGGCGTCGAAGGCCGATTGCGACATGATGACGCCGATGCTGCGCGCCAGCCGGCCTTCCAGCGTCACGTCCGGCGTCTTGTTGACCCACCGCACCGTGCGCGCATCGACGATCTCGAACCTCTCGAAGGCCGGATAGGCGCGGCGGGCGATGGCCGGCACCTCGGGCGGCGGCGCCTTGCCCTGGGTGCGGCCGGGGGTTGCGCCAAACATGTTGCGGCTCTGCTCGCCACTGCCCCACATGCGCTCGGGGCCGAAGGAGAAGACGACGTCCTCCGCCGTCACCGGCCTGCCGTCATGGAAGCGTGCATTTTGGCGCAGCGTGAACTCGACGGTGTGGTGGTCGATGCGCCGCCAGGATTCCGCAAGCGACGGGCGCAGCGACAAATCGCCGAGCCAGTCCATATCCACCAGGCTCTCGCTGAAGCTGCCTGAGATGCGCGTGCCGACATTCGACTGCTCGCGCAGCGGTTCCAGCACGTTGCTGTTCGCCAGCTTCTGCACCGCCACGGTAATGGCGGAGCGCTGGTCTGCCTGCGCAAAAGCAAGCCGCGGCAACGTGACCGCTGCGGTGAGCGCCAAGCGCCGCGTCAAATGCACGCTCATGTCCCGGTTCTTTCCTCCGCGAAGGGAAATGATAGGCAACCTTTCGAGGCCTGTCAGGAGGGACGAGGCATGCTCACCTCACCCACGCCACATGATGGCGAGAGTGGGACGCTCCCTAGCGTCCGGACTGGTTCCAGACGCGAGCGGTGAAAAACCCGAGTTGCGTTGGTAATCCCTCACCGGCCGCCGAGTAGCGTTGCCTCGAGCTTTGACCAACTGTCTGCCAGAAAGATGGGGTCTGGTCATTGAATTGCTCTGTCGAGAACGAACGGAGGGGCAGTTTGCACCGCCGTTTGGTGACCGTTTACCCAAAAAGCCACCGGTCCGGTGACGGCCACGCTCAGCCATGAGAGCGGAACTGCGGTTTCGCCCAGCGAGGTGACATAGGTGCCGTGCACCAGGCGGGCTCTACGGTTCCCCGAAAGTCTTCCTTTCGTTAGAAGCCGGGCATGGATAATAGCATGGCCACCAAACCCTACAGCAAGCTGAAGGGCGACCCGTACCGGGCGTATGAGGAAGCTGCCCGTCGAAGTGCGCCGAGCCCTCCAGGAATCCTTGGTCGACTGGTGCCCAATGCGTGCCCGCGAATGGCACATTCACCTGCTGCGCCAACTGCGGTTGCGGCCGGCCGAGGCGACGTCTTTCCTCGTCCAGACCATTTGCAGGCACGATCATGCAGAAGTCGCCACCTTCGCGCGAACCTGGCCGAACGGTCCGAGTGCCTATCCGCACTTCGCGCCTAGCGCGACGCTCCAGCGCTATATTGGGACGGAAGGCATCCCCGCAACGATTCACGTTGTCCCTAAGGGAAAGCGGTCCAAGGCATTGGATAAGCGGAAAGCAGGGCGCCGCGCCCGGAGCTGATCGAGGCCCGACTGCGACGCGGCCACAACCATATCGACGCGGACTGCCCAGCCGGCCTACCCGCAGGCGAGGCATGTCATTAGCCCGCGCTTCTCCCGCTCGCGCTCAACTGCGTAACCGCACCGCATGCGGTTCGCGCCGTCGTCGGCAGCGTCGAACGGGTCGGCGACGCGCCTGATCGACGCGATGGACGCTCCTTTGCGTGGCCGCTCCGAGTCGCGGCGCGGCGCAACGTCGAGTTCCTCGCCGGGGGCCTCTGCAGGTTCCAAAGGTGCTGACACGGAGGAGGTTGTTTGCGAGGCCGGCCGGGCCCCGGCGCGCTGCACCGACAGGCTGCTCGATTGGGGCGGACGCTGCCGCGTCAATCACATCCGCCGCTGGCTCCCAGGCGAGCATGACGTGGGTTACCCGCTGCGCTGTCTCGGCAGTCACCGGCTGGACGGGCGGAGAAGCCGAGGCGGTCTGCTTTGCCGGAAAGCCGCCTTCCCACGACGCAGCGCGGACATGCCCACCCAGGCGGGGTGATCGTTCTCTGACGGCGCCGCCCGACCGCACATGCACGACCTCGACAACCCTATTGCCGGCAGCTGAACCCTTCCGAGGAATGTTCAGCAGCTCGCGCCGGTCATTGGCCGCAGGCTTGTCGTCCTTGAAGCGGGCGAAGACGTAGTCCTTGTCGTCCATCAGCAATTTCAGGTTCGTGCATCGATTCGGACGCGGCAGCGCGTCGGCTCAAATCTTGGGGCCGAATCAACGGTTCGCATCAATGAAGTATTGCTCAGGCGGTCGAGGTACTGAATTCCCCGAGCAACGCCACAAAAATACGGTGCACGCTCAACGGCTTAAGCTTGAGGGTAAAATCGACCTACCCTCAAGGTTCGGAGACTCTCCGCTCTCTCCGGCCGAAATTCCGCGGTGGTTGCGCCCTCGAACCATCAAGATCCGCGCGCAAACCACGACCAAACCTGCGTCTCAGCGCGGTCTGCCGTACAGAAGAGACTGGTTGTGAGAGCCCATCCGGGAAGTTTGGATTCACATTGAGGGCGTTGCGGCGAGGCGCCGCAGCATGATGCGGATCATGGCCATGCGGACAAAGGCGGCAGCGATGCGGCAATGCCGCTCGAAATCG
>NZ_JBDOQQ010000004.1:0-350642 GCF_039839775.1 Roseomonas sp. CAU 1739
CCTGGCGGGATCATCTAACCCCCCCACCAAGGACACCCATCACCACCGCGGGGTGGAGCAGCCCGGTAGCTCGTCAGGCTCATAACCTGAAGGTCACAGGTTCAAATCCTGTCCCCGCATCCAGCTTGACCGAACCAACGAACAGATCAGGCCCGACGGCAGTAGCCCTCGGGCCTTTTGCATGTCCGGGCTCCGGAGCGCTCATCACATCAGCCGAGCCGGCCATCCGGGCTAACGGAGAACAGACTCTGATCATGAACAAGGGCATCCAAGTGGCAGGGTCAGAGCCGATCAAGACCGCTACACTGCACGTGGCATAGGCCACCCATTCCCAAACGCCCAATAGCTGGTTCGCTCGACGGCCCAGTCCAATCAGTCGGCGGATTTCAGAATGAGGCGCTCGGCACGTCGTGCGAGATCCTGCACGATCTTCACCAACTGCGTGCTGGGTTGCACAGCGATGTGTTGAATGGAACCAACCAGCGCCACCGCGGCAACAATGACGCCATTCGGATCAAGCACCGGTGCCGCCAATGCATTCACGCCAAGCAGCACTTCCTCGGGCGCGACCGCGTAGCCCTGCGCTCGGACACGGGTGATTTCGGCCCTCAGGGCTGCGGCATCCGTGATGGTATGAGCGGTGAAAGCCGGGGGCGGCGAGGCCAGGAGGCGGTTCAGCAACCCCGGAGTCCCGAAGGCCAGGAACACCTTGCCCTGCGCCGACGCGTGCAGGGCCAGGCTGCTGCCGACCCGCACACCGATGTCTACCGGCTGCAGACCCGAGACTGTCGTGAGCACGAAAGCGCCCTGCGGCGTCGGTGTGCTGAGCACGACACTCAGCCCGGAGGTGTCGCGCGCCTCCCGAAGCGCGGGCTGGATGGCCACGGCGAGATCATCGCCGCCAGGCGCCAAGCGCGCCAACAAAGACACCTTCGGCCCAAGACTGAAGCGGCTGGAAGCGGGATCCTGCACCAGGTAGCCGCGATCGAGGAGCGTACGCAGGTGTCGGAAGGCGGCGCTCTTCGCGATGCCGACGGCGCTGGCAACATGGGTAACGCCGATCGGTTCGTCGGCATAAGCGACGGTCTCGAGCACGCTCAGCACGGTGTCCGCCGCCTGTACGCCGGTCCTCGCCGATCCGTTGATTTCACGCATTGGGAGGCATCACCTTCGTGTTCGCGATGAGAGAACAACGCCATGCCCGCCTGGATTGTCAAGCCATTCTGCGGCGGGTGGCCATAAGACTCTGTAATCACGGAATATATCGAGTGCCACAGAAATCCCGGCGGGATTTCAACGTATAGACGCTTGACTCCATCATGCGATCCAGGGTTCCTAGAGAGAGAACAATGTTCGCATGTGGGGAACGTCCTGTGATCACCTTGAACACCGTGGCGCACTGCAAGGCGCCTCGACTGGCCAGGCCGGCCCAAGCCGTTCGGATACTCCTGGATCGGATCGCTGACTGATGAGCGCGTCGCTCGAAGTCTCGATCGGCACGTTGCGGCTGAAGAACCCCGTCGTCGCCGCGCCAGCCGAGCACATGGTCGATGCGGATGGCGTGCGTGCGGCGATCCGTGCCGGCGCCGGCGCTGTGGTGGTGAAATCCACCAATGAATCCGACGCGGCGAAGGACCAGTTGCAACGCGCCGAATACGTCGCGCTGGATGAACATTGGCAACCCGTGCCCTGGAACCAGAAGGCGCCGCGTTCGGTCACCCTCGCCACGCGCTCGGGGCTTTCTCCGCTGCGCTTCGACGCCTGGCTGGACCAGGCGGTCGCGCTGGATCGCCTGGCGCGGGCCGAGGATGCGCTGCTGGTGCCGAGCCTCATCCTCGGCGCCATGGAACCGGCGCTCGCGATGGCACGCCAGGTCGAGCAGGCCGGCCTGCGCGTGCTCGAATTCAACATTGGCACGCCCTATGCCAGCCAGGCGGCAAAGGGTGTCGTCGCGACGGAACTCTCCCCCGCCCGCGTCGGCGAGATCGTCACGCAACTCCGCGCAACGACGTCCCTGCCGGTGTGGATCAAGATCACGGGGCAGAGCGAGCGCGTCCCCGACCTCGCCGCCGCTGCCTTCGATGCCGGCGCGCAATCCGTCGTCATGGCCGGGCGGCTGCTCGGCCTGGTGCCGGACCTCGAAACCCTCGCGCCCATGCTGGGCACCAGCCTCGGCATCGGCGGATATTGGAACCTGCCGCTGACCTGCCATTGGCTCGCACTGTCGCGCGCAAAGCTGGGGCCGGACGCGTCGCTGGTCGGCATCAATGGCGCGCAGGATGGGCTGGACGTCGCGCGCATGATGCTGGCGGGTGCCTCGGGCGTCGGCATCGCCTCGAATGTCATGCTGCGCGGCTTCGATGTGCTGACGCACGCCGTGACACAGCTCGCAGACTATCTGAACCGCAAGGGGCTCGACGCCGAGCAGATCATCGGCCGCGCTGCCGATGCGCGGCGCAGCTTCGCCGACATGCCGCTGCGAACCGACCATTGGCGCGAATTCATCCCGTCGATGGACGGGCAAATCACACAGGAACGCTGAGACCATGCCGGAGAGGATCACTCCCCCTACCACCCTGTCCCGCCGCCGGGCCTTCGCCGCGGGCGCATTGCTCGCAGCACCCGCCCTGTTGCGCGCCGGCCCCGCGATCGCACAGCAGGGGTGGCCCGATCGCCCGCTGCGCCTTGTCGTAGGCTTCGGTCCGGGCGGCGCGGGTGACCTCACCGCGCGGCTGATCAGCCCGAAGTTGACGGAAGCGTTGGGACGGCCCGTGGTGATCGAGAACCGGCCCGGCGCCGGCAGCATCGTCGCGGCGGAATCCGTCGCTCGGTCGCAGCCGGACGGCTATACTTGGCTGCTCGCGACGAACACCACCGCGACGGCGCCGTACCTCTACAACCGCCTGCCCTTCGACCCGATGCGCGACTTCGATCTGGTCTCGCGCGTGTCCTTCTTCGATCATGTCATCGCCGTGACGCCGAATCTGCCGGTGCAGAAGCTGTCCGACCTGCCGGCCTATGCGCGCGCCAATCCGGGCAAGCTGAACATCGGCTCGATCAGCGTCGGGAATGCGACGAATCTCGGGGCGGAACTGCTGCGCAGCATGCTCGGCCTGCAGGACGTCACGCTCGTCACCTACCGCAGCACACCCGAACTGCTGAACGCCACGGCGACCGGTGAAGTGCAGGTCGCCTCGGAGATCCTGCCACCGGCGCTGCCGCAGATCACCGCCGGGCGCATCCGTGCCATCGCCATCGCCGCACCGGAGCGCTTCGCCCGACTGCCGGATGTCCCGACCTCCGCCGAAAGCGGCCTGCCGGGCTACGTCGTGCGATCCTGGAACGGCATCGCGCTGGCGGCCCGCACGCCGCGTCCGATCGTGGACAAGCTGAACACCGAGTTGAAGCGTATCCTCGACCTGCCCGATGTGCGCGACAGGCTGCTCGACATGGGCGTCAGCCCCAGCACGACAACGCCGGAGGAATTCCGCGCCTTCTTCGTCGAGGAGGCCGCGCGCTGGGCTCGCGTGATCGCGGACGCTGGGATCGAGAAGCAGTAGCCGTCGGGCGAACCGACGAGCCATCAGGAGGAAAATTGCGATGCAGGACGACAGGACTGAAACGCCGGGATCCGTACGCGCCAAGGCGGGTCTCGCGCCCCGCCGGGCCATGCTGGCCGCAGGGCTGTGCGGGTTGCTGGCATCGCCGGCCTTGGCACAGCCAGCCTGGCCGTCGCGGCCGATCCGCTGGGTCGTCGGCTTCGCACCGGGCGGTGTGGGTGATCTGACCACGCGCCTCGTTGCGGCGAAGATGGGCACCGCGCTCGGCCAGACCGTGGTGGTAGAGAACCGCCCGAGCGCCGGCGGCATCGTCGCGGCCGAGACCGTCGCTCGCGCCGCTCCCGACGGCTACACGCTGCTGCTGCTGACCACCACGGATGCGACGGCGAGCGCGATCTATCAGCGCCTGCCCTACGACATCATGCGCGACCTGGAATTCGTCGGGCAGATGTCCTTCTTCGACCATGTGCTCGTCACCGGTGCCAACTCGCCTTATCGCACGCTGGGCGATGTGATCGCGGCGGCGCGCACGCGGCCGGGCAGCATCAATCTCGGCTCCATCGCGGTGGGCAATGCGCAGCATCTGGGTGCCGAGCTGTTTCGCAGCATGACGCAGACCGAGATGGTGGTCGTACCCTATCGCGCCACGCCGGATCTGCTGAATGCGACGGCGACCGGCGACGTGCAGCTTGCCTCGGAAATCCTGGCGCCGGTGCTGCCGCAGGCCACGGGCGGGCGGCTGCGGGTGCTGGCAGTGGCCGCGCCGCAGCGTTTCTCCGGCCTTCCCGATGTGCCGACGGCGGAGGAGGCCGGCGTGCCCGGCTATGTCGTGCGGTCCTGGAACGGCATTGCAGTGCCGGCGCGCACGCCGCGCCCCATCGTGGACCGGTTGAACGCCGAACTGCTGCGCACCGTGGCGCTGCCGGAGATCCGTGAGAAGTTGCTGGAACTGGGCGTGCAGCCCGTCACGGCCACCACGCCCGAAAGCTTCCGCGCCTATGTCGTGCAGGAGCATGCGCGCTGGTCTCAGGTAGTCACGCAGGCCGACATACCGCGCCAATGACGGGCGCGGTTCGCGCCACCCCCGATACCGACCAGGATTGATGTGCGATGTATGACGCTTCCGACCCGCGTGCGGCGCTTGCCGGCCCGCCGAATACCAGGCGCACCGCGACGGAATTCGCGGGCGCCGAGATCGCCCGCTTCTATGAAGAACCCCCGCAGGATCTTGGTTCCGAAGGCAGTACCTGGTATGTCCGCGGCCAGAATTTCCTGATCGCCTACACGCGCGCCGAGCCTGGCGCCGTGCTGTCCCGCGCGGCGCAGCCCGATGAGTATGTGGTACTGCTGCAGGACCCCGCCGCCTCGGTGATCATCGAGGCGGGTGGGCAGCAGGTGGAGGTGCCCGGCTATTCGCTGGCCGTGGTGCCGCCGGGTGCAAGCAGCGTCACCGTGCCGAAGGGTGGCGAGGTGGTGCGCATCTTCAGCACGCAATCCGAGGATCTGGCGGCGCGTTGCGTCAACGCCGCCTCCTACGCCACGCCGCATCCGAACCTGCCGCCCTATGCGCCCTGGCCCGCACCGCGCGGTGGTTACCGCATTCGTGCCTACAGCCTCGACGTGCCGCCGGCGCCCGGTCGGTTTGGCCGGATCTTCCGCTGCTCCACGCTGATGGTGAACATCATCGATCCCTACGAGGGGCCGCGCGACGTCACGAGGCTGTCGCCGCATGACCACGACGACTTCGAACAGGGCTCGCTGGCGTTGGGCGGCGCCTTCGTCCACCACCTGCGCTGGCCCTGGACGGTGGACATGACGCAGTGGCGGGATGATCTGGCCGCCCATTGCGCGGCGCCGTCCGTCTGCGTGATCCCGCCGCCGTCGATTCACACCAGCCGTGGCGTCGATGCGGGCGTGAACCAACTGATCGATATATTCGCACCCCCGCGCGTCGACTTCTCGGAGAAGCCGGGCTGGGTGCTGAACGCCAACGACTATCCGATGCCCGGCCAGGATTGAGCCCTCGTCCCCGCCCCATATTTCCGGAGCAGAGCATGTCCGCAACTGATACCATCGAGGCCCGCATCGACCGCATCCTGGTCGGCGCCGTCGATCCGCATGTGCATTCCGGCCCGTCCATCGCGCCGCGCGCCATCGACCATCTGGAACTGGCGCGTGAATACGAGAAGGCCGGCTTCGCCGCGGTCATCACCAAGGATCATGACTACAGCGGCGTGATGACCGCCGCGTTGATCGCGCGCCACAACCCGGATCTGCGCACCAAGGTCTATTCCAGCCTGGTGCTCAACAACGTGGTCGGCGGCATGAACCCCTATGCCGTCGAACACCATGCGGCGATGGGCGGCAAGATCGTGTTCATGCCGACGTTGGCGGCGGAGAACCATCTGCGCTGGGAGAAGACGTCCAACTGGTCGCATCCGGCCTCGACCCAGAAGATGCGCCCCGCCGCACCGGTGCCCGTCCTCGATGCGCATGGCAAGGTGCGTGACGATGTGAAGGAGGTGCTGGACATCGTCGCCCGCACCGACATGGCGCTGGCGAGCGGCCACATCCATGTCAGCGAGACCTGGCTGGTCTTCGAGGAAGCGCAGCGGCGCGGCGTGAAGCGCCTGGTCTTCACCCATCCCGAGGAGATCGTCGGCGCCAGCCTGAATGATGTTCGCGGCATCGCCGCGATGGGCGCCTTCGTCGAGCATTCCATCTGCATGTTCATCGAGGGCTCGAAGTTCAAGGTGTGCGAGGAGGAGTCCCTGCGCGGTCAGATCGACGCCGCTGGCATCGGGCAGACCATCATCGCGTCCGACCTTGGCCAGCCTGGGACGCTGACGCCGCTTGAAGGGTTGCGGCGCGGCGTGCGGCTGTGCCTCGACCTCGGCTATGGTGACGAGGATATTCACCGGATGGTCTCGACCAATGCCGCGCGGGCCTTCGGCCTCGAGGCGGATGTGGCGGCGGTGACCGCGGGCTGAGTTGCCTGCCGCACCTTCACCGTGTCGGCTTTTTGCCGCATGCGCGTGATCTTGCCGTCCCTGAGCTTATGGAGACGGACGAGCCCGGGGCACATTGAATGTCCGGTCGCCTTGCAGGTGCCGGAATAGACCGCCGAAGGCGGCGACGCGGTCGCCAACCTCCAGGAAGGTATGGACATCGGCGCGATAGCCGATCCATGCGCTACCGCATCTGTTCACGGCCAATCCGTGCCACGACATGCCCGGGCCAGATGCCTGAAGCGTGATCGCCGCAGGTGGAATCACCGGAGGCGTGAATCACACGATCAAACAAAGGCATGGAGCAGGAGGCGTGAGCGAAAACGAACGGATCCTGCTCTACGCGGCGAGCACGCCGTTCCGCAGCACTTCTTCGGCGATCTGCACGGCGTTCAGTGCCGCCCCCTTGCGTAGATTGTCCGCGACGCACCAGAGGGCGAGCCCGTTCGCCACGGTCGGATCGCGCCGCAGACGCGATACGAACACGGCATCCTCCCCGGCGATCTCGATTGGCGTCGCATATCCGCCATCGTCACGCGTATCGAGCAACGTCAGCCCCGCTGCTCCGCGCAGCGCCTCGCGCGCCTCGCGTTCGGTGATGGGCCGTTCGAATTCAACATGCACCGCCTCGCCATGGCCGATCATCACCGGCACGCGCACGCAGGTGGCGATGACCTGGATGTCGGGATCCAGGATCTTGCGTGTCTCCACCGCCATCTTCCATTCCTCCTTCGTCGCGCCATCGTCCATGAAGCTGTCGATATGCGGGATGACATTGAAGGCGATGGGCTTGGTGAACTGCTCGGCCAGCGGCGGGTCGTTGACGAAGATGCCGCGTGTCTGGGACCACAGCTCGTCCATCGCTTCCTTCCCCGCGCCGGAGACCGATTGGTAGGTCGCGACCACGACGCGCCTGACCTTGGCGAGGTCATGCAGCGGCTTCAGCACCAGCACCATCTGAATGGTTGAGCAGTTGGGATTGGCAATGATGCCCTTCTTCGGTCGCTTGGCGATGGCCAGCGGATTCACTTCCGGAACCACCAGCGGCACGCCGGGCTCCATGCGGAACTGGGAGGTATTGTCGATGACCAGGCAGCCTGCCGCCGCAGCCCGCGGCGCATGCACCGCGGATACCGCCGCGCCAGGCGAGAACAGCCCCAGCTGCGTACCGGCGAAGTCGTATCGATCGAGGTCTCGCACCTTCAGGACCTTGTCCGGCCCGAAGGAAATTTCCGCTCCGGCCGAACGACCTGACGCCAGAGCAACCACCTCGCTGACTGGAAAGCCACGTTCGGCGAGCGTCTTGATGATTTCGCGCCCCACCGCACCGGTGGCGCCGACAACCGCGACCTTGTAGCTCATGGGGCGCTCCCGCTTCTGGAGAGAGCCCTCTAGCAGTGCGGCGCAAAACAATCAGCCCCGGGCACCAATTCAACACCCTCAACGGCCGCTGGCCGTAGCCTTCCCGCCGCTCCCTAGGCCACCCGCACCGCCCGCAGGAAGCCGTCGGCGCGCGCCCGCAGCGTGGCTGCGTCGCCCGACAGCGCGCCCGAGGCCTGCAGCACCGCTCCTGCCGACCCGCCTGTCGCATCGGCGGCAGCGCGGATACCTTCGATCTTCTGCGCCACCGTTCCTGTCGCCTCCGCGACCTGCGCGGCGGAACGCGCGATCTCTCGGGTCGTGGCACCTTGTTCCTCGACCGCCGCGGCGATCGCGGTGGCGATGTCGCTGGTGCGGTCGACGGTGGTGCCGATGGCACGGATCGCATCAACCGCCTGGTTCGTCGCACTCTGCATTTCGCTGATCTGGCGGCCGATCTCCTCGGTCGCTTTCGCCGTCTGGCCGGCAAGGTTCTTCACCTCACTTGCCACCACAGCGAAGCCCTTGCCCGCCTCCCCGGCACGCGCCGCCTCGATGGTGGCGTTCAGCGCCAGCAGGTTGGTCTGGCCGGCGATCTCGCCGATCAGGCGGACCACATCGCCGATGCGCGATGCCGCCTCCGCCAGGCCCCGCACGGTTGAATCTGTGGCCTTGGCTTCGGCCACGGCCCGGCGGGCCACATCCGCCGCCTCGGCAACGCGACGGGTGATTTCCTCGACGGACGCCGCCATCTCCTCGGCGGCCGCCGCCACCGCCTGCACGTCCGCATTGGCCTGCATGCCTGCCTCGGAGACGGCGACCGCCTCCCGCCCGGCCTCCGCTGCCGCATCCGTCAGGGTGCGCGCGGCGTCCTGCAACTGCCCGGCGGAGGTTGCAACGGAATCGACCACCGCGCCGATATCGGCCTCGAAGGTATCGGCGAGGCGCGCCTGTTCGGTCACCCGCTGCCAGGCCAGCATGGCACCCACATACTGACCCTGCGCATCGCGGAGGGCCGAGATGTTGAGCTCGAGCGTCTCCGGCCCAATTGCCAGCCGCGTCTTGTGCGGCAGGTGCGACGGGTCGGCGAGAAGCCCGCGAACCCGCCCGGATTCCGTGTCGAAGATGTCGATGCTCTGCCCGACCATGTCGTCGACCCCGATTGCGAGATGATCCTTCAACGAACGAAGCAGCGCCTGCGCATAGCCATTGGCATAGGTGATCCTGAACGCCTGGGCCGGATCGGCGACCGAGACGCCGAGCGGCAATTGCTCAATCATCTGGCCGCGGCTGAAGGCCTCGCCCACGGTGACGCGCAGCCCCTCCACCGCATCGGCGATCCGGCCGATCTCGTCGCGTCGCCCGCGGTCGGTGACGGCGACGGCGGCTTCGCCTGCGGCGATGGCGGCGATTGTGCCTGCCATGCGGCGCAGCGGCGCGCAAACGCTGCGCGCCAACGCCCAGGCCGACAACAGCAGCACCAGGGCAATACCGCCGGCCGCGATGAAGACCAGACGCGTCTGGTGGCCGAGCGAGGCCTCGACGGCCGTACCCGCCTCCCGGTCGATCTGGTGCAGGCGGGTGTTGGTGGCTTCGACCGCCGCGACCAGCGCATCGCGCGCCGCCGTCACCCTTTGCTGCGTGAAACTGGCCAGCGCGGTTCCGCGCTCAATTGTCGCCAGCGCGCCGTCAGCGGCCTGCTCGGCGATCCGGCCAATGCGCTCCAGTTCCTCCTTCACCCGCAGCTGGGATGCGGCGGTCGAGATGGTGCCGCGCAGATGAACCCGGGCCTGCGCCGCCGCGCGCCGCGCGCGCTGCGCCTGTGCCGCATCCCCCGTGGCGAGGTAGCGCAGGGTCGAGGCCCGCATATCGTTCACGCCCTGGTGGAACGCGACGAAGCGTGTCCGCGCATCCTCGCGCGCATCGCCGGACAGGTCGAACTCGATGGCAGCATTCGCGCCCTCGAACGCCTGGTCGTATTCCGCGGCACGGGCGAGGAACACGCCATCGCGCGCCTCCAGGATGGCGTTCCGCTGGCTGCCCTGATCGCGGATCAGCGATGCGTAGTCCTCGGCAGCCCCGACCAGCCGATTGAGCAGCGACTGCACCGAGGTGTCGTCCATGGCCTGGCCGGCCCGGCGCGCCTGAGCGACAGTGGCGTCCAGCGACGCGACGGCCAGGTCGCGCGCCGTCTCTACATCGACGGCGCGGTTGGCGGACAGCATCGCCTGGACATGGTTCGGCGCTTCCGATGCCGCGCTGATGGCGGCGGTCAGGAGCCTCGATGCCTCGCCCAGCTGAGCCTGCCGCGCCACGGTCTGCGACAGGTCGCGCCCGGTCAGGGCCACCGTGCCCGCGATGCCACCCAGCATGACCAGGGCCAGCAGGCTGGAGGTCAGCAGCTTCAGGCCGACCGATAGGTTGATGAAGGCGCGCATGAGGGCCTCTTGGCGTCAGGGTCCCCCAATGTGCTTCGCCTCATCTTAAACGGCGGTGAAGCGCTCCGCTTCACGATCGCGCCACCGCCGGCCGGCCATCAGGAAACCGAACACGACCAGGAGCGTGCTGCCGCCATGCCACAGAAGCACCATCAGCGCCGCGTCCAGGTGGTGGAACAGCGACAGCCCCGCCGCCGACAGCGCCGCGCCCGCCAGCCCGCCAAGGGCGGCCACCGGCACCGGCCGGATCGGGCCGGCATAGCGCAGCATCCACACCAACGAGACCGCCAGCGGCACGCCCATCAGCACGATGAAGCGGAAGCAGCCCCAGGAGGTGCCGAGGGCGAGCGCCTCCGGCCCCATCCGCGCCATATCCGCCAGGCAGCCCATGCCGAGGCTGCCGCCCCACAGGATCGCCGTCGGCAACGGCAGCAAGGCCCAGCGTTCCGACCGGTCGGGCAGGGACAGTTCGAAGGCGGCAATCGCCGCCAGCACGCCGGTCGCCACGGTGAAGGCGAATTGCGCGACCTCATGCGGGCGCTGCATGCGTTCCATCAGGTCGTGGCGAGGGCCGAAGAAAACGACACAGGCCGCCACCACCAGCATCGCGAACCCGACCCACAGCGCGGCGCGCAGGCCCGGCGGCGGCAGCCGGCGCACCGGGCGCAACTCGGTGGCGAGCCGGCCGATCAAATCCTCGGTCCTCACGGCGTATCCTCCCCGCCCAGGCGGCGGCGCAGCGTCTTCAAGGCGCGGTGGGTAGCCACCTTCAGCGCCCCGACCGACAGGCCGGACCGGCGTGCGGCCTCGGCGAGCGGCAGGTCTTCGAGCTTGGCCAGCCGCAGCGCGGTGCGCTGACTTTCCGGCAATTCGGCGACCGCCTCGCGCAGTTGGCGGCCGGCGATCCGGTCCTCCCCGGTTTCCCCGGCCGGTGCAGCCAGCGTCTCCGCGTGGTCGTCGATCGGGCTCTCCCGCCCGGCCCCGCGGCCACGGCGGCGCAGGCGGTCGATGCAGCGGCGCTCGGCGATGGCGACGATCCAGGGGCGCAGCGGACGAGTGGGGTCGTAGGCGGCGATCATGCGGTGGATGGTCAGCAGCGTGTCCTGCACCGCGTCCTCGGCCTCATGCGTGTCGCGGATGCGCCGGCGCGCGACGGCACGCAGCAGCGGCAGGCAGTCGCGCAGCAACAGGTCATAGGCACGCGCATCGCCCGCCTGCGCCGCGACCATCCAAGCTTCCCAACGGCCATCGCTGTCGCCGGCCACGGCGCGCCCCCTGTGCTGCGCGCGCACACTAGGCCCGCACGGCGCCGGCATGAAGGGCAGCGTCAGCGTCAGTGGCGGGCGATGGGCGGTGGCGCTCATCGCGGCACCAGCACGGGTGTCATGCGCCGGCGATCCATCAGCAGCGCCTGGCCCAGCAGGATGCCGATGCCGAGAACGCTCAGCAGCGGGTCCAGCCACCAGGACGCCGGCGCCACCCGGAAGGCGACGGTGACGCCCCAGGCCAGGAACAGCCCGGTGCGGAACACTTCGAGGCTGTGCCGCCCCGCCGCCGCCATGGCCTGCGCCAGCGGTTGGTGCATCCAGGACGCGTCCTTCGGCACCAGCACGGCGAACAAATAGGCCAGCGCCAGTGCGTGCAGCAGCGCGACCGGCCCGAGATGCGTCTTGCCCGCCAGGATCCAGATGAGGGGAAAGTCGAGCGCAGGGTCGATGCGGATGGCGATGCTGAGCGCGACGCCGGCACCCAGCAGCGCCGCCGCGGCCGCAACCGCCCAGATGTGCCGGCGTACCGCTGCGCCGGTCAGCAACGCCCGCCGTCCGAACCAGGCGCCCAACATGAACACGAACTGCCAGGCGAGCGGTTCGAGCCCGGTCGGCAACCAACCCGGCCAGTGCCACAGCCCGAACTGAACTCCGCCCCACAACAGGGCTGGGGCCATCAGCGCCGCCACGCCGATCCGCCCGACCAGCCACAAGAACCCCGGCAACGCCAGCATGGACAGCACGAAGACCGGCAGGATGTCCATGTAGACCGGCATGTAGAGCAGCAGCGCCGCCCCCGGCAGCGCGATCAGGGGTTGTTCGGCCAGCATGCGCCAGCCCAGGCGATTAACCTCGCCGGGTAGCGGGATGCCCATATCGGCCCACAGGATCAGCGCCCCGGTCATCAGGAACAGCAGCAGGTGCACGAGCCAAAGACGCGCGGCGCGCCGCCAGATATCGCGCGCCGCAGCCAACTGGCCCTCCCGGCCCGCCTTCAGCGTGTGCACCGACGCCAGCACGAAGCCGGACAGAAACAGGAACTGTTCGGAACTGTCCGACAGGCCCCAGGCGGCATGGATGCCAAAGGCGCCGAAGGCCGAGCCCACCGCGTGCGCGCCGAAGATCGACACCTGCAGCCAGCCGCGGATGATATCCAGCCGGAGGTCCCGCGCCGGGCGGGAAAGGGGGCGATGCGCGACGGCGCTGGCCATGTGGATGGTCTCTCCGGGCCGGCCGGTGCGGCTGCCCTCCATCTGCGCCTTCGCCGGCCGGCACGATCCGGTTACGCAGGGCCCTTGCCGACTCGACCGCCGAAGCGACATGGATAGATCGTGCTGCACCTCATCAAGCTGTCCGTCGGTCCCAAGGATGTCGCCGCTCTGGCGGCGCTGCAGCAGGAACGGCTGCGCACCGACCCGCCGCTGCGCGCCTGGACGCGCATGTTCCCCAAGCGTATCGACGAAATCGTCGATGGCGGCTCGATCTACTGGGTGGTGGCCGGCTTCGTCCGCGTGCGCCAGCGCATCCTGGGGCTGCGGGAAGAACAATGGGACGACAACACGCCCTGCGCCGCCCTGCTGCTGGACCCGACCCTGGTCCTGGTCGAGGCCCGGCCGATGAAGGCCTTCCAGGGCTGGCGCTACCTGAAGCCCGATGAAGCACCCGCCGACGTGGCCACGGCACGGCCTGCGGCGCGCGGTCTCGATCGCCTGCCGCCTGGCCTGCGCCGCGAACTGGCGGAATTGTGCCTGATCTGAACGGGACGGTGCGGCTGTATCTGGCGGTTGATAGGTGCCTTGTCCTGCAACCATCGCGCGTTGCGGTTTATTAAGGATCCTGCCACGCAGCCGAGAGGCGTGGCCTGCGAACGTGCCGTTGTCGCGGTGGCTTATTCCCGGCAGGCCACCGCCTGACTGGCCTTTCCGCAAGGCGAGGTCTTTGGCCCGGCTGGAGCAATCCGGCCGGGCCGATTTTATTCGATCGGCCGCCGGAGGCTTCCTTCGACCTCAAGTGCCGGCGCCGGCGGCCATGCGCTCGGCTTGCGCGCCGCGCAGCGTCGCATTGGCGGCCGGGCCCGGCAACATCGCGCCGTGCTACGGGCGGACGGGCGCCGCCTCCGCCTCCAGCAGTGCGAGCAGTCCCTCGAGCAATTGCTCGGGCGAGGGCGGGCAGCCGGGGATCAGCAGGTCGACAGGCAGTACTGCGCCGACGCCGCCATGCACGGCATAGGAGCCCTTGAATACGCCGCCATCCACGGCGCAGTCGCCAGCGGCGACCACCCAGCGCGGTTCCGGTGTGCAGGCGAGCGCGCGTTCCATCGCCTCGGCCATGTTGCGGCAGGCCGGGCCGGTCACCAGCAGCACATCGGCATGCTTCGGCGATGCGACGAAGCGCAGTCCGAAGCGCTCCAGGTCGTAGGCGACGTTCTGCAGCGCATTCACTTCCAACTCGCAGCCATTGCAGGACCCGCTATCCACCTCCCGGATCGACAGGCTCCGGCCGAGCCGCGCGCGCGCGGTCGCGGCCAGCCGTTCGCCCAGGGCGGCGATGGTCGGCTGCGACAGGGCCGGCGCGGGATCGGTCAGCGGGCGGCCGACCAGCGCACGGGCGAGGCGGGGCCAGAGCATCAGTCGCACTCCGCGATGCGTTCGGAGAAGACCAGGCAGTTCCCGAACGGATCGTCGATCATCATGTCGCGCCAACCCCAGGGTTGGTCATGCATGCCGGGCCGCGCGTGGCGATAGGCCTTGGCGGTCAGTTCAGCATGGAAGCCGTCGAGGCCGGTCATGCGCAGGATCACCTTGCCGCCTGGCGTGCCGTCCCCGAAATGCTCACTCAGGAACAGCAGCAGCCCGTCGCGTGAAACCTGCGCGAAGACCGGCAGGTCGGGTTCGAAGCGGTGCTCCCAGTCCCAGCTCATGCCAAGGAAATCGACATAGAATTCGCGCGCCTTGGCGAGGTCGAAGATGCGCAGGATGGGGATCGTCTCGTCGAAGCGGATGGTCATGGGCGGGCTCCATGACGACGGGCGGCTGTTGGAGGGGCGCCGCCCCTCCAAACCACCCCGCCAAATGACAGTGTCATTTGGAAAGCCATCTCCTGGTGTCGTGCCATACGACCGTACCGCCCCTGCGCAGCATGCTTGCTGCATGAGTGCGGGTCCTGGCAGCGGCGCCCGGTACCAGTTCGAGGTGTCCAGAGGCCCTTGAGCCTTTGGCGGGGAGAGCCAGAGAGGGGCGGCGCCCCTATCGGTCCCGCCTGCGGCGCCATCACAGATCTACCCCGCTGTAGGAACAGTTGAACGACTTGTTGCAGATCGGGAAGTCCGCGACGATGTTGCCCTCGATCGCCGCTTCCAGCAGCGGCCATTGCAGCCAGGACGGGTCGCGCAGGAATATCGCGCGGATCAGCCCGCCCTCATCCAGCCGAAGCCAGGCGAGACATTCGCCGCGGAAGCCTTCGACCAGCGCCGCGCCTTCGCCGGCACGGGAGGGCAGGGGCACGATGGTCTCGCCGCCCGGCAGGTCCGACAGCAGGCGCCGCACCAGGCCCATCGCGGTCACCAGTTCCGCCACCCGCACGCGCAGCCGCGCATCGACATCGCCGCCGGCTTCCACCGCGATGGCCGGTGGCAGGGTGTCATAGGGCGCGTAGCCCGGCGCCAGCCGCGCATCGAAGGCACGCGCCGAGCCACGCCCGACGAAGCCGCCGGCTGCGTAGCGCGCCACGAAGGCAGGATCGAGGAACCCGGTCCCGACCACCCGATCCTGCAGGCTGGCGTGGCTGTCATAGATGCGCAGGAGCGCCGGGACCTCGGCCTCGATGGCCGTGAGTGCCGCGAGGATTGCCGCGGCACCGCCCGGCGCGATGTCGGTGGCGACGCCGCCGGGCAGCACGCGGTCCATCATCAGCCGGTGCCCGAAGGCGGCAGCGCAGGCGCGCAGTACGCCCTCGCGCAGGAAACCGCAGCGCGCATGGGGGAAGGCGAAGGCGGCATCGTTGCAGATGAAGCCCCAGTCGTTCAGGTGGTTGTGGATGCGTTCCAACTCGCCCATCACGGCGCGCAGGGCTATCGCGCGCGGCGGGACGGTCACACCCAGCGCCGCTTCGGCCGCCGCGGCGAAGACCCAGCCGAAGGCCACCGTGGAATCGCCCGACAGCCGCGCCGGGAACACCGCGGCCGCACGCGGCGACTTGCCCAGCATCAGCGACAGCGTGCCCTTGTGCTTGTAGCCGAGCCGCGCCTCCAGCCGGACCACGACCTCGCCCTGGATGTGGAAGCGGAAATGACCGGGCTCGATCACCCCGGCATGGATCGGGCCCACCGGGATCTGGTGGATGCCTTCGCCTTCGACGGGCAGGAATTCGGGTTGCGGCGGCTCGGCGCCGGGCAGGGCGACCGGCGCGCCCGACATCGGCCCCGCCACCGGCCAGCGCCCATGATCGAGCCATGGGCGCAGATCGACCGCATTCTCGGCGACCAGTCCCCAGAGATCACGGATCATACGCTCGAAGCGGATGGCGCCGGGCCGGGCCGGTGACAGCGCGGCATAGCGTCCGCCTTCCGCGGGCGCCGATGCCAGCAGCATCGCGCCGGCCGCTTCGTCAAGGAAGGCCGCGTGCACCAGCCCAGGCTCGGCCCAAAGGGCGAGCAGCGCCAGTCCCGGCTGGTCGACCAACGCCGTTGGCAGGCGCCCCCAGGCCGCCGCGTCCAGCAGGAAGCGTTCGAAGGGCACCGCCCCCTGCGGCGCGCCGCTGCGGATCAGGGCGGTCGCGCTCATCCGATCACCCGCGCGGCGGCGCCAAGCATCGCCGCCAGCCCCGCCGGCATGGCAAGGGCGAGCCCCGTCGCCACCGCCATGTGAATCCAGAGCGGCGTCGATGCCGCCATCTCCTGCCAGCCACGGGGCGAACCGCCCGGCGCATCCGGTGTCGGCGTGCCGAAGCACAGCCCCTGCAGCACGGTGATCAGCGCGGCCAGCGCGGTGACCATGCCGATTGCCAGCGGGACGGCGAGCCACGGCGCCTCCGCTGCCGCCGCCGACAGCAGCCGGAACTCCGAGACGAACAACAGGGCCGGCGGCAACCCGCCGATCGCAGCGATGGCCAGTGCCAGCCCCCAGCCCAGCGCCGGATGCGTGGCCACCAGCCCGCCGATATCGGCGATCTTCTGGCTGCCCTTGGCCTGGCAGGCGCGCCCGACGCCAAAGAAGATCGCGCTTTTCACCAGCGAATGCCCGATCAGGTGCAGCAGCCCCGCGAGGTTTGCCACTGGCCCGCCCAACCCGAAGGCGAAGGCGGCAAGGCCCATGTGTTCGATGGACGACCAGGCGAAGAAGCGCCGCGCATCGCGTCGCCGCCACAGCGCGAGGGACGCCAGCAGCACGGTCGCCAGCCCCATCGCCAGCAGGAAGGGTCCGGCCGCGATGGCCGCTGGGTTCGCGCCGACAATCGCCTTGCTGCGCAGCACCGCGAGCATCGCGGCATTCAGCAGCAGACCCGACAGCACCGCCGAGATCGGGACCGGCCCTTCCGCATGGGCATCCGGCAGCCAGGAATGCAGTGGCACGAGCCCGACCTTGGTGCCATAGCCCAGCAGCAGGAAGGCGAAGGCGAGGTTGAGTGTCGCCGGGTCGCAGCGCGCCGCGACCGTCATCAGCGCGGTCCAGGACAGCCCCGTCGTCTCATCCAGAAGGGGCTGCGCGGCCAGATACAGCACGATGGTCCCGAACAGCGCCAGCGCGATGCCCACGCCGCACAGGATGAAGAATTTCCACGCCGCCTCGATCGCCGCCGGCGTGCGATGCACCGCCACCATCGACACGGTGGCGAGTGTCGCGATCTCGATCGCCACCCACATGACGCCGAGATTGTCGGCGAGCAGCGCGAGCGTCTGCGCGCCCATGAAGATCTGGTAGGCGGCGTGATAGGCGCGGATGCGCCAATGGTCGAAGCCCTCGGCATCGAGCGTCGCTGCCGAGAACACCGCCGTGGTCAGTCCGACGAAGGCCGAGACGAGGATGAAGGGCAGGTTCAGCGCATCGGTATGCGTCCAGCCATGCTGCGCGAATGGCTGGACGATCAGCGCAACGGCCAGCAGGAAGGTCCCGGCGCTGACCGCGACATTGGCCCAGGTCGCATGGCGCAGGGTGGGGATCGCCGCCAGCGCCACAGCGCCACTCCAGGCCCAGAAGACGATCACCCATTGCAGCGGCATCAGCGGCGTTCCCCGCGATGCTCTTCGAGACTGCCGGTGTCGAGCGTGTCGAAGCGCTCCCGGATCTGGAAGGCGAATACGCCGGCGACGATGGCCAGCATCAGCACCAGCGCGGCGGTGGACAGTTCCACCACCAGCGGCATGCCGGCGACGCCCACCGCGGCGAGGATCAGCCCGTTCTCCAGCGACAGCAGCCCGATCACCTGGCTGATCGCATTGCGCCGCGTGATCATCATCAGCATGCCGAGCAGCACGACGGACATGGCCAGGGCGAGGTTCTCCCGCGCCAGTGCGCGCACGCCCTCGGTCGCCGGCAGCGTCACCAGGATGCTCAACCCGACCAGTGCGACGCCCGCGGTCATCGAAAGCCCGATGCCCAGCGCCGTTTCCACCGATCGGTGCAGGTTCAACTCCCGCACCAGTCGGTGCAGGGCCAACGGAATCAGCACCCCTTTCACCGCGAGCGCCAGCAGCGCGGTCAAATACAGGCCGGGTGCCCCCTGCGCATGGGCCGCCCAGGCCGCGGCCAGCGCCAGCAGCGTTCCCTGGGTAGCGAAGGCGTTGATCACCGCCCCGATGCGCCGCTGGTACAGCAGCACGAAGGACAGCAGCAGCACCGCGCCGCCCAGCAGATGCGACAGGTCGTAGGTGAGCTGCCCGAACCTCACGCCAGCCCCGTCGAGACGAACAGCAGCACCGCACCAAGCAGCCCGAGCAGCAGCGCCGCACCGAGGAACTCCGGCACGCGAAACACGCGCATCTTGGCGATCGCACTCTCGAAGGCGGCCAGCCCCAGCGCGAGTCCGCCGATCTTCACGGCCCAGGCTGCCAGACCGACGACCCACAGATGCGGCGCCGACCCGGCCGGCGCCTGCCCCAGCGGCAGGAACACCGCCGCCAGCAGCGCCAGCCACAGCAGCAGACGCATCTGCGCCGCGTAATCCCATAGCGCGAGGTGACGGCCGGAGGCTTCCAGGATCATCGCCTCATGCACCATGGTCAGTTCCAGATGCGTCGCGGGATTGTCCACGGGGATGCGGGCATTCTCGGCGATGGCGACCGCCAGCAGCGCGACCAGCGCCAGGCCGAGCGAGACGCGCAGCCCGAGCCCGCCGTCACGGAACGACCCGGCGATGCCATCGAGATTGGTGGTTCCCGCCAGGATGGCGAGCGATAGCGCCGCGACCACCAGCGCCGGTTCGGCGAAGGCGGCGAAGGACATCTCCCGCGCCGCGCCGAGTCCACCGAAGGGCGTGCCGACATCCATCCCCGCCAGTGCCATGGCAACGCGCCCCAACGCGAGCAGCCCCGCCACCAGGATCAGGTCGGCGAGCGGCGCCAGCGCCATGCCGCGGGCGAAGCTCGGCACCAGCACCGCCGCCGCCACCGCCGCCCCCGCGGCCAGATAGGGCGCGACAAGCGAGACGGCCGAGGCATTCTCCGCCAGCACCGGCTTCTTGCGCAGCAGCTTGGCGAGGTCGCGCAGCGGCTGCAGCGGATGCGGCCCCCGTCGGCCCATCATCCGCGCCTTCAGCCAGCGCACCAGCCCGGTCAGCAGCGGCGCTGCGGCGACCACCAGCGCGATGTGAAGCACCTGCGCCAGGATGGACCAGACCATCGCCATCTCAATGCGCCCCCATCCAGGCGAGCAGCACCAGCATCATCACCACCGCGCCGAATGTCAGGCCCAGGCATTGCCGGATCGACAGGTCGCGCAACCGTTCCGCCCGTGCGGTCGCGGCGTCGCGCCAGCGTGGCAGCGGGCCCTGCAGGGCGGCCAGCGCCGGGTCGCGGAAGCCGGCCTCCAGCGTGGCGGGCGCGGTCGCGCCGGGCTCCGGCATGCGCACCCGCTCATAGGCACCGAGCAGCCCCTGGCCCAGCATTCGCCGCAAGGGCTGGCCGAAGCCCGCGGCGCTGGGCTGGGAGGCGGGGTCGCCAAAGGGCAGGTGCGGCGGCGCGGCGATGAAGCCGCAATCCCAGGCCGGGCCGCGCACCACGCCCGGAGGCGCGCGCCGGCGCACCGCCCAGACCACCAGGCCGATCGCCACGGCAAGCAGCAACGCCACGGCCAGTGGCCAGTAGCGCGCGCCGCCCTCGGCCGCGCCGATCGCTGCCCAGCTGGCGCGCGGCGCCGCCGTGCCGGCCATCAGCCGTAATGCCGGCTCGGCGAGGTCGAGCATCAGCCCCGGCACAAGCCCCAGCAGCAAGCAGAGCCCCGCAGGGACCGCCAGCGCCCAGCGCGCCGCACCGCCGGCCTCCTCCGCCCCCGCCGCGCGCGGGGTGCGCGGCCGGCCGAGAAAGACCAATCCCCAGAACCGCACCATCGCCGCCGCGCCCAGCGCAGCCGCCAGCGCCGCCAGCGCCGTCACCGCCGCGGCCCCCATCTGGAAGGCGATGTCGCCGATCCGCCAAGCCGCCAGCAGCGCCTGCAGCAGCAGCCATTCCGAGGCGAAGCCGGACAGTGGCGGCAATGCGGCCGCGGCCATCGCCCCGGCCAGTGCCGCCCAGGCGGTCCAGGGCATGCGGTGGACCAGGCCCCCCAGCCGGTCGATCTGGCGCGACAGCGCGCCGTGCAGCACCTCGCCCGCCGCGAGGAACAGCAGCGTCTTGAACACGGCATGGTTCAACGCGTGCAGCAGCGCCGCACCCCCCGCCAGGGCGGCCAGCGCCGGCAGGTCCGCACCCCGGAACGCCACCGCCAGCCCGAGCCCGATGGCGATCAGCCCGACATTCTCGATGGTCGAGCAGGCGAGCAGCACCTTGGTGTCGGTCTCCAGATTCGCCCGCAGCGCCCCGATCACCGCCGAAGCGGCGCCCAGTGCGATCAGCGGCGCCCCCATCCAGATCGGCTGGGCCGGCCCCATCAGGTCGAACAGGAAGCGCGCCAGCACATACAGCGCGACCTTGGTCATCGCCCCCGACATCACCGCCGAGACATGGCTGGGTGCCGCCGGATGGGCCAGCGGCAGCCAGACATGCAGCGGTGCCAGCCCGGCCTTGGACCCCGCGCCGGCGAGGACAAGCAGCATCACCGCCACGGCACGCAGTCCTTCGGGCGGCGTCTCCCGCAGTGCCGCGAAGGCGACATCCCCCGCGCCGCCCGCCAGCACGCCGAAGGCGAGCACCAGCGCCAGCCCTCCATATCCCGCGAAGCCCAGATAGATGCGCGCCGCCTCGCGGTTCTCGGCCCGCCCATGGTCATGCGCCACCAGCGCCCAGGAGGCGAGGGACATCGCCTCGAAGCCCAGCAGCAGGGTGAAGCCATCCGCCGCGAGCAGCGTCAGCACCATGCCGGCGATGAAGAAGGGCCAGGGCACCAGCTCCCGTGGCGCCATCGGCCCATGCACGCCGCCCAGGGCGAACTGGCCGGCACAGGCCACCGACAGCCCGAGCGGCAGCAGGAACCAGGACGCCAGCGGATCGAGCGCGAGCTGCGCACGCCCCCAGGGTGGCCCGAAGGGCAGGTCCAGCACCGCCGGCCCGCCCAGCAGCCCGCCTACCCCGCCTGCCACCAGGACCAGCCCCGCCAGGGCGACCGCCCCATGGACCAGCCGCGCCCCGGCCGCCACCCGCGCAAACGGCAGCGCCGCCAGGCCAAGGGCGGCGAGCAGTCCGACCAGCAGAGCAAGGACCGTCAGCATGGACGGCGAAGGTGCCGAGTCACCGACGGAGGATAGAGCCCCCCACCCCCACACGGCCAGCCCGATGCCGTTTGCATCGGCGCGCCGCCGGGTCTAAGGGGCGCGCTTCGTGACTTGCCAGGATCGATCGGGGGGGACGAGCACCATGCGTCGCCAGGGGGGGCCGCACACCGGCCCCGTCATACAGTAGATGCGCGCGCTGCTCGCCTTCAGCCGCGGCGTCGATGCGATGAACGAGGTGTTCGGCCGCATCGCCGACTGGGCGGTGCTGGCCGCCTGCGCCATCAGCGCCGGCAATGCCTTCATCCGCTACGGCCTGTCCATGTCCTCCAATGCCTGGCTCGAGGTGCAGTGGTACCTGTTCGGCGCCACGGTGATGCTGGGCGCCGCCTATACTCTGAATCGCAACGAGCATGTCCGCGTCGATCTCGTCTATGGCAGCGTTTCCGCCCGCGTGCGCCTGTGGATCGACATCCTCGGCATCCTCTTCTTCCTGCTGCCCGGCATGCTGCTGCTGGCCTGGATGACCTGGCCGTTCTTCTGGGATGCCTTCATCCGCTGGGAAGGGTCCCCCAACGCCGGCGGCCTGATCCGCTGGCCGGTCAAGCTGCTGATGCCGCTCGGCTTCGCGCTGGTCAGCCTGCAGGGGTTGTCGGAACTGGTGAAGCGCATCGCCACCCTGCGCGGCATCGACGCCTCCACCGCGCATCTCGCCGAATACCACCGGCCGGAGCAGTGATCCCATGCTGAGCCTCGAGATCATGCCGCCGCTGATGTTCGGCGGGCTGGTGGTGTTCCTGCTGATGGGCTTCCCGGTGGCGTTCTCGCTGTCGGCGGTCGGGCTGTTCTTCGGCTTCATCTCGATCGAGATGGGCTTCTTCACCACCGCCTATCTGGGCAACCTGCCGCTGCGCGTCTTCGGCATCCTGTCGAACGATCTGCTGCTGTCGATCCCGTTCTTCACGCTGATGGGCGCGATCCTGGAACGATGCGGGTTGGCCGAGGATCTGCTGGAAGGCACCGGGCAGCTGTTCGGCAAGATCCCCGGCGGGCTCGCCTATGCGGTCATCCTGGTGGGCGCGGTGTTGGGGGCGATCACGGGCACGGTGGCGGCATCCGTCATCGCCATGGGCATGATCTCCCTGCCCATCATGATGCGCTACGGCTACGACATGCGGATCGCGACTGGCGTGATCGCGGCATCGGGCACCATCACCCAGGTGATCCCGCCATCTCTGGTGCTGATCGTGCTGGGCGACCAGCTCGGCAAGTCGGTCGGCGACATGTATGCCGGCGCGATCGGCCCGTCCTTCCTGCAGATCTTCCTGTTCATCGCCTTCATCGCCGGCGTGTCGATCTTCGCCCCGCACAAGGTGCCGCCCCTGCCGGATGAGGCGCTGGGCACGCGCGGCTGGGCGCTGTGGTGGCGCGTGCTGAAGGGCATGGTGCCTTCGATCGTGCTGATCTTCCTCGTGCTCGGCACCATCTTCATGGGCCTGGCCACGCCGACGGAAGCCGGCGCGATGGGCGCGGTCGGCGCGGTGGTCCTCGCCATGATCAATGGCCGCTTCAGCTGGAAGCTGCTGCGCGAGGCGATGTCCAACACCATGCGCATCACTGCCATGGTCATCTTCATCCTGATCGGCGCGACGGTATTCTCCCTGGTGTTCCAGGGCGTGGATGGCAGCCACTGGATCGAGCATCTGCTGTCGCACCTGCCCGGCGGGCAGACCGGCTTCCTGGTGTTCGTCAACGTCTTCGTCTTCTTCCTGGCCTTCTTCCTCGACTTCTTCGAGATCGCCTTCATCGTCATCCCGCTGCTGGTGCCGGTGGCGACCAAGCTCGACATCGACCTGGTGTGGTTCGGCGTCCTGCTGTGCATCAACATGCAGACATCCTTCATGCACCCGCCCTTCGGCTTCGCGCTGTTCTACCTGCGCGGCATCGCCCCCAAGGAAGTGCTGAGCCGCGACATCTACTGGGGCGCGGTGCCCTGGCTGTGCCTGCAGCTGCTGCTGGTGATCATCGTCATCGCCTGGCCGGAAAGCGTGACCTACTGGATCGACCGCGGCACGGGAGTGGATCCGTCCACGGTACGCATCGAAGTGCCGATGCCCGACAATTCGGATGACGGCGCCGTGCCGGTGTTCCGGTAGGCCGGTCCCAGCCGGAAGGCAGAATGGGATGCGCGCTGGGTGAACGGGCATGAACGGCGCCTTGGTGTCCGCGCCGTGAAACGTGTCACAGCGCGGTGCATCGCCCCGTTGTCCGGCTGCTGCCGCACCCTGTAATCTTCGGTGCCATGCCTAGTCCCCGGTCGCATTCCAACACGAACCATCGCACCACCTTGCCGCGGCCGCTGCTGCGGCGGCTGCAAGCCAGCTTCGGCTGCGACCTCAGCCATGTCCGCCTGCATCGCGGCCCGGCCGCGGCGCGCCTCGCCGCCGAGGCGGGTGGGATCGCCTGCGCGCTTGGCGCACGGGACATCTTCCTCGGTCCGGTGACGGCACCGCTGCTGCCGGCCGTGCTGGCGCATGAAGTGGCGCATCTGATGCAGCAGCGCCTGATGCAGCAGCGCCTGCCCGGCCCGGCCGGTGACCGGCGCGCCGCCGAGGCCGAGGCCCATGCCGCCGCCCGTGCCGCCCTGGCCGGCCAGGGCTTCCGCCCGCGTGTCGCCCTCGACCCGCGGGACCCCGCCTGCTGGGAGGAGGCCGGGCACTACTACACGGTCTATTTCGTGCTGCTCGCCTGCGGCGTGCGCGATCCACTGGCCCGCCAGGTCGCCTTTTATTGCCAGTTGCCCGACGAGATCTCGGAACTCGACGCGGTGCGTGCCGGCTACGCCATCGCCGGAACCGCGGTGACCGGCGGCGGCGTCGGCGACTGGCTTTACGAAAATACGGTCGGCCAGGTCGAGGAAATGCTGGTCACGATCAACAACGGCATCGCGGATTCCGTCGGCATACCAGGCGGGATGATGCGGGCGCGGCGCGAACCGCGTGATCCCGTCGCTCCCTACCGTTCCTCGCTCGACGTCCAGCAAGGGTTGCACGCGCTCACCGGTGGATCGTCGGCAACCGAGACGGCGGCACGTCGTGCCATCGTCATGGGCATCGACCCGGTCCGCAACACCTTCGAGTTCGGCGTCGCGTTGCACGTCTTCGGCGACAGTTACGCCCATCGCGACCGCAGCGGCGGGGCGATGTACGCGCCCGTCGCCGGCCATGCGCCGGATTCGCTCGCGGCGCGCGGCGGCAGCGACCGGCACGTCCACCCCGACGGCATCGGTCCCTATCGGCGCGTCACCTACGAGGCCTATGTCGGCGACCTGCACGACATGTTCAGCGCGCGGTTTTCAGGTGCCTCGCGCAGCGGCGGCACCATGCCGCGGGACCGCACGATCCGCACCCTTTCGGCGATCGTGGCCGGTGACGATCATGCCGCCGACACCGATCCGATGCGCGCAGCACAGATATCGATGATCCGCGCCGCCGCCGCGTCGCTGGGCGGGATGCACCCCTATGCGCCCGAGGCGACCGAGGATGTGCCGTTCTCGATCTTCAGTTCCGGCTCTTCGGGGATCACGGTGACACGTGTGCAGGTCGACCGCGCCCTTGCACTCGCGCGCTACTGGTCGTCGCCGGGCAGTTTTGCCGGAAGCAGCGCGCTGCCGGCCCTGCCATAGGCGACGACCGACGGGGCCGGTACCGGCGGCACGAGTCATCCACTGATGCCGCGGCCGTGAATGCGGCCCCCTGCAATCCGCCGACCGCGTGGCTTGCAGGGGCGCCGCCCCATCTCCTACAGCATCGCGAGGCCGCGCTTGCGCACTGGCGGCGTGAAGCCGGCATCCAGCGTCACGAGGTCATCCTTCGTCAGCGTGATGTCGCGCGCGGCCGCATTCGCCCGCACATGCGCCGGATCGGCTGCCTTGGGGATGCTGATCACATTGCCATCACGCAGCGTCCAGGCAATCGCGATCTGCGCCGGCGTCGCGCCATGGCGCGACGCGACCTCGGCCAGCGCCTTGTGCCGCAGCATCCGACCGCCCTGGCCGACCGGCGAGTAGGCCATCACCGGCATGCGTCGCTGCGCGCAGAAGGGCAGCAGGTCGAATTCCACGCCGCGATGCTCCAGGCTGTAGAGCACCTGGTCCGTCGCGCATTCCGCGAGCGCCGCGCCGAGTTCTTCGAGGTCGTCCACATCGCAGTTGGACACGCCCCAGTGGCGGATCTTGCCGGCGCGGCGCAATGCCTCGAAGGCTTCCACGGTGTCCGCCAGCGGCACCGATCCGCGCCAGTGCAGCAGGTACAGGTCGACGGTCTCGACACGCATGCGCTTCAGGCTGCGCTCGCAGGCAGCAACCGCGCCGCGACGCGATGCATTGTGCGGATAGACCTTCGAGACGAGGAACACGCCGTCGCGCCGCCCGGCGATGGCCTCGCCCACCACCTCCTCGGCACCACCCTCGCCATACATTTCCGCAGTGTCGATCAGCGTCATGCCGAGGTCGAGGCCGAGCCGCAGCGCATCGACCTCGGCGGCGCGGGCGCGGGCATTCTCCCCCATGTGCCAGGTGCCCTGGCCAAGGGGTGGGATGGGCGTGCCGTCGGGCAACGTCGGCATGGTGCGTATCCTCCGTGTGTCGGGGAAGGCTACTCCTGCGCGACGTAGGTGTAGAAGCGCGTCATCCCGCCGGGCTGCGCCTCGCTGCCCCTTGCTTTCGAAGCCGTAGAAGACGTTTCCGGCGCGTTGCGGTCACGCAGTTGGCCGGCGCGGAACCGACGGCCGATGGGACTCCGCTGCTGCATGCGGTGGTCAAGGCATCGCTCGGCGTGGATCGCCTTGCGCGGGTGCCGGGGCGTGAACCGGCCCAGGTATTCCGTGACCCTCAGCCGATCGGCACCGCGCCTGGATGCCGGGGGCTTGCATTTCCGCCCCCGGCCCCACCGATGCAGCCTGGTCAGTCGGCGGCGACTTCCACCATGACCAGTTCCGCATCCTCGGTCGCGGTGATGGTCACCGCGGTCTCGTCGCGGATGGCGATGCCGTCGCGTGCCTGCGCGGCGGCGCCATTCACCGTCACCGCGCCCTTGGCCGGCACCAGATAGGCGGCGCGACCCTGGGCGAGGGGCTGCACGAGCGTCTGTCCCTTCTTCAGGGTCGCCGCCATCACCGCGCCGTCGACGTTGATCGGCAGCGCACCCTGCCCGGCATCGCCGGTACGTCCGGACGCGAGCACCTCGAACCCGGCTTCGCGCTTCTCCTTCGGGAACTGCTTCGCCCCCCAGGACGGCTTCACGCCGCGACGGTCGGGCATGATCCAGATCTGGAACAGCGTCGTCTTCCCCGGTTCCAGATTGTACTCGGCATGCACGACGCCGGTGCCTGCACTCATGACCTGCACGTCACCCGCTTCGGTGCGGCCTTCATTGCCAAGGTTGTCCCTGTGGGTGATGGCCCCTTCGCGGACATAGGTGATGATCTCCATGTCACGGTGCGGATGCGGGTCGAAGCCCTTGCCCGGCGCGATTTCATCGTCGTTCCACACACGCAGCCGGCCCCATTGGTCGCGGGACTCATCGCGGTAATGGCCGAAGGAGAAGTGATGGTTGGCGTTGAGCCAGCCGAAATTCGCCTTGCCCAGGCTGCCGAAGGGACGGATGTCGATCATGGGAGTGCTTCCCTCTCGCTGCGCCCGCCGTGGCGGGCTTCTGTTCGAGACGGAAGATGGCCTTCTGCCAGGCCGCGCGCCACCGGTGGCCGGTGATGGCGACCATTGGCGGCGATGATCGCGGGCGGTATTGCCGATCACGTCTGCGGTGCCGGCATCGTCGAAGCCCTGCCGGGCAGGGAATTGTCGGACGTATTCTCACGCCCGTCAGGCTTGGCCGCCGTTATGCCGTAGCCAAGGGCGCGTCGCGGCCCGGCGCGGCGGCGCCAGGCCCGTCAGATACCCACCGAACCCGGCGAGCCTTGTGTACTCACCGGCACATCATCACCGGGATCTCGGCATTTTCCAGCACATGCCGCGTCACCCCGCCCAGGATCAGCTGGCGCAGCCGCGAATGCGAATACGCACCCATGGTCAGCAGGTCGGCACGGAAATCGCGTGCCGCCCCCAGCAGCCCCGCGCCGACATCGCGCGTCTGGGGCTTGAACGGCACGATCTCGGCCGCGATGGAATGCCAGCGCAGATAGGCCTGCAGCCCTTCGGCCTTCGGACCCCGCCGCTGGTATTCGTCGGCGCACAGGATCTGCACCGCCTGCGCCTTGTGCAGCCAGGGCAGCGCGGCGGCGACGGCTGCCGCGCTTTCCGCCGTGCCGTTCCACGCCACGCAGACCCGAGTGCCGATGTCGACCGGGGCGACGCGCGGGGCGATCAGCACCGGCCTGCCTGAATCGAACAATATCGCGTGCAGCGCGTCGGAGGACGACACGTCCTCGCCGGCTTCGGGGTGCGGCACGACCGCCATGTCGTAGAGGCGCGACTGCTGGGCGACGATGTCCTCCTCGCGCCCCGGCATCGATTCGAAGGACAGCGTCGGTCCGCCGGTCTTCGCCGCGGTGTCGGGGTTGTCGGCCAGCGTGACGCCGCCGAGGCCCGAGGTGAACTTGTCGAACAGCGACTTCACGCGATCGGCGCGCTCGCCGCTCTCGCGTTCGGTCGCGGCCATCATTTCCTCGATCATCGCGCCCGAAAGGCCTTCGCCGGCCAGCGGTGCGACGTCGCGCGCATCGACGCGGACATGCAGGCAATGCACATGGGCGGACCAGACGCGCGCGGCGATCAGCGCGGTGGCAAGCGCCGCCTCTCCGGCGGCGGTCCCCGTCAGCGGCAGCAGCAGCCGGCGATAGGCCATGATGAGAAGCTCCCCTTCCTCGCTGCGTTCGTCGCCAGTCGAGATAGCACACTAGCACATGGAACCAGGGTCCATGCCAAGGGTTGCGCGTGCATGGGTGACGGCGTGGTCATCCGCGGCCACGCGATGCCAGGTGATCGGGCCGGGATCGACTGCGGCGGCGCGCAGCAGCACCGCCTCCGTCGCATCCGATGCATCGCCCCGGCGCCCCGCAATGCGTGCGCGCAGCACATCGAGCGGCGCCTCCAGCCAGATCCCGTCGAAGGCTAGGCGGGCTGTGCGCGCTACCGCTTCGGCCGCTGCCCGCTGTGCGGGGTCGAGGAATACGGCATCCAGTTCCACGGCCTGGCCGCCGGCGAGCGCCGCCGCGGCCATGGCGAAGACCTCCGCATGCACGGCGCGGCTTACGCTTTCCTCATACGCCTCTCCCGGCAGGCGCTGTTCCGGGGCCAGGCCGAAGCGGCGCTTGCGCGCCTCATCCGTGCGCAGCACCAACGCGCCGGGGCAGCGGCCGAGCGTCGGGGCCAGCGCGCGCGCGAGCGAGGATTTTCCGGTGCCCTGCAGGCCGCCAATCGCCACCAGTCGCGCCGGGGCCGGGCGCAGATGTGCCTCGGCCGCCGCCAGCAGCGCGTGCCAGTCTCGCCCTCGCGCGGCCTCGACATGGGCGCGGATCATGGCGCGCATCGACAGCCAGAAGGGCAGGCCCACGACGATCCCCGCATCGCCCGTGCGCGCCACATACCGGTTCAGCACCCTGTTCGCGGCCGCGCGGCCATGGCGCAGATCCAGGTCCATCAGCAGGAAGGCCAGGTCGTAGCCGACATCGATGCGCGCCAGCGCCTCGTCGAATTCCAGCGCGTCGAACAGTGTCGGCCGGCCCTGCCATAGGCACAGATTGCCCAGATGCAGGTCGCCATGGCAGCGGCGGACGAATCCCTGCGCACCGCGTGCGGCGAGAGCGGGGGCGATGCGCGCCAACTCCGTCCGTGTCGCGGCCGCCCAGGCCTCGATGCGCGCCGCCGGCATGCCGGCCCGCAGTGCTGAGGGCACATTGCCGTCGAGTATCGCCGCCATCACCGCAGGCGTGTCGACCGTCGCGCGCCCCGCCGCCGCATGCATCGCCGCCACGGCATCGGCCACGGCATCGAGCAGTGCGGCATCCGGCGCGACGCGATCGAGGAAATCCCCTGGCGCGATCGGCGCCATGCGCAGCACCCATTCGACCGGCGGCCCTTCGCCGCCTTCGCGCAATCCGCCGTCCGGGCCGCGCGTGATCGGCACGACATCGCGATAAAGGCCCGGCGCATGTGGCTGGTTCAGTACGAGTTCGCGCCGGCAGAAGCGCTCGCGATCCTCGATGCGCGTGAAGTCGAGGAAGCCGAGTGCCACCGCCTTCTTCATCTTCCATGCGGTATCCGCGCCGACGAAGACGGCGGAGATATGCGTCTCCACGGGTGCTGCACCGCAGCGGCGGGTGAGGAAGGCGGCGGTCTCGGCCTGCGTGTCCGGGATCATCGAGGGGCACTGCCCCTCGGGCGCCCGCATGGCGCTGAAACGTGCTTCGCGGAGCGGTGCCGCCGCTGTCTCGACGCTACCTCACACACGGCCTGGCGGCCTTTGGAAGCCAGCACCCGGTGCTGGGCAGTCGCCCTGTCGCCGACCGCAGAAGCCGCCCAGGGCACAAGGCGGCCTTGGGACGTCGGTGCCGAGGGCCAAAGGTCGGCATTCCAGGTGGCCCATGCCCTTCGGCCTGGAGGCCCGGAGGGGCGGCGCCCCGCCCCTGTCACGGATACAGCGTCTCCACGCGCCAGGCGTCGCCCGCCCGGTGGAACACCCGCCGTTCATGCAGCCGGAACGGCATGTCGCGCCACAATTCGATCCGCCTCGGCAGCACCCGGAACCCCGACCAGAAGGGTGGGCGCGGGATCTCCCCGATCGCGTATCGCAGCCCGTATTCCGCCACCGCCTTTTCCAGCGCGAAGCGCGATTCAAGCGGCCGCGACTGCTTCGATGCCCAGGCCCCCAGCCGCGAGGTCCGCGCGCGCGAGGCGTAGTAGGCATCGGCCTCGGCATCGCTGACCGCTTCCACCGCGCCTTCGACGCGTACCGACCGGGCCAGCGATTTCCAATGGAAGCACAGCGCCACCTGCGGATTGGCCGCGAGTTCCCCGCCCTTGCGGCTTTCGAGGTTGGTGTAGAAGACGAAGCCCCGCGCATCGACACCCTTGAGCAGCACCATCCGGGCGGATGGGAAGCCATCCGGCGTGGACGTCGCCAGGCAGACCGCATTGGGGTCGTTCGGTTCCGATTTCGCCGCCTCGGCCATCCAGGCCTCGAACAGGGCGATCGGGTCGTCGGTGGTGGCGCTGCCGTCCATGCGGGCACTCCTCGCAGACCGTTTGAGGCGGCGCCGATGGGTGCCCCCCGAGCCCGGCACCGCCGCGCCCGCGCCACCTGGCCGGATGAGGGCCATGGCGGCACGCAGGGGCCGGCTGTGACGGACACTGCCTGTATCGGCCCGGAGCCCGAACCTGCAAGGGGGCGGGAACCTCTTGCTCCTGCCCCGACGCCATGGCACCACCGACCCCTGCCAGAAATCGGACGGGCCCAAGAAGTGATGAATGACGCCGCGCCAGAGCCCCGGATCGCCACCGGCACCCTGATGCAGGGCAAGCGCGGCATTATCATGGGCGTGGCGAATGACCGCTCGATTGCCTGGGGCATCGCGCGGGCGATCGCCGCCCAGGGCGGGGAAATCGCCTTCACCTACCAGGGGGATGCGTTGGAAAAGCGCGTCCGCCCGCTGGCCGACAGCATCGGGTCCACCCTGGTGCTGCCGTGCGACGTCGCCGACGATGCCAGCATCGATGCCGCCTTCTCGGCCATCGGCAAGGCCTGGGGAAAGATCGACTTCCTGGTCCATGCCATCGGCTATGCCGACAAGCAGTTCCTGCGCGGACGCTACCTCGACACGCCGCGGGCGGCCTTCCTTCAGGCAATGGACATCTCCTGCTTCTCCTTCGTCGCGGTCGGCCAACGCGCGGCCGCGCTGATGTCTGAAGGCGGGTCAATGCTGACCCTGTCCTATCTCGGGGCCGAACGTGTCACGCCGCATTATAACGTGATGGGTGTCGCCAAGGCCGCGCTGGAGGCAAGCGTCCGCTACATGGCGACCGATCTCGGCGAGCGCGGCATTCGGGTGAATGCGATCTCGGCCGGGCCGATCAAGACCCTGGCGGCGAGCGGGATCGGCGACTTCCGCTACATCCTGCGCTGGAACCAGTACAATTCGCCGCTGCGGCGGAACGTGACGATAGAGGAAGTGGGCGGGTCGGGGCTGTACCTGCTGTCCGAACTCGCGGCCGGCGTGACCGGGGAAGTCCACCACGTCGATTCCGGTTACCACATCGTAGGCATGAAGAACCCGGACGCGCCGGACATCACGGTCGAGAAGGGGTGAGGCTCGGCCTCGTCACGGCCTGCATGGCCGTGTTGGGTGCACTGGCGGCCGTCTCGGTTCGGGCCCAGCCCGGCGATGAGGGCCGCTGCTGGGTCGCCATCCGCGTCACCGGCCCCGAAGCCATGCGCGTCAGCGAGGAGGAGGCCGAGGAACGCCTGCGCATCCGCTGTCGTGCCGGTGATGTCGTCGTTTTCCGCACCGATGTCGGCCTGCCGGTCGGCGGCCTCGCCGCGCGCTACTGCGACATGACCCGCCCGATCCTGATCGAACGCACCATCGAGGCCCTGGCACCCGGTTCCAGCCAAGCGCCAGGGCAGGAACCGGGCATCCTGGCTGTCTGCACCTATCGCGGCGCGCCTCGGGTCGATCGCTGATCGGCCAGCCGGCCCGGAATGCGTGGGCGGCCCGCCGGGGCCCCACGCCCGGTGGTGTCGCCGTGGACGAGTCCGAACCGGACGTCGAGGGTGCTATGCCGCGACGGGCGCGGCCAAAGGGACATCCGCCATGACTGTCCGGACCCGCCGATCATAATCATCGGCCAGCCCGCGTAGCGCCGCCGTACCATCCCCCTCGAAGGTTGGCCCGTGCATCAGCGCGAGCCTGCCCGGAGCGAGCCCAGCGAGCCGCCGGATCGTGGCCCCCATGCCGGGGTTCAGGCTGGAGAAGCGGAACAGGTCCTCGGCCGCGATGGCGGGACCGACGATGTCGCCCTGTGTCAGTGCCGGCCCGTCGCCGAGCTGCGTGAACAGGTCGCCGCACAGCAGCGTTCCCGTACGTTCCTCCAGCAGCACGCCGGCATCCCAGCCGTGCGGAATGTGCGGCGTGTCGAGGTAGCGGACGCCGAGCCCGCGCCCTAGTTCGATCCGCGCGCCGTCCTCAAGGACGCGTGGCGTCCGGTCGGCCGTGTCGTTCAGCGACACCATGCAGCCGGTCTGGCCATGCGCCACCTGGGCCTTCGGCGCCACGGACAGCCATTCGTTCATCGCGCCGCATTCATCGGCCTCGTAATGGCCGAAGGCGATCCAGCGCAGCGTCTCGGGCGGAATCAGCCGGGCGACGGCGTCGCGGACGATCGGGAACATCCGCCGAAGCCCGGTATGGAACAGCAGCGGCTCCTCCCCGCGCAGCAGGAAGTGGTTGAAGGTGAACCCGGCCGGCGGCGCGATGTCCGGCACATGGACGGAGAGGCGGAAGATGCCCTCCGCGATTTCGGCGACCTTGGCTTCCATGATGTCCTCCTGGCGTCCTGGGTGCCGGCCCGCACGGCCATCCGTGGCGGGATCGGCGCAGCATAATTGACTACACGATAGTGTTCTCTCAAAATGCTTCCGCGATCAACATTGAATGCACAGTTCTGTGTAATGAAAATCACATGCCCCGGCCCTATGCCCTGAAGCGCCGCGCCGAACGCCAGGCGGAAACCCGGCTGCGGATCGTCGAGGCCGCGGTCGACCTGCATGGCAGCCTCGGCCCGGCACGCACCACGCTGAGCATGGTCGCCGAGCGCGCTGGCGTTCAACGCCACACGCTCTATGCCCATTTCCCGGACGAACGGAGCCTGTTCCTGGCCTGCTCGGGCCTCGCGACGGAACGCGACCCGCCGCCCGAACCCGCCGCCTGGCCCGATGGCCCGGACCGGCTGCAGGCCGGGCTCGGTGCGGTTTACGGCTGGTACCGCCGCAACGAACAACTCGCCGCCTGCGTGCTGCGGGATGCCGAATTCCACGCCCTGACGCGGGAGGTCGCGGAGTTGCGCCTCGGCCCGTCGATGCGGCGGTGGGACGAATCGCTCGGCACCGGGCTCGACCCGGCGCAGCACGCGATGCTGCGCCTCATGCTCGGCTTCGCCGCCTGGCGCAGCCTCGTCCGTGACAGCAGCCTCGGCCCGCAGGAGGCCGTCGCCGTGGCGGTCCGGGCGATCCGGGGCGCCGCCGCATCATGAACCGGCCGGCGCGGGGCCCCTCCCGCGCGTCGTCATTCTGCTTTAAGTGCCGACCGCCATGTCCCACAACACCTTCGGCCACCTGTTCCGCGTCACCACCTGGGGCGAATCCCACGGCCCGGCCATCGGCTGCGTCGTGGATGGCGCCCCGCCGCGCCTTGCCCTGACCGAGGCCGACATCCAGCCCTTCCTGGACAAGCGCCGGCCGGGCCAGTCGAAATTCGTCACCCAGCGCCAGGAAGCCGACCAGGTCCGCATCCTGTCCGGCGTCTTCGAGGGCCAGACCACCGGCACCCCGATCGCGCTGCACATCGACAACACCGACCAGCGATCGAAGGATTATTCCGAGATCGCCGAACGCTTCCGCCCCGGCCATGCCGATGTCACCTATGAGCTGAAATACGGCATCCGCGACTATCGCGGCGGCGGCCGGTCGTCAGCGCGGGAGACGGCGATGCGCGTCGCCGCCGGCGCGGTCGCCCGCAAGGTGCTTGGCCCGGATGTGCGCATCCGTGGCGCGCTCGTCTCGATTGGCGGTGATTGGGTCGATCCGGCCGCCTGGGACTGGGCGGCGGTGGACGACAACGCCTTCTTCTGCCCCGACCGCGCCGCGGCGACGCGGTGGGAGGAACGGCTGCTCGACCTCCGCAAATCCGGCAATTCCGTCGGCGCCGTCATCGAAGTCGTTGCCGAGGGCATCCCGCCCGGCCTCGGCGCGCCGATCTACGGCAAGCTCGACGCCGACCTGGCCGGCGCGCTGATGTCGATCAACGCCGTGAAGGGCGTCGAGATCGGCGACGGCTTCGGCGCCGCCGCCCTGACCGGCGCGGACAATGCCGACGAGATGCGGATGAACCCGGACGGCACGGTGGCCTTCCAGTCCAACCATGCCGGCGGGATCCTGGGCGGCATCAGCACCGGCCAGCCGATCGTCGCGCGCTTCGCGGTGAAGCCGACCAGCTCCATCCTGACCCCGCGCGCCGCGGTGGATCGCCAGGGGCGTGAGGTGGAGGTGCAGACCAAGGGCCGCCACGACCCCTGTGTCGGCATACGCGCCGTCCCGGTCGGGGAGGCGATGCTGGCGATCGTGCTGGCGGACCACCTGCTGCGGCACCGCGCGCAGAACCCTGATGCGCCGAGCCTCGCGCGGCTGCCGCGCAACTGACGGTGCCGCCTCGGTGGTGGCATTCCTGCAGGTTTGGAATGGTTTGTCCGTGATCAGGCCATCGGACTGTGCCGGCGGGATCAGCGAAAGCGGCAACGACAAGAATTTTCAGAATTGACGTTCGCGACCGACCCGGCGGCGGCCGTCAGAACCGCAGCGCCAGCCCGGCCTGCGCCGCCACGGCATCCGCATGGTCCAGCACCAGGCGATAGGCGTCGCCGGCCGGCAATCCGATCGCCGCGGCGAAGGCCGGTTCGGTCTTCATCCCGCCCTGCTTCAGGTCGCGCACCGCGGCGCGCAGCGCCTCGCCATGGCGCCACAGCAGGACATGCTCCGCCCGCAGGTGCCGGTGGCCGAATTGTTCCCGGGGCGCGACGGGCTGGCCGAAGATCTCGATGGCATGGCCCTCCGCCTCGAAGCCGTACACCAGTGTGGGCACGCCATCGCGCAGGAACAGCCGGTCGCTGGCCGCGCCATGCGTTCCGAAGGCACGCCGAATCACGGCACCGGCCGCTACCGGATCGGGCATGTGGCAGGCGATGTCGAGGTCGCTGCCCGGCAGCGCCAGGCCCAGGGGAAAGGTGCCGACAAGAAGCGGCGCATGGGCCGCGAGCCGGCCGAAGGCGTCGATGCTGTCCAATGCGGTGATCGCCGCCTCGCCCTCCGGCCAGGCGGCGAGCAGGGCGCGCCAATCCTGCCAGTCCGGCTCGACATAGGCGGTGCCAGGCGCGCTCACTGCTCCTCGCGCCGCTTCCGTTCCGCCTCGCGCAGGTAATCCTCGGTCGTCTTCGTCACCGGCCGCGCGGGTCCGGCATAGGGATCGATGCGCGCCGTCGTCGCTTCGGTAATCCGGCAGTCCTCGCAGAAGTCGAGGATCGCCGCCCGTGCCGGATCGGCGAACATCCAATGCGCCGACAGCTTGGCCTTCACCCGCGCAATCGAGGCCTTCGTGCCGAACAGCTTGCCGCAGCGCGGGCAGGCGGCCGGCTCTTCCTCCTTCACCACCTGCGGCGATGCGGCGGCGGCGGAGAAGTTCAAGCGGGGCTCCAGCGTGATGACCTTCTCCGGGCAGGTCGCGGCGCACAACCCGCATTGCACGCAGGCATCCTCGAGGAAGCGCAGCTGCGGCGTCTCGGGATTGGCGGTGAAGGCCGAGGTCGGGCAGACCGAGGTGCAGGCGAGGCACAGCGTGCAGCCCGCCGTATCAACGCGCGCGACGCCAAAAGGCGCGAGGGCCGGCAGCGTCACGGTCTCGACCACCGACCCAGCCACGTCGCGCAGGGCGCGCAGGGCCTGCAGCGCCATCTCCCGTGGCGTGCCGATCGCCTGGTGGGTGGCAGGCGCGAAGGCGAAGGGTGCGCGCGGCAGGGCGGCCAGAGCCTCGCCGAGGCTGAAGGGATCATCCGTTTCGATCGCCGCGGCGCGCGGCGTGGCGTGGTCCAGCCCCAGGCCGGCCAGCGCGGCGTTCGCGGTTTCAAGATTGCGGAACAGGCCCTCGGCGCCATGCGTCCGCCGCCCCGGCAGGAGCACCCGCACGGCGCTCGCCCCCCAGGCGACGGCGCCGGCGATCAGCGAAAGGTCGAGCGATGTCGGCTCATTCACCTGCAGCGGCAGCACGCGGGCGGGCAGCCCGTCGCCATGACGGGCGAGAGCATCGAGCATCGGTTCGCCCTGTGCCGCGTCATGGACCAGCAGCACCGGCGCCTGGCCGCCCGCCTCCCGGTAGGTGAGCAGCAGGCGACGCAGCCGGTTCGCCAAGGCCGCCGGCGGCGGCAGCGCATAGGTCGCCGCGCCGGTCGGGCACACCGCCGCGCAGGCGCCGCAGCCGGCGCAGATTTCCGCGCTGATCACCACCTGGTCCTTGAGCGGTCCGGTCCCTGAGGTGATCGCCCCGGTCGGGCATAGGTCGATGCAGCGCGTGCAGCCGTGCTGTTTGTTGCGGGCATGCGCGCACAGGCCGCCCTCGAAGGCGATGAAGCGCGGCTTGTCGAAGGTGCCGACCAGATCGCCGGCGGCGGCGATGGCGCGTTCCACCGCGGCGGCGTCGGCCGGGTCGGCGCGCAGATAGCCCTGGCGGACCTCATGCGCCGGGAACAGCGGCGGGTTGCCGGTCAGGTCGAGGAGGATGTCCGCGCGGCTGGTCGCGCCGTCCTTGCTCGGGCCCCAGTCGTAGCGCGCGCGGGAGGAGGGGCGCGGCAGGGCGGCGCCATCCACCGTGACCTCGAAGGCGCCGAGCCAGCCGGTGGCGGCGCGCGCGCGCCCCTGCATCACCGGGAAGGGTGCGGCGTGGGCGGGCTGCACATCCTCGGCCCCGGTCAGCAGCACGGTCAGGTCCAGCCGATCCTGCAGCCGCGTCGCGGCGTCCAGCGCCACCGCGTCGCGGCCGAGCACCAGCGTCACGCCCCGGCTTTCCAGCGGCACCAGCGGCGTGGGCGGCATCGGCTCGGCGGCGGCGGCGAGCAGGGCGGCCATCTTCGGCCCGGCGGCGCGCCCCTCGGCGGACCAGCCGGCCTGCTCGCGGATGTTGACGAAGGTGGGCGTGGCGGCGCCGGCCTGCTCGGCCTCCTGCGCGAACAGCGGGGCCTGCGCGGTGCAGGCGACCGTCAGCGGCCGGCCGGTGCCGAGTGCCGCCATGAAACGATCGAGCTGGGCCATGCAGAGTTGTTCGGCCGTGCGCAATTCGGCGCCGCAGCCGCGCGCGATGGCGCGTTCATCGAGGCGCATGGTGTCTTCGCAACTGCACACCAGGGCGATGCGCCCATCCGTTCCACTCATCGACCCGAAGTCCCCCCGGCGCGCCCCTGCTGGACCGAAGGCGCTGTGAGCATATATGCCCAGGACAACCACCTTGCGAGGGAACGCCATTGTCCGAGGGCCTGCCCGAGTTGCCGAGCGTCTTCACCCCCATTGTCGCCCTGCGCGAGGGCGGGGATGCAATGGCGCGCGCGGTGGCTATGGCGCCCGACCACGGCGCGGGCACGCTCGCCTGGGTGCGGTCCTGGGCGCGGGTGGAAGCGGCGGTGGTGCTGGAACCCGAACAGACATTGGCCGCCGCGCGCCCGGCTCTGCTGGCGGCGCTGTGCGCGGCGGTCGATGCGCTGGCGGGCTTCGGCCCCCCGGAACAGCCGCTGACCTTCGACTGGCCGGCGACGATCCGGGTGAATGGCGGCGTGGTCGGCCTGGCGCGCCTCGCCGCCCCGCCTGACTGTGCGGAGGATGCGGTGCCGGACTGGCTGGTCGTCGGTATCGAATTGGCCTTCGCCGCGCCCGCCGATGCCGAACCCGGCCGCACGCCGGACCGCACCACCCTGTTCGAGGAAGGCTATGATGACACCACCCCGGCCGAACTCACCGCGGCCTGGGCGCGGCATCTGATGGCGAACCTGGCAGAATGGCAGGCGGCCGGCTTCAGGGCGGTTGCGGAACGCTATTTGGCGCGGCTTGATCCGGGGCTCGCCGAAGGGGCGCAGCGCGGCATCGATCCAGCAACGGGGGACCTCGTGATCCAGCGCGACGGCCAGCGGGAACGGATGGCACTGGCGCAGGGGGTCACGGCATGATGCGGCTGCTGCGCACCATCCGGCTCGACCGATCGGATGCGCTGGTGTTTCCGCGCGCAGCCGAGCCCGGCGAATGGGCGGTGCCGGGTGGCTTCTGCTTCTGGGATGACGATGTCACCGCGCTGGACGGACGGCGCCGCCAGGCCTTCCGTGCCGGCTTTCTGGGCTTGTCCTCCTTCGGCTGGTCCACGCTGGTCGAAATCGTCGCGGCCAGTGCCACGCAGCGCGAGGCGGCCGTCGCGGCGCTGGCCGCGCATATCCGCAGCGACCATGGCGCACCCGACGATGCCGCCGCCCGCGCCGCCGCCGAGGAGGAGATCGCCTTCGCCGAAACCCTTTGCGACCACCCGCCCGGAACGCTGGTCGCGCTGACCCGCAGCGCAGAAGGCGGTGACGTGCGCGAACGCTTCCGCACCCTGCACGAACGCCCGCAGGATCACCGCGCCTTCGAGACCTTGCCGGTCTTCGCCGCAATTTCCGTCGAAGGCGAGGAGGAAGCGCCGATCCATCCTGACCTCGCGCGGATGGCGAGGCACGGGTCGTGACGCACGGTCTCTCCCCCGGTGATTTCTGGGTGGCCTCCGGCCATCACCTGTGCGACGCCGCGGAGCACGGCCGGCTGGCGGCGACGGCGGATCTGTGGCGTGCCTTCCTGGCGCGGCCGGAACTCATCCCACCCGAGGAAGCCTGCGACGCGGAACGCGCGCTGCACGCCGCGCTGATGGACGATCCGGCGCAGGCGGTGGCGCCGGCGCGCCTCGCGGCGCTGGCCGATGCCGATGCGCGCGAGAATTTCGGGCGTTTCCTTGGTTTCCGCGATCGTGTCGCGACCGAGCCGTCGCTCGAAGCCGCCTGGATCGCGCTGTATCGCGACGGCGTGTCGGGCATGCCGCCGATCCTGCTGCAGATGCTGACGCATCTCGTCGCGCGCGCGGCCTTGGAAGGGGAGGGCGATCCCTTCGCCCTGCGCGCCGCCGAATTGCTGTTCCGCACCCAGCGCGTGGCCATCCACCAGGGCGCGATGCTGCTGGCTGATGAGGAGGTCGTGGAGATGCGCGGCCGGGATGGTGGCTTCGGCGCGCTCGGGCAATTGCTCGTGGAAGCCGGCGCGCCGCCGCGAGAGGTCGAACTCGACGTGCTAGGCGACGCCAATGCGCATCTCTATCATGGACGGTCGGACGCGCATGACTTCGCGCTCGACATCGTCGAGGGGCGCGACGGCCAGCGCGGCATCGCCCGCGCGCTGGAACGCTTCATCCGCCACCTGTTCGGCGAGGCGGTGACGATCCGCCCCGTGCCCGTGATCGAGGATGCCAACTGGACCTGGCATGTCGGCCTGGATGCCGAGGCGAGCGCGATCGCCAACGACCTGTGGCAGGGCAGGAAGGTTCGGCAGGAACGGCTGGCGCGGATCCTCTGGCTCGGCGTGCTGGACTTCGCCGATGCGTCGCGCGTGCTGCCGCGCGTCGCGGGGCGGCCCGTCTATCTGGCGCTGGCGATGGATGCGGCGAACCGGCTGCGCATGAAGCCGCAGAACCTCGTCGCCGGGCTGCCGCTCAAGGCACGGGAGGAAGCGGCATGACGCTGGAAGTCCCGGGCACCATCCGCATCCTTGTCGGCGTGGTGGCGGAACGCCGACCCGGCGTCACACAATGGGCAGAACATGCCTGGGCCGCGCGGGAAGTGCTGGAGGACGCGCCCGACATCGCCGCCTGGACCGTGTTGCGGGAGGATGCCGGACGCACCCTGTTCTTCGCGGGGACGGCCGAGGTGGCGCTGCACCCGACCGACACCGACAACTACATCCACAACCTGCAGCAGGAGACGCCGCGCATCTGGGTGGTGCTGCGGCCGGTGGAACAGGCGCCCGGATACCGGCTGCAGACCGTCACGGTCGATGCGGGGGAGGCGCAGCTCTATGCCGAATCCGGATCGGACATGCTGGAATCCCTGCCCCTGCCGCCCGGTCTGCGCTTGGTCGTCGAACGCTTCGTCGCCGAGCATCACAAGCAGCGCGAGTTTCACAAGCGCAAGCGCGACCGCGCGGACACCGAGGCGCTCGGCACCCGGTCTCGCCTGGAGGGACGATGAGCGAGGAAGGCTTCCTCTCCCGCTGGTCGCGCCGTAAGCGCGCCGTCGAGGCCGGGCTGCCACCGCCGGAACCGCCGGCTGCCGTCGTGCCGGAGGCCGCCCCGGTGTCGGAGGTGCCGCAGGAACCGCACTTCGACATCACGACCCTGCCACCGATCGACAGCCTGACGATCGACAGCGACATCGCCGCCTTCCTGCGCAAGGAAGTGCCGGCGGCCTTGCAGCGTGCCGCGCTGCGCAAGGCCTGGACGCTCGACCCCGCCATCCGCGATTTCATCGGTCCGGCCGATTATGCCTGGGACTACAACGCGCCGGATGGCGTGCCGGGTGCGTCGCTGGACCTACCCGGCAACATCCGGGAGATGCTGGCCCAGGCCTTCGGGACCCCGGCGGAGGACGCCGCCGAGCTGCCTGCACCCGACACGAGCATCATCGAAGCACCGCCGGAAGCGCCGACTGAGGAAGCAGCGCCATCGACGCCCGTGATGCTGTCCGACGTGGCCACGCCCGAACCCGCCGCCCCCGCCTCATCAGCCACCCGCCGGCATGGTTCCGCTCTGCCGAGTTAAGAATTATTCGCAATAAAGCGTAATGTTTTCATGGAGTTGTTTTGCCGGTCTGATTCGGAGTAATTTGGTCGGAAATCAACGCTGGGGAGCGCCTGCGGAATGCCCGCACAAGCGGTCGCAGACACGCAGATCGACATCTTGACGACCGAGCGCGCGCGGCTGTTCGCCCTGCTGGGGCGCCTTCTGGTCGCGGCGCCGGATGCCAGGCTGCTTGAGGCCCTGGCCGCGCTGCGCGGCGACCGCAGCGCGTTGGGGCAGGGGTACGGCGCGCTGGCGCAGGCCGCCGCCGTGTCCGACAGCGTCTCGTCCGAGCGCGAATTCCACGACCTGTTCATCGGCCTCGGGCGGGGCGAACTGCTGCCCTTCGCGTCCTACTACATCACCGGCTTTCTGCACGAACGCCCGCTTGCCGAACTGCGTGGTGCGCTCGCCAAGCTGGGGCTGGAGCGCGCCGAAGGCATCGCCGAGCCGGAAGACCACATCGCCACGGTCTGCGAGGTCTATGCCGGCCTGCTCTCGGGCAGCTTCGACGGCGGGCCGGCGGCGGCCGAGGCCTTCTTCGACACGCATATCCGGCCTTGGGCGGGCCGGTTCTTCACCGATCTCGAAAAGGCAGAGGCGGCGCGATTCTACCGCGCCGTCGGGCGGCTGGGCCGCACCGCCATCGAGATCGAGCAGGCGGCCAACGGGCTGCCGGCATGACATGGTTGGGAGGCAGGTTGAGATGAGCAAGAACGACGAGACCGTGGCCGAGCGTCGCGGCTTTCTCCGCACCTTGGGCCTGGGTGGTGTTGCAGCGGCGGCCGCCGCCGGCAGCGTCGAGGCTGCCGGCACCTATGACCCGCAGCGCGCCGATACCGTGCCGCCCGGCCTTGCCCGCAAGGAGAACGAGGGCGAGCGCACCAAGGCGCGCTACCAGGCGAATGCCGCCGACGTGCAGGCCTTCTATCGCACCAACCGCTACGGCGGCTGAGAGGGAGCGAGACCCCATGCTGATCAAGCGTTCCGAAGCGCGCGCCGGCAAGCAGCGCCTCGCCGCGGCCTATGCCGGGTTGTCCTCCGGTGGGCTCGACCGCCGCGCCTTCCTCAAGCAGGCGGGTGTCACCGGCGTCGGGCTGTCCGCGCTCGGCGCGATTCCGCTGACCACGGTGCGCCCCGCCGTGGCGGGGCCGGTGAACCATGCCGAGCCGGTGACGCGCATCAAGAACATCTGCACCCATTGCTCGGTCGGCTGCACGGTGACGGCCGAGGTGCAGAACGGCGTCTGGGTCGGCCAGGAGCCATCCTGGGACAGCCCGATCAACCGCGGCACGCATTGCGCCAAGGGCGCTTCGGTGCGCGAGTTGGTGCACGGCGACCGGCGCACCAAGTATCCGATGAAGCTGGTCAATGGCCAGTGGCAGCGCATGTCCTGGGATGCCGCGCTGACCGAGATTGGCGACAAGCTGATGGCGGTGCGCCAGGCTTCCGGCCCCGACAGCGTGTTCTGGCTTGGCAGCGCCAAGTTCTCGAACGAAGGCTCCTACCTGTTCCGCAAGCTCGCGGCCTTCTGGGGCACCAACAGCGTCGACCACCAGGCGCGCATTTGTCATTCGACCACCGTCGCGGGTGTGGCCAACACCTGGGGCTACGGCGCGATGACGAATTCCTACAACGACATCCGCAATGCCAAGACCATGATCATCATGGGCGGCAATCCGGCGGAGGCGCATCCGGTCTCGCTGCAGCACGTTCTCTCCGGCAAGGAGATGAATCGCGCCAACCTGATCGTCATCGACCCGCGCTTCACGCGCACGGCCGCGCATGCGACCGAATATGTGCGCATCCGCCCGGGCACCGACATCCCGATCATCTGGGGCTTGCTGTGGCACATCTTCCAGAACAACTGGGAGGACAAGGACTTCATCCGCCAGCGCGTCTACGGCATGGATGACGTCCGCGCCGAGGTTGCGAAGTGGCCGCCGGCCGAGGTCGAGCGCGTCTGCGGCGTGCCCGAGGCGCAGATGCGCAAGGTTGCCGAGACCTTCGCCACGCAGAAGCCCTCGACGCTGATCTGGTGCATGGGTGCGACGCAGAAGACGGTCGGCACTGCCAATGTGCGCGCCTATTCCATCCTGCTGCTGGCGACAGGCAATGTCGGCAAGGAAGGCACCGGGGCGAACATCTTCCGTGGCCATTGCAACGTGCAGGGCGCGACGGATTTCGGCCTCGATGTCACCTCGCTGCCCGCCTATTACGGGCTCGACGAGAATGCCTGGCGGCACTGGTCGCGCGTCTGGGGCGTGTCCTACGAAAGCATGGTCGCCCGCTTCGACAGCAAGGCGATGATGGAGACGCCGGGCATCCCCACCACGCGGTATTTCGACGCGGTGACGATGCCGGTGAACGCACAGACCGGCCTCGCCCAGCGCGACAACCTCAAGGCCATGATGGTGTTCGGGCATGGCGGCAACACCGTCACCCGCATGCCGGAAGCGGTGAAGGGGCTGGAGAAGCTCGACCTGCTGGTGATCGCCGACCCGCATCCGACCTCATTCGCGGTGATGTCGGGCCGCCGCGACAACACCTACATCCTGCCGATCTGCACGCAGTTCGAGACGAGCGGCAGCCGCACCTCCTCAAACCGCTCGATCCAGTGGGGTGCGCGCATCGTCAAGCCGATCTTCGAGAGCAAGGACGACTACGAGGCGATCTACCGCCTGTGCGGCGCGATCGACGCGGCCTCGGCGAAGCGGAACATGACCTTCCGCCTTCAGTCGGAAGTCTTCGCGACGATGGACATCGTCGACAACGCGCCGACCTCCGAGAGCATCCTGCGCGAGATCAACCGCGGCGCCATCTCCACCGGCTATACCGGCCAGTCGCCAGAACGGCTGAAGCTGCACATGCAGCACCAGGACAAGTTCGACCTGGTGACGCTGCGCGCGAAGGACGACGCGCCGGCCGAGATCCGCGGCGATTTCTACGGCCTGCCCTGGCCATGCTGGGGCAAGCCGGAGTGGCGGCATCCGGGCACCCACATCCTCTACAACACCAACCTGCATGTGAAGCAGGGCGGTGGCACCTTCCGTGCTCGCTTCGGCGTCGAACGCAACGGCGCGACGCTGCTCGCCGAAGGGTCCTACTCGCAGGGGTCGGAACTGACGGACGGGTATCCGGAATTCACCACGGCGGTGATGGCGCGGCTCGGCTGGGACGCGCAGCTGACCGATGAGGAGAAGGCGTCCATCCAGCGCCAGGGTGGGACCGCGTCCTGGGCCACCGACCTGTCCATGGGCATCATCCGCGTGACGATGGACCATGGCGTGATGGCCTATGGCAACGCCAAGGCGCGCGCCAATGCCTGGAACCTGCCGGACCCGGTGCCGGTGCATCGCGAACCGATCTACACGCCGCGCACCGACCTGATCGCGCAGTATCCGACGCTGCCCGACCGGCGCGCCTTCCGCCTGCCGCATCTGGGGCAGTCGGTGCAAAACCGGGCGAAGGACCTCGCGCCCAACTTCCCGATCATCCTCACCTCCGGCCGCCTGGTGGAATACGAGGGCGGCGGCGAGGAGACGCGGTCGAACCGCTGGCTGGCGGAATTGCAGCAGGACATGTTCGTCGAGATCAATCCGCGCGATGCCAGCGCGCGCAATATCCGCGACGGGTCCTGGGTGCTGGTGAACGGGCCGGAGATGCCGCAGGGCAAGGCGAGCCGCATGAAGGCGCTGGTGACCGAGCGCGTCGGCCCCGGCGTGGCCTTCATGCCCTTCCACTTCGCCGGCTGGTTCATGCAGGAAGATCAGCGCGGCAAGTATCCGCCGGGCGCCGACCCGATCGTGCTCGGTGAATCCGTGAATGCGATCACGACCTATGGCTACGACCCGGTGACCTTCATGCAGGAAACCAAGGTCACCCTGTGTCAGATCCGCGCGGCGTAAGGGAGGAACACGACGATGGCCCGCATGAAGTTCCTTCTCGACTCGGAACGCTGCATCGAATGCAACGCCTGCGTCACCGCCTGCAAGAACGAGAACGAGGTGCCCTGGGGCATCAACCGCCGCCGCGTCGTCACGCTCAATGACGGCAAGCCGGGGGAACGCTCCGTTTCCATGGCCTGCATGCACTGCACGGATGCGCCCTGCCAGGCGGTCTGCCCGGTGTCGTGCTTCTACACCACGGCCGATGCGGTGGTGCTGCACGACAAGGACCTGTGCATCGGCTGCGGCTATTGCTTCTACGCCTGCCCGTTCGGGGCGCCGCAATATCCGCGCCTCGGCAATTTCGGCAGCCGCGGCAAGATGGACAAGTGCACCTACTGCGCCGGCGGCCCGCAGGCCGACAATTCCGAGGCGGAATACATCCAGTACGGGTCGAACCGCCTGGCTGAAGGCAAGCTGCCGCTCTGCGCCGAGATGTGCTCGACCAAGGCACTGCTCGCCGGCGATGGGGATGTGATCGCCCAGATCTACCGTGAACGCGTGCAGCGGCGCGGCTATGGCTCCGGCGCCTGGGGCTGGCGCACCGCCTACCGCGAAACCGTCGCGATCTGAGGGAGCGCGCAGCGATGAAGATCCGCATCCTCGCCTTGCTGGCCGCGCTGCTATGCGCCGGGGTTGGCCAGGCCTTCGCACAGGGCGCCACCGCCACCCCGCCACTGGCGGATGAACTGGCGATCCAGTCCCTGCTGCGCGGCGAGCCCGTGCATGGCCGCATCACCATTCCCGACCAGCGCGCGGCTAATTTGATCCAGCCGCAGGGCCGCGAATGGCGTGAATTCCACAACGTGACGCTTGCCTGGGTGGGGGGGGTCGCGGTGATCGGCATGCTGGCCCTGCTGACCGTGTTCCGCCTGTGGCGCGGACGCATCCCGATCGAGGGTGGTCGCTCGGGCCGCACCATCCTCCGCTTCAACACCTTCGAGCGCGCGAACCACTGGATGGTGGCGTCCTGCTTCATCATCCTCGCGCTGTCGGGGCTGAACCTCACCTTCGGCCGGCATGTGCTGCTGCCGCTGATCGGGCCGGAGGCGTTCACCGCCGTCAGCCACTGGGGCAAGATGGGCCACAATTTCCTGGCCTTCCCCTTCACCCTGGGTCTGGTGCTGATGGTGCTGATCTGGGTGAAGGACAACATCCCGAACGGCACCGATATCCGCTGGCTGAAAGCGGGCGGTGGCATCGTCGGCCATGGCGAGCCTGACAGCGGCCGCTTCAACGCCGGGCAGAAGGGCATCTTCTGGATCACCGTGCTCGGCGGCGCGGCGGTGGCGGTGACCGGCTACATGCTGGTCTTCCCCTTCGTCTTCGCCGACGTGAACGGCATGCAGCTCAGCCACATCATCCACAGCATCGTTGCGGTGCTGATGATCGCGGTGATACTGGCGCATATCTATATCGGCACGGTCGGCATGGATGGCGCGGTGGAAGCGATGACCACCGGCCAGGTCGATCTCAACTGGGCCAAGCAGCATCACAACCTGTGGGTCGCGCAGGAAATGGCCAAGGGTCGCGCTGCCACGCCGCCTGATGCCGCCAAGGCCGCCGGCGCCGACTGACGGCGGCGCCCACCGATGGTATGACCCGCGGGCGCATGGCGATTGTCATGCGCCCGACGCATTTTCAGGGGAGCGGACGTGACGCGCATCATCGGTCTCGCCGGATGGAGCGGGGCGGGCAAGACGACCTTGATGGTGAAGCTGTTGCCGTCCCTGATCGGGCGCGGGCTGGCCGTCTCCACGCTCAAGCACGCGCATCACCGCTTCGACGTGGATGTGCCGGGCAAGGATTCGTACGAGCACCGCCGCGCCGGCGCGCAGCAGGTCATGGTCGCCTCCGGCGCGCGCTGGGCGCTGATGACGGAACTGCGCACGGCCCGTGAACCGACGCTGCCGGAACTCGTCGCACGCATGGATCCCGCAGACCTGATCATCGTCGAGGGCTTCAAGCGCGATGCACATCCCAAGATCGAGGTGCATCGCGCCGCCAATGCCAAGCCGTGGATGCGGCCGGACATGCCGGGGATCGTCGCCGTCGCCTCGGATGTGGCGGCACCCTATGACCTGCCGCGCGCGCATCTGGATGACATCGAGGCAATCGCCGCGCTGGTGATGGCCCACGCTCAACCGCTGGACAGCATCGCCTGGACGCAGCGGCAGGAGGCCTGAGTGGCGCAGCTCAGCGACGACTGCTTCGCCTTCGGCGGCGCGCTGATGTCGGTGGATGAGGCGCAGGCGCTGATCGCTGCCCGCATCCCGCCGGCCGAGGGTGAGGAGATCGTCGCCCTGACCGCCGCGCGAGGCCGCGTCCTGGCGCACGACCTGGTCGCCGCCACGCCATTGCCGCCCTTCGCCAATGCCGCGGTCGATGGTTGGGCCTTCCGCCATGCCGACCTGCGGCCGGATGCGCCAACACGGCTGGTCGAGGCCGGGCGCGTCGCTGCCGGTCACCGTGCCGCGCGGCCCTTGGCCCCGGGGGAGGCCTCGCGGGTTTTCACCGGCGCGCCCATGCCGCCCGGCGCCGATAGCTGCGTCATGCAGGAGGATGCGACGCGCGAGGGCTCCGCCATCCTGGTGCCACCCGGCCTCAAGCGCGGCGCGAATGCGCGGCCGGCCGGCGAGGATGTCGCCGCCGGCGCGCTCGCCTTGCCGGCCGGCCGGCTGATTGGCCCTGCCGAGGCCGGGCTTGCCGCCGCACTCGGGCGGGCGACGCTGCAGGTCCGGCGGCTGCCCCGCGTGGGCGTCTTCTCGACCGGCGACGAACTGGCCGAACCGGGCGGCGCCTTGGCCCCGGCGCAGACCTTCGACAGCAATCGCTTCACGCTGCTGTCGCTGCTCGGTGGCCTGCCATGCGTCGCGAGCGACCTCGGCATCGTGCCCGACGACGCTGCCCGCACCGCTGCCGCTCTGACCACCGCCGCCCGGGACCATGACCTGCTGCTGACCAGCGGTGGCGTCTCGACCGGCGAGGAAGACCATGTGCGCTCTGCCATCGAGGCGAGCGGCAAGCTGGTGTTCTGGCGCCTGGCGGTGAAGCCGGGGCGGCCGGCGGCGATGGGTGTCTTGCCGAGGGCGGGGTCGGATTTTGCGGCCGGTGGCACGCCGGTGGTCGGGCTGCCTGGCAACCCGGTTGCGGCGGTGGTGTGCTTCCTGCACCTCGCGCGACCGTTGCTGCTGCGCCTGGCGGGTGCGCAGGACCGCCCGCTGCCGCGCTTTGCGGCGACGGCCGACTTCACCTATCGCAAGAAGGCGGGGCGCCGCGAATATGTGCGCGTGACGCTTGCGACCGACGATGGCCAGACGCGCGCGCGCAAGTTCCCGCGCGAGGGAGCAGGGCTGCTGACCTCGTTGACCGAATCCGACGGCTTCGCCGAATTGCCCGAAGCCATCACCGGTGTCGCGCCGGGCGACCGCATCACCGTGCTGCCCTTCGCCGGCATGCTGTAGTGGATGCCATGGTCTCGGGCCTGATCGTCTGTTTCCTCGGCGCCGTGCTGCTGCGGCGCGACCTGCGGGGTCTGTTTCGGCGGTGGCTCTGGCGCCGTGCAGTGGCGCGCGTCGTATTCCAGCCGACCGCCATCGGCCCATCCTGGCGGTTCGATTTCGCCCTGCCGGATGGCACGCCGGCCAGCGTCGTCACGACCGACATGCGCCTGGTGGCGCGGCGCGAGGGGGACGGGCCGATCGCGTTGCTCTATGACCCGGCTGCGCCGGGCCGCGTGGATCTGCCGGCAAGGCCGGGGATCGGTCTGATCGTCGGCCTTGCGCTGGCCGGGCTCGGCGTCGTGCAGGTGCTGCGCTGACGCCGCCCGTCAGATCCGCGCGCCGCTCGTCGTGAAAGCGACCTGCACCGTTTCCTGCACCTTGGTATCGAGCACATAGGCCGCGCCGATCGCGATGACGATCGCGACGACGACGCCTGACAGGATGGCCTTCATTCTGGCATTTCCTTCAATCGCAGATCATTCGTCTATGGCGACGCGCCCGGCTGAATGCAACAGCGGCAGCAGGCGTTCCGCCTCGGCCAATTCGTCCGGCGCATTGGCGTTGAAGAAGGGATCGACCGGCGTGGTCGGCCAGTCGGCATGGGCGCAGCCGTGGCCGGCGGTCCAGCGGTCGATCTTGCGCTCGCCGGCCAGCAGCGCACCGCGCAAATCCCCGCGCAGAGCCACCGGCCAGAGCCCGATCGGCGGATACGTCTGGCCATCCGACCGTGCGCAGGCAAGCGGCACGCCGGCCGCCAGCCGCGCCGCATGCAGCCGCTCCACGAGGTCCTCCGGGATGAACGGCGAATCGCCGGGAACCGAGACAACCCAGGTGCAATCCGGCCGCTGCGCCGCCGCCCAGTCCAGCGCGGCGAGGACGCCGGCGAGTGGCCCCGGATGGTCGGGCAGCCCGTCCGCTGCGACCGGCAGCCCATAGGCGGCGAAGCGCGACGCATCGCCATTGGCGTTCAGGATCACCGCCGCCACCTGTGGCCGAAGGCGTCCCAGCGCATGATCCAGCATGGGCCGCCTGCCGAGCAGCCGCAGCGGCTTGTCGCCGCCGCCCATCCGTCGTGCCAGCCCGCCCGCCAGCACGCAACCCAGCGTATCAGCTCGCATTGTCGCCGGCCGCCATCGCCTCAGCGCTGTTCTTGCGCCAGTGCTTCGCGGCTTCCTCCTCGACATATGCCAGGTCGGCGTCGAACACGATGCGCTCCTCGCCGGCCAGGGCGACGAAACGCTTGCCCTTGCAGCGACCGATCAGCGTCAGCCCCGCCTCCTTCGCCAGTTCCACACCCCAGGCCGTGAAGCCGGATCGTGAGACCAGGATCGGGATGCCCATGCGCACGGTCTTGATCACCATCTCCGAGGTCAGCCGCCCGGTCGTGTAGAAGATCTTGTCGCCCGGCGCTTCCTGCGCGCGGAACATCCAGCCGGCGATCTTGTCCACCGCATTGTGGCGGCCGACATCCTCCATGTAGACCACCGGCTGGTCGCGCAGGCAGAGCGCGCAGCCATGGATCGCACCGGCTTCCAGGTACAGCGTCGGCAGCGTGTTGATGCGGTGCAGCAGCCGGTACAGCCAGGATGTACGCAGCTCCGTCTTGGGCAACCGCACCTCGGCAAAGCCTTCCATCAAATCCCCGAACGCCGTCCCCTGCGCGCAGCCCGAGGTCAGCGTCTTCTTGCGCAGCTTCTCCTCGAAATCGGTGCGTTCGGGCGTGCGCACGATGACCACGCCAAGGTCGTCGTCGTAGTCCACGCCCGTCACCACCGCATCCGGCCTCAGCATGCCCTGGTTGAGCAGGTAGCCGACCGCCAGGTCCTCCGGCCGGTCGCCGATCGTCATCATGGTGACGATCTCCTGGCCGTTCAGGAACAGCGTCAGCGGCCGCTCGACGGTGACGCTCGTCTCGATCGGCGCGCCGGTGTGGTCGATGCCGGTGACGCGGCGCGTCAGGCGTGGGTCGGTGGGGTCGGGCTTGACGCGGAGCAGGTCGGACATGGACGGCAGATGGGCCGCGGCGGCGAAGGGCGCAAGTTGGAGGGGCCATCCGCCCGCAGTCCACCGCACCAAATGGCGGTGGCCTCGCCGCCCGGTGGCACTCGCGGCGGGCGCAACGCTGTGCGGGTGAAGCGGTTGCCGGCGCGCCGCGCTCCTGACGGGCGGCGGGCATCCCTACCCGGGCAGGACAATCCCCCGCCCGGCATAGAAGCGTCCGAACTGGGCCACGGCCAGCCGCGCATCCGCCTGCGACGCCGCCGTATCGCCGGAGGGGTTGTGGAAGCGCAGCACACCGTCCTGCTCGCCGAAGACCAGCACCAGATGGCCGCCGAGGGATGGCGGTTCGCCCACGCCTCGCCGGATCCAGGGATGCACCGAGGCCACGAAAAGCCCGCCGCCATGGACCATCGCCGGGATGTCCTCGACGGGGACATCGACGCGAACATCGGCCGCGAGACCAGGCACCTCCCGCAGCCAGCCGACCGCCGGGGCATAGATCAGCCCGCGGATGCCGCCATCGGGCCGCACGACATAGCCGCCCCGCCTGGTCAGCTCCCGTGCCAGGTCGAAGGCGCGCGGCGGCGAGATGCCCCGTGCGGCGAGCGCCATGCGCAGGCAGGCGACACCGCACAGATGGTCCGCCCAGCGTTCGTAATCCGCAGCCCCCGCGGCTCCCGAGCGTGGCCACAAGGGGTCATCGGCCGCACGCAGCGTCCCGGCGAGGATATCCCCGATGCGCTCCGCCGATTCCCACTGCCCGAAGAATGGCGGGATCACCGCCGACCCTGCGCCCGCCCACGCTGCCAAACATCGTCCGGCGGCGACCACAGCGCCGTGTCGCGCAATTCCTTCGCCAGGCCCTCGGCCATCGCCTCGAAAATCGCCTTGCCCTTCTCGGGTGTCGCAGCCCGCGCATCGCCGCGCACGCCGGTGACCGGTGCGCGCTCGGAGAAGGACCAGAAGCGCGACGACACCTGGCTGCCGGCGTCGAAATTGCCGGGCGAGACGGAATTCGCGATCTCCTGCATCCGCACCTGGGACGGGTCGAGATGCATCCACAGGCTCGTCTCGCCCTCGCAGGCATGGTGGATGCCCTTCTGCGCCGTCAGCGTGGCGGAAATGGCGGCCGGTGCGACCTTGGTGATGGTCGTCGTCAGCACCGGAATGCCGAATTCATGCGCCAGTTCCCGCGCCGAGACGGCGAGCGGGTCGATGTTGCCGCCATGGGAATTGAACAGCATCACCTTGGAAAAGCCATCGGCCAGCAGGGACTTCACGATGCAGCGCAGGATGCCTGCGAAGGTCGCGTAGTCCACGCTGATCGTGCCGCCGAACGGGAAATGGTGCTCCGACAGGCCAAGCCACATCGGCGGCAGCACCACCGCCGGCAGGTCCTCGCACAATTCCGCCGCGCGCACCGCCACCGAATGGCCCAGGAAGGAATCCGTCCAGACCGGCAGGTGCGGCCCGTGCTGCTCAAGGCTCGCGACCGGCACGACCACTACGGCGTCGCGTTCGGCCAGCGCGCGCAGTTGCGGCGCGGTCAGGCGTTCCCAGCGAACCTCGTGCATGTCAGCCCCTCCCCATGGCGTAGAATTCGTCATTGGGCCTGAGGTTCGTCACGTTGGCCAGACGGTTGGACATGCCGAAGAAGGCGGCGATGGCGGCGATGTCCCAGATCGCCTCGTCGTCGAAGCCGGCCTGTCGCAGCGCGTCGTGATCGGCGTCGTTCACCTCGTTGGCGCGCAGCGTCACCTTGATGGCGAATTCCAGCATCGCCTTCTGCTTGTCGGAGATGTCGGCCTTGCGCCAGTTCGCCGCGACCTGGTCGGCGATCAGCGGATTCTTCGCGCGGATGCGCAGGATCGCGCCATGCGCCACGACGCAATACTGGCATTGGTTCAGGGCCGAGACGGCGACGACGATCATCTCGCGTTCCGCCTTCGTCACGCCCTCCGACTTGTCCATCAGCGTGTCGTGATAGGCCATGAAGGCGCGGAACTCCGCCGGTCGGTGCGCCAGCATCAGGAAGACGTTGGGAATGAAGCCGGACTTTTCCTGCACCGTCAGGATGCGCGCACGGATGTCGTCCGGGAGGCTGTCGACGGTGGGGATGGGGGTACGGGCGACGGGGCGGGTCTTGGGCATGGCGGGGTCCTGGCCTCCTCGGGTGACCCAGCGTGTCGCGCCGCCGGCCGCCCCTGGCAAGGGCGCGCCGTCAGCGCGGCGCCGCTGTACTCCGTAGCGCCGCCATGACGTCCTCCACCGTTTCGCGCACGGCAACGTCGGTGTTGAAACGCAATCCGACCAGGACGATCGCCGCGCGTGCGCCGGCGGCGTGGCGTTCCTGGGAATCGCGGATCAGCACGACGCGGTCGGCGGCGATGTAGATGCGCTGGCCGTTGAGGTCGGTCAGCGGGACCAGCCGCTGGCCCGTCGCGGCGATGCGGCGAGCGACGGATTCCAAAGGCTCGACGGTGCGCTGCTGCACCCAGGCGGTGGTGTCCACCACGGTGAAGCCCTCGGCGCGGCCGATGCGGACCACCTGGCTTGGCGCGATCAGCACGGGCCTGCCGCCGGGGCCGGGCGAGATCTCTATGAATTCCTCGCCCGCTTGGGCGACGCTCAAGGGCAGCAGGGTCAGCAGCAGGGCAGCTCGGCGGCCCCACGGCATCATTCCAGCCCCAGCAGCCCGCGCGCATAGTCGCGCGCCTCAAAGGGACGCAGATCCTCGGCCTTCTCGCCGACGCCGACCACATGCACCGGCAGGCCGAACTCCTGCGCGAGGGCGACGACCACGCCGCCCTTGGCTGATCCGTCCAGCTTGGTCACGGCCAGGCCGGAGACATCGACCATCTCCTTGAACACCTTCACCTGCTGCACGGCATTCTGGCCGGTGGTGGCGTCCAGCACCAGCAGCACCGAATGCGGCGCGGTATCGTCCACCCGGCGAATGATGCGGATGACCTTGCGCAGTTCTTCCATCAGCGCGGTCTTGTTGTGCAGCCGCCCGGCGGTATCGACCAGCAGCACATCCAGCCCCTCGGCCCGCGCGGTGGTCAGCGCGTCGAAGGCGAGGCCGGCCGCATCGGCGCCCGCCTTGGCAGGCGGGAAGAAGCGGGCGCCGGTGCGGTCGGCCCAGACCTGAAGCTGCTCGACGGCGGCGGCGCGGAAGGTGTCGCCGGCAACGAAGCCGGTCTTCAGCCCCTGGTCGCGATACTGCCTGCCGAGCTTGGCGATCGTCGTCGTCTTGCCGGTGCCGTTGACGCCCACCACCAGCACGACATGCGGCGCGAGCGCGGTGTCCAACACCAGCGGCCGCGCGACGGGGGAGAGGATCGCGGCGATCTCGTCCGCCAGCGTCGCCTTCACCTCCTCATCGGTGACTTCCTTGCCGAAGCGGGTGCGGCGGAAGCCCTCGACGATGCGCTGCGATGCCGCGACGCCGAGATCGGCCGCGATCAGCGTCTCCTCCAGCTCCTCCAGCGCCGCATCGTCCAGCTTCCGCTTGGTGAAGATGGCCGAGACGCTGTCGGTCAGCTTGGCGGTGGACCGCGCCAGCCCGGATTTGAGGCGGGAGAACCAGCCCTCGCGGGCTGGTTCCTGGGCTTGCGGGGGCGGGGCCTCGATCGGTGGAAGCTGCGAGGGGGGCGTCAGTTCCACGGGCGGGGCATCCGCCGGGGGTTCATCGAAGGGCGGCGGGGTTTCCGTCGGCCTGTCGGGAGTCGGGTCCTCGACCGGCGCGGGTGGCGCCGTGGGCGGCTCCGGTGGGCGCGGCGGCGCTTCCGGCGACGGGGGTGGGGGCGGCGGATCGTCCCGTTCCGGCTCCGGTCGCGGGCCGGGCTGTGCCGGATCGCTGCCGCGCAGACGGGTCCACAGGTCGCGCAACGCCATCAGGCGGCTTCCGCGAACAGCGTGTCCGCTGCGGCGCCCGTCACGCGCAGGCGCCGGATCTCACCGGGGCGGGCGAGGCCGCGCGCGAGGCGCAGCGGTGCGAAATGCTGGGTATGGCCACGGTCTTCCAGTTCGAAGAGCACGTCTTCCTCCTGTCCGATGCGCGCGGTGAACAGCCGCGCCGCTGCCTTGGCCCCGGCCTCGCGCAGGCGCGCGGCCCTTTCGCGGCGGACCGGCACCGGCAGCTGCGGCATGCGCGCCGCGGGCGTGTCGGGACGTTCGGAATACGGGAACACATGCAGGAAGGAGAGGTTGCAGGCCTCGACGAGCGACAGCGTGTCGGCGAAGTGATCCTCGGTCTCGGTCGGGAAGCCGGCGATCAGGTCGGCGCCGAACACCATGTCCGGGCGCAGCCGGCGGGCGCGGTCCGCCAGCGCGATGGCATCCGCGCGCAGATGCCGCCGCTTCATCCGCTTCAGGATCATGTCCGAGCCATGCTGCAGCGACAGGTGCAGATGCGGCATCAGCCGCGGTTCCTCGGCGATCAGGCGCCACAAATCGTCATCGACTTCCACAGGGTCCAGCGAGGACAGCCGCAGCCGCGGCAGGTCCGGCACCAGGGCCAGCAGGCGGCGCACCATCTGCCCCAGGCTCGGCCGTCCCGGCAGGTCCGGTCCGTAGGAAGTGATGTCGACGCCGGTCAGCACCACTTCGCGATAGCCTGACTGCACCAGCGCGCGCACCTGCTCGACGATCACGCCGATCGGCACGGACCGCGACGGCCCGCGGCCGAAGGGGATGACGCAGAAGGTGCAGCGATGGTCGCAGCCCTGCTGGACCTGCACGAAGGCCCGCGCGCGGCCGGCGAATTCGGTCACCAGGTGGGCCGCCGTCTCTGTCGCCGCCATGATGTCGCTGACCGGGGCAGGGGGGGCGTCGAGGCCCGCCCAGGTCTCGGGCTTCAGCTTGTCGGCATTGCCGATGACGCGTTCCACCCCGGCGATGGCGGCCCATTTTTCCGGGGCGATCTGCGCGGCGCAGCCGGTGACGATGATGCGTGCGCCGGGATTGTCGCGATGCGCGCGGCGGATCGCCTGGCGGGCCTGGCGTTCGGCTTCGGCGGTGACGGCGCAGGTGTTCACCACGATCGCGCCGGCATGCCCGGCCTTGGTGCCGTCGCCGGCAAGGGCGCGGGAGGCCAGGTCGCGCATCGCCTCGGACTCATAGGTGTTGAGGCGGCAGCCGAAGGTCAGGACGCTGACCGCGCCCGCCACACCCTCATGGTCGGTTGTCACGCCGCGTAGCCTTCCAGATCGAGCATGCCCGAAAAGGCCGTGGCGACCGGTCCGGTCATCAGCACATGGCCATCGGCTTCGCGCCATTCCATGACCAGGTCGCCACCCGGCATGGACACCGTCGCGCGCCGTCCGGTGAGCCCTCGGCGGACCGCGTTGACGATGCCGGCGCAGGCGCCCGACCCGCAGGCCAGGGTCAGTCCCGCGCCGCGTTCCCAGATCACCAGCCGCATGTGGTCCGGCGAGAGGATCTGCGCGAAACCGATATTGGCGCGCGCGGGGAAGATCGGGTCGTTTTCCAGCCGTGGCCCGATCTCGGTCACCGCGATGGCGTCGAGGTCATCGACGAAGAAGGTCGCGTGCGGATTGCCCATCGAGCACGCGGCCGGGTCCGCAACCGGCCCAAGCGCGAGCGGGACATGCAGCGTGTCCACCTCCCGCGCCAGAGGCACGTCCCGCCAGCCGAGCCTCGCCGGGCCCATATCCGCCCGCCACAGGCCGCCCGCCAGCCGCTCCACCGGCAGGTCGCCGGCGATGGTGCGCACCACCACGCGGTCGGCACCGCGTTCGTCCGCGACCAGGGAGGCGATGCAGCGCGTCGCATTGCCACAGGCCTCGGCCTCGGATCCGTCGGGATTGCGGATGCGCATGAACACATCGGCGCCGGCCTGCGGCGGTTCCAGGACGATGAACTGGTCGCAGCCGATGCCGAAATGCCGGTCGGCAACGGCGGCGGCGCGGGCCGGCGTCACGGGCAGGGCGGCGGCGCGCCCATCCAGCACGACGAAGTCGTTGCCCAGGCCATGCATCTTGCGGAACGGTATCATCGTGTCAGGGCATATAGAGCGCCCGACGGCCCGCCGGAACCCACAGACGGCGCGGGGCTGCCGTCATCGCGCGGCAAGGCCGGCCGCCGCATCGGGCCGCTGTGACGGGCCGGGGGGGGCACGCCGTCCGCCCGGCGCGGCCAGCCGCATCGCCGTGCCGCCCGGGCGTGGCGGGCGGCCAACCGATCAGCCGTTCAGCAGACGGTCGATCTCGGCCTGTGCCAAATCGGGGCCGGCGGCCGCCGCATCCGCCACCGTCGTCTCATGGCCGATCACCTCCAGCTTCCGCGCGGCCGGCGTGGCAGTGCCGGGCATCAGACCTTCCAGCATGGTTTCCACCTGCTGAAGCTGCTTGATGGCGCGGCGGATGCGCTGCCCGGTCAGGTCCTGGAAGGAACAGGCCTGGAAGATGTCGTTCACCCGCTGCGTCAGCGCGGCGATGGACGCTGCATCCTGCGCCCCTCCGTCGAGCCAGGTCTGGATTGCCTCGGCCGCTTCAAGGATGGTGTCGGCGGCCGATTCCGTGGCCTGCACCACCGCTTCCAGCTCCAGCCCCGAATTGCGGGCCCCGGAGGCCGGGATGGCGATCAACCGGGCGATCTGGACGTGAACCTCGGCGATGCGGCCGGTGAGCGCCTCCTCGGTCATGCCCATCAGTTGGACCGAGGCGGAGACCTCGGCGCTCAGTTCGGCGATGCGGCGGTCCATGAAGGCGCGCAGGGCGGCGAAATGGGGTGCCAGGGCCTGGTCGAGGCTGTCGGGCGGCAAGGCGGCGGCAATATCCAAGGGGGTGTGGCCTTCCGTCACATCGGCGAGAGGGGCAGAAGACACCGGGAACCATGAAATTCCCGTTGCTGCCGATCGGGGTTGCGGCGGCTGGGGGCAGCGGCTATACGCCCGCCTCCCGCGTCGTGGCCCGATGGACATGCCCGGCCGGGAACACGCGTCCTCGTCGCATGGTGCGGCGGACTAGGGCGCGCCCACCCCACAGGAGGGCCAAATGTCCAAGATGAAGACGAAGTCGAGCGTGAAGAAGCGCTTCCGACTGACCGCCACCGGCAAGGTCAAGGCCGGCGCCGGCAACAAGCGCCACATGCTGACCGCCAAGACCACCACCATGAAGCGCCAGAACCGCGGCATGTTCGTCCTCGCGAAGCAGGACGGCGATACCGTGAAGCAGTGGCTGCCCTATGGGCTGGACCGGTAAGGAAGGGGCGCAGCAATGGCTCGTGTAAAGCGCGGCGTAACCAAGCACGCCCGTCACAAGAAGGTCCTCAAGCTCGCCGAGGGCTATGTTGGCCGTTCCTCCACCGCCTATCGCCCCGCGCTCGAGCGGGTCGAGAAGGCGCTGCAGTACGCCTACCGCGACCGCCGCAACAAGAAGCGCGAGTTCCGCGGCCTGTGGATCCAGCGCATCAACGCCGCCGTGCGTGAGCATGACCTGACCTATTCGCGCTTCATCGCCGGCATCAAGGCGGCGGGGATCGAGATGGACCGCAAGGTGATGGCGGCCCTCGCCTTTGACGAACCGGCGGCCTTCGCGGCGCTGGTCGAGCAGGCGAAGGCGAAGCTCGCCTGAAGCCTTCGGCGCGGGGGTTCCCCTGTGCCGTCTCAGCGTTTAGCAGAGGGCCGCATCCCGGGTGACCGGGGCGCGGCCCTTCGTGCTTTTCCGGACATGGTGCCCATGACTGACGACCTCGCTTCCCTGCAGGCCGAGACTGAAGCCGCCCTGGCCGCCGCGGCAGACCTGCGCGCACTGGATGCCGTGCGCGTCGGCGTGATGGGCAAGTCCGGCAGCTTGTCCGGCCTGCTCAAGGGCCTCGGTGCCGTGGCCCCCGACCAGCGGAAGGAGCGCGGCGCCGCGCTGAACCGCCTGAAGGGCAGCATCGAGGCTGCCATCGAGGCACGCCGCGCCGTGCTCGACGCCGCCGCGCTGGATGCCCGCCTGGCCGCCGAGCGCCTCGACGTCACGCTGCCGCCGCGCCCATTCGCCCCCGCCACCGCGGCCGAGGGCGGCATCCACCCCATCGCCCGCACCATGGAGGAGCTGACCGCCCTGTTCGGCGCCATGGGCTTCAAGGTCGCCGAGGGACCGGATATCGAGGGCGACTGGTTCAATTTCGGCGCGCTCAACATCCCCGACCACCACCCGGCGCGGCAGGACCACGACACCTTCTACCTGCCCGAGGTGAATGGCCGCCGGCCCGTGCTGCGCACCCACACTTCCCCGGTGCAGATCCGCACCATGATCAGCCAGGAACCGCCGATCCGCGTCATCGTCCCGGGGCGTACCTATCGCGCCGACCACGACGCGACGCATTCGCCGATGTTCCATCAGGTCGAGGGGCTGGTGATCGGCCGAGGCATCACCCTCGGCCATCTCAAGGGCTGCCTGATCGACTTCCTGCGCGCCTTCTTCGGCATCGCCGACCTGCCGGTGCGCTTCCGGTCGTCCTACTTCCCGTTCACCGAACCTTCCATGGAAGTGGACATCGGCTGGTCAAAGAAGACCGGCGAACTCGGCAAGGGCGGCGACTGGCTGGAGATCCTGGGTTCGGGGATGGTGCACCCGAAGGTGCTGGCCAATTGCGGCATAGACCCGCGCGAGTGGCAGGGCTTCGCCTTCGGCATGGGGATCGAGCGCATCACCATGCTCAAGCACGGCATCCCCGATCTGCGGCCGTTCTATGAGGCGGATGTGCGCTGGCTGCGGCACTACGCGGCCGATCCGCTGACGGCGGTGACGTTGCATGACGGCGTCTAGAAGGTCGGGGGAAAGTATTTCCCCGCATCCCCCTTCTATTTTTGGCTGCTGGACTGGTGCGCGGGGCATGGCGTGCGGACACGATCGCCGTACGCCATGCACGGCACCGGGTGATGGTTTCCAAAGGCCCACTGGCCTTTGGTGGGGTGGTCTGGAGGGGCAAGGCCCCTCCAGCAACGCAGGGCTCACACGATGAAGTTCACTCTCTCCTGGCTGCGCGACCATCTCGACACCGACGCCGGCGTCGATGAGATCGCCCGCACCCTCAACGCCATCGGCCTCGAAGTCGAAGGCATCGAGGATCGCGGCGCGGCTCTCGCGTCCTTCCGCATAGCCCGCGTCATCGAGGCCACCCAGCACCCCAACGCCGATCGCCTGCGCCAGCTGCGCGTCGACATCGGCGATGGCGTCGAACGGTCCGTCGTCTGCGGCGCACCGAACGCGCGCACCGGGCTGGTCGGCGTCGCAGCACTTCCGGGCGAATACGTCCCGGGCACCGGCGTCACGCTCAAGGTCGGCGAGATCCGTGGCGTGAAGTCGGAGGCGATGATGCTCTCGGCGCGCGAGATGGGCCTCGGCGACGATCATTCGGGCATCGTGGACCTGCCGGCAGATGCGCCGATCGGTGCGTCCTATGTGCAGTGGGCAGGCCTTGATGACCCGATCATCGAGATCAGCATCACGCCGAACCGCGGCGATGCGCTGTCCGTGCGCGGCATCGCGCGCGACCTGGCGGCGGCGGGCCTCGGCACGCTGAAGCCCTGGTCGGCGCCGAAGGTCGCGGCCGCCTACAAGTCACCACTGAACTGGAAGATCGAGGATCCGCGGGCCTGTCTGTATGTGCTCGGGCGTGCGGTGCGCGGCGTGAAGAACGGTCCCTCGCCGCAATGGCTGCAGGACCGTCTGACGGCGATCGGCCTGCGCCCGATCAGCGCGCTGGTCGATGTGACGAACCTCTTCACCTTCGATCTCGGCCGCCCGCTGCATGTCTTCGACGTGGCAAAGGTGCGCGGCACCGACCTGACGATGCGCATGGCGCGCGATGGCGAGACGCTGTCCGCGCTGAACGGCAAGGACTACGCGCTCACGACCGAGGACGGCGTGATCGCCGACGCCGCCGGCCCCGAAGCGTTGGGCGGCGTCATCGGCGGTTCGCATTCCGGCTGCGACGAGACGACGACCGAATGCTTCATCGAATGCGCGCTGTTCGACCCGGTGCGCATCGCGCTGTCCGGTCGCCGGCACGATGTGCGCACCGATGCGCGTTCGCGCTTCGAACGTGGCCTTGATCCTGCCTTCCTGCCGGATGCGCTGGAAGCGGCGACGCGGCTGATCATCGAACTGTGCGGCGGCGAGGCGAGCGAGATCAGCAGCGCCGGTGCGGAACCGGCGTGGAAGCGGTCGGCGGCGCTGCGCTTCGATCGCGTTGCCTCCTATGGCGGTCTCGACCTGCCCGCGGATGAAGCGGTGGGGCGGCTGGAACGCCTCGGCTTCGCGGTGCAGGCGCGCGATGCGGCGACCGTCACCGTCGCGGTGCCGTCCTGGCGCAATGACGTGGCGGGGGACCTGTCGGCCTATCGGGCCGGCGGCGGCACGCTGACGCAGTTCGAAGGGCTGGACCCCGCGCGCGCGGCGAAAGCCGCGGAAGGCTGCGCGGCAGTGGAACCCGAGGCCGACCTGATCGAGGAGGTGCTGCGCCTCGGCGGCCTGGATGCCGTGCCGGCAGTCTCGCTGCCCGCCCTTGCGGTCATCCCGCCGCCCGCCTTCACTGCGAAGCAGTCGCGTGCGGCGCTGGCGCGGCGCGTGCTTGCGTCGCGCGGCATGCTCGAAGCCGTGACCTTCGCTTTCATGGAAGCAAAGACCGCGGCGCTGTTCGACCCCACCACGCCGCCGCAGGCATCCTGGTCGCCGCCCGAAGCGCTGCGCCTGGTCAATCCGATCGCTGCGGATCTGGACCAGATGCGCCCGACGCCGGTCGCCTCGCTGCTGCTTGCAGCGGCACGCAATGCGGCACGAGGCTTCGGCGATGTCGCGCTGTGCGAAATTGGCGCCGCCTATCGCGGGGTGACGCCGGACGGTCAAGCGGCTGTCGCCGCCGGCGTCCGGCATGGTTCCACGCCGCGCCATTGGGCCGAGGCCGCCCGTGGCGTCGATGCGATGGACGCGAAGGGCGATGTGCTGGCCGTGCTGGCGGCCCTTGGCGTGCCGATGGCGGCGCTGCAGGTCACCGCCGATGCGCCGGGCTTCTACCATCCCGGCCGGTCCGGCGTGGTGCGGCAGGGCCCCAAGGTGACGCTCGCAACCTTCGGTGAAATTCATCCCGCCGTGATGGCGGCACTCGGCCTGCCCGGTCCGGCCGTGGCGTTCGAGGTCCTTCTCGACGCCCTGCCGGAACCCAAGCGCCGCCGGAAGGGCGTGCCGGACCTGCCGCCCTTCCAGCCGCTGCGGCGCGACTTCGCCTTCCTGGTGGCCGACAGCGTCGCCGCCGAGACGTTGCTCAGGGCCGCGCGGGGCGCCGACAAGGCGCTGATCACCGATGCCGCACTGTTCGACCGCTACCAGGGCAAGGGCGTGCCGGACGGCCAGGTGAGCCTTGCCATCCAGGTCACGATCCAGCCGCGCGAGGCGACGCTGACCGACGTGCAGATCGAGGCCGTGGCCGATCGCGTGGTCGCGGCGGTCGTCAAGGCGACAGGTGCGGTGCTGCGGGCATGACCTTCGGCGTGGACGGCAAGCGCCCCAACCTGGCGCTGCTGGCCTCGTCGATCGTGCTGGTGCTCTCGGTCTGGTTCGCAGGCACGGTCGCGGTGCCGGGGCTGATTGCCCGGGGCATCATCACGCCGGGCCATGCGGCCTGGCTGACCGCCTGCGTGCAACTGGGCTTCGTGGTGGGGACGCTCGCCAGCGCCGTCCTGTCGCTGGCGGACCGGATCGAGCCGCGCCGGCTGTTCGTCTCCTGCGCGCTGCTTGCTGGTGTCGCGACATTGGCGCAGACGCAGGTCGCACCCGCCGGTCCGGCGGCCCTGGCGCTGCGCGTCGTCGCCGGGGCGGCGATGGCCGGCGTCTATCCCGTCGGGATGAAGCTCGCGGCGTCGTGGGCGAAGGGTGATCTCGGGCTGCTCATCGGTATCGTGGTGGGGGCGTTGACCCTCGGCTCGGCCCTGCCGCATCTGCTGCCGGGCATGGTCGGCACGCTCGACTGGCGAACGGCCTATGGCGGGGCAGGGGTGCTGGCCGTATTGGGCGGGCTGCTGATCCTGCCGTTCCGGCCCGGGCCGCTGCTGGGCGGGCGCCCGCCCTTCCACCCGGCCCAGGCGCTGGAGGCCTGGCGGAACCGCGGGCTGCGCCTCGCGAATCTCGGCTATCTCGGCCACATGTGGGAACTCTATGCCATGTGGGCCTGGATCGGGGTGTTCCTGGCCGGGCTGCTGGGGCGGGCGCAGGTCGGCACCTGGGTGTTCGGCGTGGTGGCGGCCGGGGCGGCGGGCTGCGTGCTGGCGGGCTGGGCGGCGGATCGATGGAACCGGGCAAAGGTCGCGGCTGCCTGCATGGTTGTTTCCGGCACCTGCGCGCTGCTGATCGGGCCGGCCTCGGCCTGGCCGGCGCTGGGGCTGGGGCTCGCCTTCCTGTGGGGCTTCACGGTGGTGGCGGATTCGGCGCAGTTCTCGGCCTGCATCGTCAGCCTGTCGCCGCCCGACTATGTGGGCACGATGCTGACGGTGCAGACCTCGCTGGGCTTCCTTCTGACGGCGGTGGTGATCGGCGGGTTGCCGTACGCCATGGCGGCGCTGGGGGTGGGCGGCGCCTTCGCGCTGCTCGGCATCGGGCCGCTGCTGGGTGCGGTCGCCATGTGGCGGCTGGCGCCGATGCTGCCCCCGGCCTCGGTTGGTCAGCGGCGGGGCTGAAACGGCGGCGTGGCGCCGGCGACATCCGTGGCGCCGGCCAGGAAATCCGCGAGCCCGCGATTGGCGCGGACCGCTTCCTCCCCGGCCGCGAGCAGCGCGTCGACATCCTCGCGCGGTATCGTCAGGCCCGTCGGGATGGCACGGAGCCGTGCACGGCGTGCGGGATCGGCCACATCCGCAAGCGCGATACGCACGAACAGCGCCTGCACGTCGTCGCAGGGAAACCCTTCATAAGTGCGACCGCGGGCGCAGCGAGCATCGCGCTGGCCGCGGGTGACCTGCTGCCCAATGGCCTGGGCGCGGGCCTGAGTTTCGAGGTTGTAGTTGTCGATCTGGCTGCCTGAGACGGCATCGAAGATCTGAACCAGGCCATTGACCATGCGCTGGTTCGACAGCGCCGGGTCGGTCTGGGATTGCCCATCGATGCTCAGCAGGACCACGCGGCGGACCGGCAGCATCTGCTGGACGTAGTGTGCGTCCTCGGTGACGCCCAGTTCGATGAAGTTCAGCGCCGTCCGCAGCCCGAGATTGTCGGAGATGCCACCGTCCATCAGGTGCAGCCAGCGCGTGCGTGCCGGGTCCGCCATGCGGCGGACCGTCTCGAACAGCTGCATGCGGTAGTATTCGCCGGGCCCGAGGCGCCGGGACAGGTCAATGGGCAGCGGTTCGCTGCAGGCCGGGCCGCGATGGTTGGTCAGCGTGATTGGGGTGAACAACAGTGGGAAGCCGTTCGAGGCCGCAACGGCGCGGGCCAGCGGGAAGCGTGCGAGGTCCGAGCAGATCACATCGAAGCTGAACGGCAGGAAGGGGAAGGCGGCGCCGGTGGCGAGGTCCGTAGCGTTGATCGACAGGCGCGGGCGGCCCCGCCGCATCAGGTCGCCATAGGTGGCGCCCTGGAACAGCACGTCGTCATAGACCTCTGCCATCCGGTCGTTGGTGCCGATGCGGGGGTCGACCAGCCAACCCCAATGCCAGGGCAGCACATAAGTGCCCCAGACATAGGCGGCGATGTCGCGGTAGAGGAAATCCTCGGGGAACCGCTCGAAGGAGCGTGCGCCATGCAGCGCGTAGTGCGCGGCGGGGAAGGCACCGCCCGAGACGCCGGCGAGTTGGTCGACCTCGGCGAGCAGGGTCGAGGGCGGGCCGCCGGGCAGGCTGACCGGCACGTCCCGCATGCCGCGCAGGACGCCATGGGCAAAGGCCGCCGAGCGCTTGCCGCCGCCGGAGATGCCGACCAGGATCAGGATGTCCGGTCTGCCCGATGAAGCGTTCATGCCGGCGAGGTCGTATCCGGCATTGTGCTGTCCGTTCGGCAGGGCCTCGTTCGCCGGCCCGTCGCGGCCGCCACAACCCGACAGGGCCAGCGTGGCCAACACGGTCGCCACGACGCCAAGTCGCGCCGCCAGCCGCATGATCGGCCTCATCCCGATCCGCGCATCGCGGTCACCACGCTGACGTCGGATTCCCATGACCGAAACCTCCGCGCGAACAGTTCAGCAAAGGTGCAAGCATCGTCCATATCGTATCCGGGACGTCCAGAGTGCCGGCGGTCCCACCCGGCATCCGGCGGCTCGCGATCCTGGCCCGGCGCAACGGGACCGACCGGCCTGCGGTGCGTTCAGACGAAGGTCAGCAGCCGGCGCGGATTGCCGACCACGATCGCCTCGACCTCCGCGTCGGTGAAGCCGCGCTCACGCATCAACGGCACCACATTGTCGAAGATGTGGCCATAGCCGTGCCCGCCCCACCGCGACAGCCGTGTGCGGTAGCAGATGTCGTGGCTGATCACGACCCGTTCGAGGTGCCCGCGCGCGATCAGGGCGCGGATCAGCCGCAGCCGCACCGCGTCGTTCGGCATGTCGATGGCGCTGAGCGCGTAGTAGCTCTGTTCCTGCCCGAACAGGTCGAATTCGATGACCACGCCGCTGTCGGCCAGGCGCAGGATACGGGCCTCGTCGAAGATCGTCCGGTCGATATGGCTGATGATGACGCGGGAAGGGTCGGCGCCGGCCGCGCGCACGAATTCGGCGACCTCCTGCGGCTGGTCGGGGTGCCGACCGGGGTGGACGTTCACCGCGGCGCCGGTCTCGGCCATGGCCAGCAGGGCGCCACGCATGACCCTCTGTTCCTGCTCGGTCCACGGGGCCTGGCAGCCGATTTCGCCGATGATGCCGGCGCGCACATCGGTGCCCCAGGCGCCAAGCTGCACCTGGTCGATGATCTCCCGCGCGAAATCATTCGGGCCGCGCGTGGCGTTGGCGGGGTCCTGGTATTCGTGGACGTAGTGGCCGCAGCCCATGACGATGTGCAGGCCGGATTCCGCCGCCAACCGCGCCAGCGCGCCCGGGTCGGGGTCGAGCCCGCCGCAGGTCAGTTCCACCATCGTGCGGCCGCCTGCCTGCCGCATCAGCGCCAATTCGGCGAGCGCGGTCGGTTCGCAGCGAAAGCGCAGATTGCCCGGCAATTTGCGCTTGCGGCCGTAATTGATGGCGAAGCAGTTGCAGAGCGTGATCTCGGGCCCCTGGTCGGGGTCGGCACGCATGGCAGGGGTGCGGATGTCCCAGATCAGATGCTCATGCATCAGGGTCGGGCCGAGTTCGGCCGGATCGATGACGCCGAGCACCGTCTGGGCGCGCCCGCGCATCGCGTCCCGCGTCAGGCGGGTCATGCCGCCTGCCCCGGGGGGCGAGGGCGTGTCGCGCGTGGCGTAGAATTCTTGAACATGCGGGAAGCCCCTGCGGTCGGATCGTGGTATCCGGTTCCGGCGCCGGCCCCGGTTTTGCCGAACTGTGGCCCAGGCCGGCCCCGTGGTCGATGCCGCGCGCGGCTGCCCGCACGCCAAGTCGCTTTGACTTGGGGGCCGACTGCCCTATGTCCCCCCTCATGACAGGCGGGTGCGCCCTTGCGCCCGTCCCGACGCCGGAATCCCATGACCGACACGCCGCTCGACCTGATCCGCAACTTCTCGATCATCGCCCATATCGACCATGGGAAGTCCACGCTCGCCGATCGCCTGATCCAGACGACGGGCACGGTGGCTGCGCGCGACATGAAGGAACAGCTGCTCGACAGCATGGATATCGAGCGCGAGCGCGGCATCACCATCAAGGCGCAGACCGTGCGCATCAGCTACCCGGCCAAGGACGGCAGGACCTATGTCCTGAACCTGATGGATACGCCGGGCCATGTGGACTTCGCCTATGAGGTGAGCCGGTCGCTTGCGGCCTGCGAGGGGTCGCTGCTGGTCGTCGATGCGTCCCAGGGGGTCGAGGCCCAGACGCTCGCCAATGTCTACCAGGCGCTGGATGCGGGGCATGAAATCGTGCCCGTGCTCAACAAGATCGACCTGCCGGCCGCCGAGCCGGACCGGGTGAAGCAACAGATCGAGGATGTGATCGGCCTCGATGCCTCCGATGCCGTGATGATCAGCGCCAAGACAGGGCTGAACATCGAGGGCGTGCTGGAAGCCATCGTCACCCGGCTGCCGCCGCCCAAGGGCGACGGCGCCAAGACGTTGACCGCGCTGCTGGTGGACAGCTGGTACGACGCCTATCTCGGCGTGGTGGTGCTGGTGCGGGTGCGCGACGGGCATCTGCGCAAGGGCCAGCGCATCCGTATGATGTCGAACGGCGCCGTTCACACTGTCGAGCAGGTCGGCGTCTTCACGCCGAAGATGGTCACCTGCGACAGCCTCGGCCCGGGCGAGATGGGCTTCGTCACGGCGGCCATCAAGACCGTGGCCGACACCAATGTCGGCGACACCATCACCGACGACCGCAACCCGGCCGAGCAGGCGCTGCCCGGCTTCAAGCCGTCCATCCCGGTGGTGTGGTGCGGGCTGTACCCGGTCGATGCCGACGATTTCGAGAAGTTGCGCGAGAGCGTGGGCAAGCTGCGGCTGAACGACAGCAGCTTCCATTATGAGATGGAGACTTCGGCAGCACTCGGCCTGGGGTATCGCTGCGGCTTCCTGGGGCTGCTGCACCTGGAGATCGTGCAGGAGCGGCTGTCGCGCGAATTCGACCTCGACCTGATCGCTACCGCGCCGTCCGTCGTCTACAAGTTGAAGAAGACCAACGGCGAGGAACTCGACCTCCATAACCCCGCCGACATGCCGGACCCGAGCGTCATCGCCGAGATCCAGGAGCCCTGGATCAAGGCGACCATCATGGTGCCGGACGAATATCTCGGCCCCGTGCTGACGCTCTGCAACGAACGCCGTGGGCGGCAGGTGGAACTGACCTATGTCGGGTCGCGCGCCATGGCTGTGTACATGCTGCCGCTGAATGAGGTGGTGTTCGACTTCTACGACCGCCTGAAGTCCATCAGCCGCGGCTATGCCAGTTTCGACTACGCCATGGAGGGGTATGAGGCTGGCGACCTGGTGAAGATCTCGATCCTGGTGAATGCCGAGCCGGTCGATGCGCTGTCCTTCATGGCCCATCGCAGCCAGGCGGATCGCCGCGGCCGGTCGATCTGCGAGAAGCTGAAGGAGCTGATCCCCCGCCAGCTGTTCAAGATCCCCATCCAGGCGGCGATCGGTGGTCGGGTGATCGCGCGCGAAACGATCTCGGCGATGTCGAAGGACGTGACGGCGAAGTGTTACGGCGGTGACATCAGCCGCAAGCGCAAGCTTCTGGACAAGCAGAAGGAAGGCAAGAAGCGCATGCGGCAATTCGGCAAGGTCGAGATTCCGCAATCCGCCTTCATCGCCGCGCTGAAGATGGACGCCTGAGGGGGCGTATCCTGCCGGGGAACCCAGTCGAACCGGATCGTGGCCCTTGACTCGGGCGGTGGGCCGCCCGATCCGTCCGCATGTAATCGCGGGCTGTCTGGGTCCGCCAAACCGGGAGGACGCCCATGGCCTATGTTTCTCGTCGAACCCTTGCCATTGCGATGGCGGCTGTAGCGTCCGGCTTCGCTGCGCCGGCGCTCGCCCAGGCGAATTACCCGAACCGCCCGATCACCATGATCATCCCCTTCGCCGCCGGGGGGCCGACGGACACGGTTGGCAGGCTGATCGCACAGGCCATGGGCGCGGATCTCGGCCAGCCGGTGGTGGTCGAGAATGTCGGCGGCGCCGGCGGCACGCTCGGCGCGCAGCGCGTCGCCAATGCGCGCCCGGATGGATACACCATCCTGCTGCACCATATCGGCATGGCGACCATCCCGACGCTGTACCGCCGGCTTGCCTACGACCCGGTGAACGGCTTCGAACCGCTCGGCTTGGTGACCGAGGTGCCGATGACGCTGATCGCGCGCCGCAACATCGAGGCGAACACCCTTGCTGACCTGGTCGCGCTGATCCGGCAGCGGGGGGAGGCACTGAACTACGCCAATGCCGGCATCGGCGCGGCGAGCCATCTGTGTGGTCTGCTGCTGATGAAGGCGGTGGATACGCGCATGACCACGGTTCCCTATCGTGGCACCGGCCCGGCGATGAACGACCTTGTTGGCGGCACGGTGGACCTGATGTGCGACCAGACCACCAACACCACCGAGCAGATTCGCGCCGGCACGGTGCGCGCCTTTGCCGTGACGACGCCGGAGCGGATCGGCGCGCTGCCGGACCTGCCAACTTCGGCGCAGGGCGGGCTGCCGGGCTTCGAGGTGAGCGTGTGGCACGGCCTGTATGCCCCGCGCGGTACGCCGGCGCCGATCGTGGAGCGGCTGAACCAGGCGCTGCTGAAGGCGTTGCAGGATCCAGGGATCGCGCAACGCTTCGCCGATCTGGGCACCGCGCCGGTGCCGGTTGCGCGGGCGACTCCGGCGATCCATCGCGAATTTTGGATGGCGGATATCGCGAAGTGGCGGCCGCTGATCCAGGCGGCGGGGCAATTCGCCGATTGATGTGAAAAGGGCGTGGCCGACGGGTTGCCCTTCGGCCGCGCCCTGACTATGGTCCGCGCCCTCCGGACAGGTGGCCGAGCGGTCGAAGGCGCGCGCCTGGAAAGTGCGTATACGTCAAAAGCGTATCGTGGGTTCGAATCCCACCCTGTCCGCCAGAGACCCCTTTCCCACCCCCTCTGATCTCCACAGAGTCATCGCCAAAGCCCCGGTTTCCGGGGCTTTTTTCATGTCTGCAACATTCTCATTGTCTCCCGACTCCACGCCATATAACGTGGGTTTGTTCGTTGGTTGGGATGCGGATGCATGGCGCGGGAAGCCAATCGGCTAATGGCTGTTCAGGTGGCGTCGCTGCTCAAGAAGGGCACGGTCGGCCGCCACCCTGACGGGAACCGGCTGTACCTCGTCGTCACCGGTAAGGGCCGCGGCTGGTGGATGCTGCGCTACATGGCCGACACCCGCTCCAAGGCCGGCAAACCGATGTCCCGGGAGATGGGCCTCGGTCCTGCCGATCCCGATGGGGTGGATGGCTACACGCTCGCGGACGCACGCGATCGCGCGAACGATGCGCGCCGGTTGCTGCGGGACGGGATCGATCCCCTTGCGCATCGCGATCAGGCCGCGGCAGCGAAGCGGAAGGCGAAGGACGCCGCGCGACTGTTCAAGGACGTGGCCGAGGCCTTCATCGCCGGCGAAGAGGCGGGCTGGCAGAACGAGAAGCACGGGGCGCAGTGGCGGACCACACTGGCGACCTATGCCTATCCGACCCTCGGCGACATGCAGGTGGCGGCGGTCGCCATGGAGGACGTGAAGGGCGTTTTGGCACCAATCTGGTCAACGAAGCCAGAGACGGCATCGCGGGTTCGTGGGCGCATTGAGGCGGTGCTCGATTATGCCGAGGCGCACAACTGGCGACAGGGCCCTAACCCGGCGCGTTGGAAGGGGAACCTCGCGCATGTGCTGGCGAAGAAGAGCAAGGTCGCGAAGGTCGAGCACCACGCCGCGCTGCCCTGGGCGCAGGTCGCGGCCTTCCTGACGGCGCTGCGGCAACAATCCGGTACGGCAGCCCGGGCGCTCGAGTTCCTGATCCTGACCGCCGCTCGCACGGGCGAGGTGATCGGGGCTCGGTGGTCGGAAATCGACCTGGCCGGCGCGGTGTGGACCGTGCCGGCCTCAAGAATGAAGGCAGGGAAGGAGCACCGGATCCCGCTGTCCGCGCCAGCGCTGGCGGTGCTGGCGCCGTTCGCAAGGACGCGACAGGACGACGACGAGGGCGGCTTCGCGTTCCCCGGCCAGTTCACGGACAAGCCGCTGTCCAACATGGCTATGTTGAAGGTGTTGGAGCGCATGAAGCGCACCGACCTGACCGTGCACGGCTTCCGCAGCACCTTCCGCGATTGGGCCGGCGAGACAACCGCACACCCGCGGGAGGTGATCGAGCACGCGCTTGCCCATCTGCTGAAGGACAAGGCCGCGGTAGCGTATCAGCGCGGCGACCTGTTCCGCAAGCGCGCGGCGCTGATGCAGGATTGGGCCGACTTCTACGACAAGCCGCCGGCGACGGTGACCCCTTTGCGGCGGTCCGTGTCGGAGGCCAGCGCATGAACGTCTCAACCGTAGCTGGTGCGCTGGGCGACCCGGTCGCTTCGCCCTCGGCCTGGCCCGAGCAGGAAGCCGACATGACCCTCATCCGCCGCGTGAACGATCTGCTGGCTGAGGCGATGCACGGCGCGACACCGGCGATCCGCGACGCCGCGCAGGCTGAAGAGCGGGCGCTGATGCCTGGCTATGGCGAGGCGACCAGTCGCTTCCGGGCCGCCACGCGGCGGGCGGCGGCGCACTGACGGGATCCGCGCCGCGGCGGTTCCGCGGAGGTGGCGAGGTTGGTACTTTCCGCTGAAAATCGCCGTGTGGAGGTTCTACAGGCTGCCTCGATCCAGTTCGCGCCGTTGCTGCTCAGCCAGGACGTGCGCGGCGAGAACAGCCGGCACGCCACGCTTCGCACCCGCCTATCCCGATTGAAGCGCCCTCGCGCGATTTGAGGGACATGCGACCACCCGCCTAGCCCGCACAAAGACGCCTGTTGCAACCGTCTTCCACAGACGACAATTGCAGGAGGCAGAGTGAACTACATCGCTCCCGCGAGTGCGCCCCCGGCGCCCGCATTCCAGAACATCCAGCAAGCCGCGCGCTGGTCGGGCCGCTCGGATGAGACGCTGTATCGGTGGATCGCCGCCGGCAAGCTGGCGGCCTTCAAGGCGAGCCGCTCCACCGTCGTAAAGACTGACGATCTGGTGGTGTTGCTGACGGCGTAGCCTGTTCGGCTCGTGCGCAAGGGCGCTGCCCAGGCGGTGGCGGCATGAGGCGCCTCGCTCCGATCCCGGAAATGGGGATCGACGATCCGATTGCCGTGGTGCGCGACCGCATGACGAAGTTCGCCGCATCGCTCGAGGCTGGCGATGCGCAAGTCTCTGCGTTGGAGGGCATCGTGTCGGCGGGTCATCTGGCCTTGACGGTGCAGTCCCGGCGATCGGCAGTTGATGCCCGGGCCCGACCGGGCAGCACGCGGCCCGCAGCCTGCCCGCCTGGTACGTGCGACGCGGCACGAGAACAGCATCCGTCTCACCACCGACGCAGCCGCAGCGATCGTCGCCTTCCTCGACACCGACAAGCGGTGGCGGCGCGAGGATGTCGTGAACGTCCCGCCGCTGCTGCGCGCCGCGCTGGAAATAGGCGACAGCGAGACGCAGGAGGATGCCGACCGGCTTGCCTTTGATCGGCTGGCCTACTTGTTCCAGCACCGCCCGGCGTTCCAGCGGGGGTGCTTCGGGCTGCGCCTGCCGGAGGGCGGGGTCGCGGCGGCAACCATTGGCGTCGAGCCGCCGCGGCACGCCCCGATCCCCGAGCCGGACACCGACGAGGGCCGGGCGCTCGACCACATCGGGCACGACAACCGGGCTCTGCTTCTTGCGGAATTGGGTGCCCCGAGATTTCCGACCATCGAGGAAGAAAACAAAGCACGCCAATTCGGCTGGCGCGCGATGGTCGCGGCGCACCGTGCGGGCCGCCGCGCGACCGGCGCCAGCATCGGCGAGGCGCAAGCCGAGCAGGAAGTCATCGACCTCGTGCCGGGCTGGGCGTTGGCTGTTGGCCTCAAGCCGGTGCCGCGCTGATGGAAACGGCGGCGATCGCAGCCGTAGCAGTCGCTGCCGCCGCCGCCGCCACCGCTGGCACGGCGATCTACACCGGTCAGCAGCAGGCCGCGGCCGCGCGGGAGAGCGCGGGCGCGCAGGCGGCGCAGTTGGCCGAGGAACAGCGGTCGGCGCGGCTGGCGGCCGAGTAGGAGACAGCGGCGAAGCGCCGGCAACTCGGCATGGTGCTGTCGGCTCAAGACGCATTGCGCGCCGGGCGCGGTCTGGACCTGACCAGCGCCGCAGGCGACGCGATCCGCCTGGACAGCATCACCCAGGCCGAGGGCGATATCGCCACGGTCGAGGCGAACACGAACAATCGGACGCGTCGGCTGGGGCTGGCATCGGATAGCGCGCTGACGCGCGGGCGCAATGAGGCCAGCACAGCACTGGTGCGCGGCTATGGCTCGGCGGTCGGTTCCCTCGCCGGCGGCGCCGCGCAGGCATACGGCATCAGCTCGCGCGCCGGATCATCACGCAGTTGGTGCGGATGCCCGACACCTCGCGTCGCTTGGCCGCTGGAACTGAGGCGGGCCGCTGGCGGGTCCGTCGTCCCCCAACAACTTTCCCCGCTAAAGTCACGGGGCCTGCTGGTGTGATGGTCGGTGGGGCCTGCCAAAATTCTTCAGCTCGGAGAAGTCCTTGTTCTAGGATCACGGCTCCGATACGGAGAGAATGCCATGAACCGCATGACGTTCTTCGTGGTCGGCACAGCATCTCTCGTGCTCATTGCTTGCGTGCAGCGGACAACGCATTGAATCGAGACGAACGAACGCGGCATTCCCGAGACCCGCACGATCTACACTGAGGCTGATCGGGCAGGCGACACAGTCACGATCCATGCCTACGCGCAGCCGGGTCTCTACATGCTGGCGGAAACCCTGACTGTGGCGGGCAACCGCGTGGAGCGGCTACGCGAGGTCGCCCGAACTGCCGCGGCCGCGAAGTGCGGCTCACCAATATCGGTCGGCACCGAAACTGTCCTGGCGAATGGGGTTTATGAGAACAGCCGCATACTCGGTCGGTACTCGTGCAGCGGCGCCGCTGCGGCGACCGGAGCGCCATCCGTCCAAACGGTGCCGCAGGCGCGGTGAAGCGGCAGGGGGGTGAGATGGCGTGGACGACGAGCCCTGCCGCCCGCATCGTCGGCACCCACCTGGCGCTGATGGTGGTTTTCGTCGTCGGCTACACCATTGCGGGCGCCTTTTCGGAGGTAGGAGCGGAGGGCGCGGCTGTTTGGGCGGTTATCCTGATGGTGATCTATTGCCCGCCGGTGTTTCTGATTTCCGCATTGCTGGCACTGATCTTTCGCAGCCGGCTTGTGCGGGTGTTCGTGGCGACCGTGGCGACAGCGGCGACCGTTGGCGCGCTTCACCTTTTCGCCGGCGGGGGTGCCGCAGCGGCCGTCGCAACGGTGATCGGGATGGGAACCATGCTTCTGCTGGCGATGTATCCTGCGAGGGCGCCGCGGTGATGATGCCAGCGGCGGGCGCTGTTCACGAGACGCCGCAAGGAGATTTAAGAGGCGATCCATCCCGAGACGCGCAACGGAGCAAACCAGCGCACGAGGGTTCGCCAAGTTGGCGAACCCTCCGACCGCTTCACCGCCGACACAGCCTCCCGCACTGGACGCAGCGAACGCGACGTGCGGCGCGATGCCACGCGCGGCGGGCGGATCCCGGATGCCGACGCACCAAATGAAAACCCCGGCCATCCGCAAGGACGACCGGGGCTCCGTAAGCAGGAAGCAGGCCGGGGGCATTCACGCCGGCTTCCCATGCCGCCGCGAGGATAGCGCGGGAGCGTTTCGGCAGCGTGTGATCCGGATTGCACCGCAAGAAAATGCTCCGACCGTTGGGGGGACAGCCGGGGCGGAGTGGGGTAATCAGGGTGGGAGCAGGGAGCCGCTCCCACTCACCTAACGCGCATCGGCCCGGTGGGTTTCGTTGTTCCGATGCCGTGGACCGCACGATTTTGGCCCGAAAAGTCGCGGGGCATGGCTGGGAGCGGGCCGCTCGGCAGTGCTGAATCTTTCTCTGCCTGAGAAGTTCAATGGCGCCTGATAGGCTCAGATCAGTGGCGGGGGTGGATCCGTGGATCTTACGCAAGTGATCGGTGGGGCTGAGATCGCCCTCGCGCTCGAGCCGGAAGAGCTTGGAGGCGTCATCATTGAACTGGCTCAGACCCCCGAGGACGGACGCCTCCGAGAACGCTTTCACCCGCAGGAGATCAACCAGCGGCTGGCCCAAAGAACGTCAGATGCCTGGCCGCGGGCGCAAAGAGACGAGGTGATGCTTGCTATCTGTGAGGCGTTGGCGTGGCTGGAGACGATGGGCCTCATCATTCCCGACCCCTCGCAGATATCCGGCGGTGGCACACAGTTTCGCATCCTCACTCGGCGCGGTCGGCTGTTGAAGACGCGCGCTAACGTGGCGGCATACCGCGACGCCGGCATCCTCCCATTGGGATTGGTCCACCCCGTTATCTCCGAGAAGGTGCATGCCATGTTCCTGCGCGGCGACCACGATGTGGCGGTTTTCCAGGCCTTCAAGGCAGTTGAAGTAGCTGTGCGTGCTGCCGCGGGACTGCCCAACGAGTTAGGCGTCACCCTGATGCGATCTGCGTTCCACAAGGAAACGGATCCACTCCGTGACCAAGCGCTGCCCGGCCCGGAGCGCGAGGCCGAGATGCACCTATTTGCCGGTGCCATCGGCTACGCGAAGAACCCGGGCAGCCATCGTGAGGTCGAGATGGGCCGGCCCGAGGCGGCACGCTTGATCCTGTTGGCATCTCAACTTCTGTTCCAAGTCGACAAGCGCGGATCGGCGCGGAATTGAAGGCGGCTCAGGAGCGGGGTGAGGTCGCGCAGACCGGCCGACCAAAAAGCGTGCCAGACGGAAACGCTTCGGTGACGATCGCTGAAATCGGCCTGACCGGCAAGCAGGCCGTGCAAGCCAAAAGACTTGCCTCTGCTGGCGAGGCCGCCATCCGCGCCCCGAGGCCATTGGCGTGGCGCGGTGCCTCATCCTCCGGGCAACTGCTCGACCCGAAAGCCCGCCTTCGCCAACTCTGCACATCGATTGGCGCCTATCCCAACCGGCGGAGGCGCCAATCTCGCGCCAGCCCTGCCGCCCTGCCAACTGTAATGCGCCTCGCGGTCAGCATCTCCGCCAGTATCTCGCACGTCCCAGCTACCGTCGCGGCGTCGTGCTCCTGCAAAGCTCTGCCCAACTCGGCCCAGAACGCCTTGTGATGGTACGCCGTGAGCGCGCCATAAGCCGGGTAGCGGGAAAGTGCCGCCAAAGCGCCTTCCGCGAAGTTGGCATCGAGCACCGCCCGTCGAGCATGCGGGGGATAGGTGTAGAGGTAGGCAGGATACTTGCGGGCCATCGGCTTATCGGCATAGCAAATGCTGGCCACCGAAGTGGACCGCCGTTGCAATACAGCGCGGCTGCCGGCCAAGGATCCGGTTCGGGCGCTGCCGTGCGTTTGGACGGATGAACGCGCCGCAGCGATGGCGGCTGACTGACGGTTCGCCGATCGTTGTGGCGCCTGACGAGAAGCGGGATCGGCCAGCAAAGGCGCGCCGGGCGCAGTTACCGGGACGGAGGCCCCGGCGCCTCGTGCCCGCCGCGTGCCTCGTCCTCGGGCCCGACGGCGTGAAGGGCGCTGGCCTCCGTCGGGCGGCCGTCGTCAGCCGCATCGGGCAATGCCTGTAGGCTGAGATCAGCAATCCGGCACAGCGCTTTGGCGAACGCGTGGTGCAGCTCGGGGTCTGACCCGTGAAGGATGTTGTTCTCGGCTGCCGCGGCGGCTTGGCGCAGTTCGTCGGCAGTCCATCCTAGCGGTAGGATCCCCGTCCGCTCCATATGTCCGGTCAGCCTGGTCAGCAGCGTCACGGACACCATGCCCAACAACTTCGCGTCGATCTTCTCCATAGCCGGCGCCTCCCAGTGTGGATCATGCGCCAGAAGATCGCGCCACGGAACCAGTCAGGTGGGTGGCTGTCCGTCGGTGGGTCGCAGCCTATGCGATGCCGCTGCTCGCCCAACGGTTGCGTGGATGAAACGGTTAGGTGTGTGCATAAGTCCGCGGTCGGGTGAACTCCTGCACTTGACGCACATCGCGGGGCAAGTCGTGGGTTCAAGAACAGATAGGACGCGTATGCGGCAGATAAGGCTGTGGTATGCGTGACACCCTGTCAACAACCTCCTAAATAATTGATTCAGAATGATTTTTTGACTTTCCAGCATCCCGCTGGAAGGCCCGCACGTGGCCGCCCTTTGCCCTCGCGGGGGTGCGTCGGTGTGTCTCTAGCAGTCCGATTTTTGGCGGATACTGCGCTATTTTGGCGGCCTGTCTCTGCGCGCCACTACGGCACTACTTTCTTTGTGATGGTTTTGGACGAAATACCCGGAGTGTAGGGGTCGGGGAGCGTCCGATCATTTCCGCGAGCGGAGCAGTCAGCCGACGCAGGCTTGAGAGCTACTGCCCTGAGGATGCTGAGATAGGATGTGCCGCCGGTGCGGCGTGGCGATGATGATGCGCCGGCGGCGCGGCTGGCAGCGGTGCGGCGCTCATGGAAGCCCGAGGCGGGCGCGCTGCTAGGTCCAGGCGATTGGCAGGCGGGTGTCCTGCAGCAGCCGGTTGGCGGTCAGCTCGACCGGCTGCTTTCCCTCGAGGATCGCGGCCACGATGTCGGGCGCGAGATAGGCGATGCGGACCAGCCGAGTGACCCAGGATTGGGTGACGCCTTCTCGCGTGGCGAAGTCGTCGGCGCTGACACCATCGTCCAGGACCAGCCGATCGCGCAGCGCCTGGGCGCGCGCGACGAGACGGATCAGCGCCGGGTCGGTCCGCGATGGCTGCTGCTCGCCATCGACCACCAATGCCATCTCGATCCCGGCCCGGCGCAGCCGGGCCGGGACGGTGATGATGTAGATCGGGATCGGCGCGGCGCTGGGTGCACCTGCCTCGGTGGAGGCAGTGTCGATGTCGGTCCTGACCGACGCCGCCTCACCGCGCAGGACCGCCGGCAGGTCCTGCGCGGTGAGATGCAGCTCGACCTGCTCGGGATGCACGACGACCCTCGGCAGCAGCCGCAGCAGCATCTCCCGGATCTCAGTGGGCGGCATGCTGTCCCACCGCTGGGTGAGGCGCTCCGCCCGGCGGAGCAGCTGCTGGACCTGACCGGCACCATCCGGACCGGTGATGGTGGTGCTGAGCAGCGGCAGCAGTTCCTGCGGGGAGGCCAGCAGGCGCCGGAGGGAGGTTGTCACCAGAAAGGGCGTGGGTATCCCGCCGATTGTCGGCGGCGTGGTTAGGACGAGGAAGCGTGATGCCTCCGAGGCGCCTAGCGCACGCCAGGCCGCTTCCGACGTCCCTGCCGTTGCGTTTGGACAGGCTCTTCCGGCCAAGCCCAATAGGGCTTCCTGAGCGGCGGAGACGAAGGGCGAGAAGGTCGAGGTAGCGATCCCCGCCATCAGGTCGAGTGTCTCGATGTCTTCGGCCGCGTCCGTCCAAGCCAGATCGCTGAGCAGCAACGCAAAGGGCTCGGCGCCGCGGCGTAGGAAGGTGTCATCGTGGATACGCCGCCGCAGCCATTCCACCGTGACCCCATCTGATGGACGCAGCACATTTGCGAACTCCGCGCGGGAGATCGGCAGGACACAGATCTCGACGGCGGCGTCGGTGCCGGCGCGTGCGGTGAGCAGATCAAGCCCGCGCCAGGCGGCTTCAAGGCGCAGGAGGCGTTCGTTCTTCCTGATGCCCTCGAGGCGATCGAGCGTCGGCGTCACGCCGGCCGCGGCAAGTTGCCGCGATAAGCCGATCGGTTCGAAATCGGCCAGGCTGCGGAAAGCCAGCACTACCTCGGTCGATAGGCCTTCCTCGGGCTCGTGAAGTGTGAGCCGAAGGCCCGGCTTCAGGCGCGCCATCGCACCTGCGATCCCGTCGCCGGTGAGCACGAGGAAGCAGCGCTCTGCCGGCGGAGGTAGTCCGATCGTTGAATCTCCGGCCAGATCTGCGAAGATGCCAACCCGAAATGGCAGTTCGCGATCGTATTCGAAGCCCTCCGCTTCGGAGGGGTACGTCATGGTGAAGCGGGGCGGCGGCGCTGTGGATGGCGAGGTCATCAACGCAGGCTCTGGTATCGACGAACACTCACAAGCCTATGTCATGCATGACGGCGGCGCGATGACGATCCCGCTGAGCGCCCGCTGGCCACGCGCCCCGGTGAAGACGAGCTTCCTGTGGGCGGCTGTGCGCCTATCGTCATCCCGGCACTGCCGGTCTCAGCGGAGAGCCCGACCCAGCCCTTACATGGACACGATGCTGAACGGGTCCAGGGCGCTGATATCCGGACGGCCGAGCAGCGCCGTCACCCGCCTGAGCTCCTCGAGGAGAAGCTCGAGCGCCCGAACAACACCGGCCTCGCCTGCCGCCGCCAGGCCATAGAGCGGGACACGGCCGACCAGCACGGCCTTGGCTCCCAGCGCCAGGACCTTCGCGATATCCACGCCATCGCGAATGCCGCCATCCAGCAGCAGTGGCATCCTCCCCGCGGCCTGCAGGCAGGCAGTAAGCATCTCCACGGTCGAGACCATACCGTCGAGTTGCCGTCCGCCGTGGTTGCTCAGCACCACGGCGTCCACGCCGATTGTCGCGATGCGCGCGACATCCTCCGGAGCCACCACGCCCTTCACGATGAGCGGCTCTCGCCATGCTTCCCGCAGGCGTGTGAGGCCATCGAAGGTGAAGGCGGGATCCTTGCCCTCGTTGATGGCCCTGCGCTCGGCCTGGAGGCTGTTGTCCGGCAGGTCCATCGAAATGTTGGGAAAGCGCGGCGGTCCGTGCCGCAGCGTCGCTGCCAGCCAGGCGGGATGGCACAGCGCGTCGATCCGCGTGCGCAGGCGTGGCCGCCCCGACGGCGTGAAATGCCGTGCCTCCCAATGGCGGATGCCGGCGACCGGGGTATCGACGGTCAGCGCCAGCCCCACACAACCCGCATCCCGCGCGCGCGCCAGAAGCCGCTGCGTCGCGTCCCGGTCGCGCAGCGGATAGGCCTGCATCCAGACCTGCCCGCCGGCCTTCGTGACCTCTTCGACCGGCATGTTCGACGCAGCGCTGAGAATGAACGGCACGCCCATCCGCGCCGCCGCCCGCGCCAGCATCCCATCTGCACCCGGCCGCATCATGCCGGCGACGCCGGTGGGCGCCACCATCACGGGCGCCGCCATGTCGAAGCCCAACAGCCGGGTCGTGACATCGACCTGCGAGACGTCCCGCAGCGTGCGCGGCAGGAGAGCCAGCCCATCCAGCGCAGCCCTGTTGCGCGCAAGGGTACGCTGCTGTCCGGCCCCGCCTTCCAGGTAATCCACGACGAAACGCGGCAAATTGCGATGCGCCTTCTCGCGCAGTCCGGCGATGCTGGTCGGCAGCGCCTTCACCGCGGATTCACGAGGTACTGCGGATTCACACAGGTGCGCAGCCGGCCGCTGCGCAGGTAATCGACCAGATAGGTCATGGACAGGCGGCGGATGTCGAGGATGCTCGCCGTGCTGTAGAAGGCCGAATGCGGCGTGAGGATCAGCCGCTCGTCGAGCCATTCCTCGCCGGCGGCCCAGGCCTTGATCAGCGGATCCGCACGGTCCAGCGGCTCCTCCTCGAAGACATCGAGACCAGCGGCGCCGAGATGGCCGCTGCGCAGCGCATCGCTCACGGCGGCAAAGTCCACGATGCCGCCGCGCGCGGTGTTCACCAGCACCGCACCCTCGGGCAGCAGGGCCAGCGCCCGCGCGTCGATCATGCGGCGCGTCTCCTCATTCAGCAGGCAATGGATGCTGAGCAGGTCGCTGCGCGCGAGCAGCGCGTCCAGCGTGTCGAACCTCTCCCACCCGAAGGAGAGTTGATGCCCGACCGGCAGATGCGGATCGAAGTAGCCGACCTTCATGCCGAAGGCTTCGAAACGACGCGCGGCGGCGGTGCCGATCCGTCCGAGCCCCACCAGCCCCACCCGCACGCCGCCGAGCCGCTTCACGGTCTTCAGCAGCCGCGCATCCCAGCTGTCGTTGGACCGACGCAGCCGACGGTCATAGGCCTGGATGCCGCGCAGCAGGGCGAGCGATAGCCCGACCGCATGATCCGCGACCTCAGTCGTGCCGTAATCCGGCGTGTTGATCACGGGAATACCGCGCTCTCCGGCCGCCTTCAGATCGACGTGGCCGTAGCCGACGCCGCCCTGCGCGATGCATCGGCAACAGTCGAGTTGCGCGATGATCTCCGCCGGCAATCGGTGCGCGCTGCGGCAGTTCAGCACCGCATCCACGCCCGCATAGTCGCCGGGATCGGGCAGGGTGCCCTGCACCGAGCGGCGGAAGACGAGCTCGACGCCCGGGCCCGCCGCGGATTCCTCCACGTCCGGCACGGTGTCGTAGAGCGGATCGATGACCAGGATCTTCATCAGTGCGTCTTCTGCCAAAGGGAGATGAGCGCCTCGGCATCGAAGCCGGGCGCACGGGTCGCGCGGATCATGGTCTGCTCGTTCGCCAGCAGGGCTTCGATCGCGCCGGGAAGGGCATCGAGGTGGTCGGGCGGCACGATCATCGCGCCATGACGGTCGGCATGGATCAGGTCACCGGGATGCACCGTCAGCCCGAACACGCTCACCGGTTCCCCGATGCCGCGGATCTGGGTGAAGCCGTTGCCGAGGCAGATGCTGCCCGCGAGGATGGGGAAGCCGTCCAGCGCATCGAGGTCGCGCACCGCGCAATTGGTGATCACGCCCGCGCAGCCGAGGCCGCGATGGATCGCCGCATGCACCTCGCCCCAGATGGAACCGAGGCCAGGCCGCTCGCCCACGTCCTGCATCACGACGATGCGCGGCCCCGGCCCGCTGTTGACCATGCGGTAGTAGCCGAAGCGGATGCGCTCCTTCTCCGCCTGGGTCAGCGGGGCAGGGGCGTCGGAGGTCATGCATGCCGTCACCGCGTAGCCGACCATCCGCATGGCGGGATCGCTGGTGATGGGGCGGCCGAACGTCAGCCCCTCGATGCTGTGGCCCCGCAGCTTCGTCAGGGCATTCCAGACGGTGGGCGTGTCGTATCGCCGCAGCGTGGCGATGATCGCATCGGTGTCCATGCGGGGCATCCTTGGCGCGCGCGGGACCCTGGCCCCGCGCGGCGCATCAGTTCAGGGTGATACTCCCGCGCGTGACCACGCGCTTCCAGCGCGCCGCATCCTCCGCCAGCGTCGCGCCGAAGGCGGCGGGGCCATCGCCCACCGGGACCAGGATCAGCGGCTCGAGCCGCGCCCGCAACTCCGGCAGCGCGAGGACCGTCCGCACCGCTTCGTCCATCCGTGCGATCGCGGGGGCCGGCGCGCCCGCGCGGGTGACGAGGCCAATCCACACGCGCACATCCATGCCGGGGATGCCGAGCTCCGTCGTGGTCGGCAAGGCCGGGAACTGCGCCAGCCGCGCATGGCCTGCGGCGGCGACCGCTCGCAACTCGTTGCGATCGAGCGCCGGCTTCACCGAGGCGACGGAGCCCAGCGTCATGTCCACGCGACCCGACATCAGGTCCGCCATGGCCTGGCCGGTGCCGCGATAGGGGACGTGCAGGAAGCTCGCGCCCGTCTCCTGGTTCAGGATCTCCATCATCAGATGCGTGACGGAGCCGGTCCCGGGCGAGGCGTAGGTGATGCTGCCGGGGCGGGCCTTGGTATCGGCGATCATCTCGTTCAGCCCGGGCTGGCGCAGCGACGGACCGACGGTGAAGATGTAGGGCGTGTCGACCAGATGGGTGACCGGCACCAGGTCGCGCATCGGATCGAAGCTGAGGGGCTGCGGCATCGCAGCCGCGATCGTGACCTGCCCGCCCGAGGCGACCAGCAGGCTCGTCCCGTTCGCCGGCGACTGCACCACATTTTCCGCGGCGATCAGGCCGGCAGCACCGGTCCGGTTCTCCACCACCACCTCCTGGTGCAGCCGCTCGCCGAGATACGGCGCCATCAGGCGCGCGAGCACGTCGACCGAACCGCCCGGCGCGAAAGGCACGACGAGCCGGATCGGACCAGCGCCGCCGCTCTGGGCCAGGGCCGCCATGGGCAGGCTCGCGCCGGCCGCAGCCAGCAGGCTTCTCCTCAAGATGGGCACGTCGTGATCTCCCCTAAAGGACGGCCGGAGCGACTGGGGCTTTTCAAGCCTTCGCATTATCATCAAGGCAGAACCATCATAGTGTCCAATCGTATTTCTTCGGGTAATTATCCATAAATACTATGAGGGGCGGGCTCGCGAATGATCACCCATCGCATGGTCGAAGCGTTCCGTGCCGTGATGCAGAGCGGCAGCGTCACTCGAGCAGCGGGCATGCTGAACATATCGCAGCCCTCGGTCAGTCGCCTGCTGGCTGACCTTGAAACGGGGCTTGGCCTACGGTTGTTCGAGAGGCGCGGCACGCGGCTGAACGCCACAACAGACGGCGTCGAACTCTACGACGAAGTGGAACGGTCCTTCCTTGGCCTCGCGCGCGTACTGGATACGGCGGAACAGATCCGCACCCGCCATTCCGGGGTGCTGACGGTCGCCACTATACCGGCTCTGGGAAACACGCTGCTGCCGGAGGTGCTAAAGGGGTTGCAGGTGCTGCCGGACGCCCCCTTGGTCCGGCTGCATATCGTGCCGTCGCAGCAGGCACTAGGCATGCTAGCCCAGCGCCGCTGCGATATTGCCTTCGCGTCGATTGCGCCCGCTCCAGAAATCGGTCGACAGGTTGCCGCTTTCCCGATGTACGGGCGCGTCATCCTACCAGCCAGCCATCGCCTCGCAGGCATTCCGCATAAGCTGACGCCAGACATACTCTCGGACGAACCCATGGTCGCGCTGGCGGCGCATTCGCTTATGCGGATCGAAACAGAGCAGGTCTTCGCCCAGCGCGGCACGCCGTTTCGCGTGGCAATCGAGACGATGCAGGCCTTCTCCGCGGCGCAGCTCGTCCAGGCCGGATTCGGCTGGGCTATCGTCGATCCGATGACCGCCCGCGCCCATGAGGCTGCCGGCGGCGTCAGCCGTGCGTTCGAACCGGCGATCGATTTCTCGTTCGGCGCCTATGCGTGGCGTATGGACGATAAGGTCGGCCGGATGGAGCGCTTCGTCGTCGCAGTCGCCGCCTCTGTCGCGTCATTGCCGGCGAATTGATCACGGCGGCAACGACAGACTACCCCGCATCGCAGCGAACATCCGAACCCAGAAATCTCACCAAGGCCTCCGCCATCGCCACTGCCCTAACCGGCACAGGCTAGGGAATCGGAACACGATTTAGTCAGACACATTATCTCTCGAATTCGTTCGAGGGAAACGTGCTCTAGGTCATGTGGACTCTAGGGATTCCCTGGCTGATGGAAGCATGATTCAAAGCTGCCTTTTGGAGGCGGCGGTTGGGCGTGCTGGCTCGGTTGATCCTGGATGACGCGGCGTGAGCGCGTATGATGGCCATATGCCTTCACCAATGCCGATGGCTGAAGGGCTCGAGGAAGGCAGCGAGCGGACGGGAGAGGTAGGAGTAGCTCCAGGAATCGTCCCACTTCGCGTTCGTCCCGTGGCGGTCCTTCACCCAGGCGAAGAAGGCGTCATGCCCGAGGAGGAACCAGTCCCGCCCCGGGATAGCGCCGTATGGATCGGGGAAGAGCATCCAGATGCCGCGACCGCCGTAGCGCGTCCCCTTCACGGTGGGCCGTCCCTTCAATTGGACGGTCTGGAGCAGCCCGTTGGCGCGCAGCCCCGTGTCAGTGATGCGCAACAGGATGCGCTGCCCATCGATCTGCCAGGCCTCTCGCGCGTTGTGGGCACTGGTAGGCTCATCGCTGACCAACCCCTGCCTGATCAGGGACTTCGCCAAGGTCTGTCGCGCGCCTGCAGGCAGCCATTCGGGCGGGACCGCCAGGCGGTCATCGCGCTGGCTGGCGTGGCTGAGAATGATGTGCTGGGTGTCGGAACGCTTCGCCATCGGTGGGTTCCTGGTCCGCACCCGATGATCCAGGTGCTACCAGCCCGAGCCCCGCGGCTTGCGCCTCAGCGGGGCAGCGCGGCGTTCTCCATCGCGCAAACGACCATTTGCTCCGAAGCCGCGCGAAGCCAAGCGAAGTTCAGGATCATGTTGTTGCTTTCTGAGCAGACTGTAAGGCGCCGCAGGGGGCATGCAATGTTCGGCAACGCCCTTCCATCGGCCGGCAAGACGCCGACCTCGCATGCCTCGCTGTCGTCAATATTGGCGCCCCGTTATTCCTCGACGCGGAACCCGACTTTTATGCTGACCTGGTACTGGGAGACTTTGCCATCCTGCACACGCCCGCGGATTTCGCCGACCTCGAACCATTCGATGTGGCGCAGTGTCTTCGCTGCGCGGGCTATCGCGGTTTCGATGGCATCACTGACGGACTTCTTCGAGCTGCCGACCAGGTCGGTTCTTCGATAGACGGGTTCGTCTTGCATCGTTCACTCCCTGGGTTGGCCCCAATGGGGCGAGGCGATCGTAGCACCTGGCTCCTGGGAGAGCATGGGAATCACATCGGCCGTCGGCCGCGGCCATCGCGTGCCGCCGTCGATGGAAGGATCTGCTCACAGCATCTGCCCCGCCCGCTGGCCATCCCGAACCGCGGATAGCATCAGCCGCGGTGCCACGGCATCGCCAACCCGCAGTGTCGCTATCCCATGTTCGGCCAGCACGCCCCCCAACTCGTCACTTGGCCGGCGCGGCGTGGCGTAGGTGAAGAGGGATACGTCCGACAGGACCGTCTCCGCCCGCGTCAGGACGTGACGTATGCGCAGCGCAGTTCCGTCCATAGCCACGGGTTCACGGTGGATCAGCACCTCGAGCCGGTCGCCCATGGCTGCCAGGCGGCGATGCACCCCTTGCGCGTAGATCGCCGGCACGTCGCGCGCGATCGCGTCTCGCGGTGTCAGCAGCACGAGACGGTCGAAATGTGCCAGCAGCAACTCGGCAGCCGCATAGGTGGCCGCCGTGTGGTCATGATCGAATAGCACCGCAAGGCCACCACGCGGCCGCACCTCGTCCAGTATTGCGCTGACAGCGCTGCGCAGATCCTGCCCGCGAGCTTTGGCCTCGCGTGGCGGTATCATCACTGCTCCGGTCGCGAGCACCACCGCCTCGGGTGACAGGGCCATGACGTCCTCCGCACGGCTGCCCGCCAGCCGCTCTACCCCGGCTGCGTCTACCCGACGATCAAGATACGCCAGGAAGCGCCCGATATCGGCGCAGCTGGGCAGCATGGCGTGCAGCCTGGCTGCGCCGCCGACCGCCTCGCGGCTGCTCAGCAGCGTCACGGTGTGGCCCCGCTCTGCCGCGACGGCCGCCGCCTGCAGCCCAGCGACACCCGCGCCTACCACAACGACACGACGCGGTATCTCGGCCGGCGCGGGTGGTGGCGCTGCGTCTGCCGGGGTACCCGCCTGCGGGTTCACGCTGCACGCCACTGTCGAGGCACGGTCGATCTCGTTCCAGCAGGCGTTGCAGTAGATGCAAGGCCGGATCTCCTCGGTCTGGCCGGCCTCCGCCTTGGCAGGCCACTGTGGATCGGCCAGCAGCGGGCGGGCCAGCATCACCATGTCGGCATCACCGGACGCGAGTAGCGCTTCGGCCATGTCTGGCGAGACGATGCGACCGATGGCTGCGACCGGCACCGCCCCCGCGGCTTGGCGCAAGGCCGTCCAGGCCGCGCGGAAGGGCATGGGCGCTTCATGCATGTCGGGTGCGTGCATCCACAGGCTCGGCCCATGGCTGCCCTGGCTGAAGCAGAGCCAGTCCGGCGGCGTGTCCGCGACGATCGCCCCGACCAAAAGCGCCGCTTCGGCGGGCCCGATCGAACCGGGTACGCCGTCATCCGCTGGCATCTTCAGCCCGATGATGAAGTCGCCGCCGCAGCGCGCCCGCACCGCCGCCAGGATGGCCCGGGTGAAGGCGCTGCGCCCGAAGGCGTCGCCACCCCACCGGTCGTCGCGGAGATTGGTGACTGGCGAGAGGAACTGCAGCGGCAGGAAGCCATGGGCGGCCGAAATCTCAACCCCGGAGAAGCCAGCGCGTTGCAGCCTGAAGGCGCTGTCGGCGTATTCCTCGACGAGTCCCTCCACTTCACTTGCGGTGAGGGCTCGCGGTACCGTCCAGGACGCGGCATCCACCACCGCCGATGGCCCGACCGCGTTCAGCGACCGCACGTCACGATGGGCATTGCCGGCGTGCCAGAGTTGCCCGACCAGTGCCGTCCCGTGGCGCTCCACTGCCTCTGCGAGGCGCGACAGGCCTGGCAGTTGCGCCTCGTCATACGCCGCCACCCGTGCCGGCACCGCTGCCGAGCGGCAGGCGGCCAGGGCTTCGGTCACGATCACCCCGGCGCCGCCCGCTGCCCGCGCAGCAAGATGCACAAGAAGCGCTTCGGTCACGGCGCCATCGCGCGGCATCCGCGTGGTCAACGCGCCGAAGCCGATGCGGTTGCGCAGCGTGCGCCCTGCCAGCCGCATGGGGCTGAACAGGTGCGGGAATGCCGTGGATGTCACTCAGCCGGCCGCCGCGCCGGAGGCCTCGACGGCCCGGCGCCACTTCACGAGTTCCCGCTGATGGATCGTCGCGGCCTCCTCCGGCGTCGTGCCGGTAACGGTTGCGCCGAGCTCCGTCAGCCTCGCGCGGATTGCCGGCTTGGCAAGTGAGATACGCGCCTCCGCGGCCAGCTTCTCGATGATCGGCGCCGGCGTCCCTGCCGGCGCGAACAGCATGACCCACGCTCCCGCATCGAAGCCCGGCACGGTCTCGGCCACCGTCGGCACATCCGGCATCAGCGCGGACCGTTCGGCGCCCGTCACGGCGATGGCGCGCAGCTTCCCCTCAGCCAAGAAGGACGGCAGCGTCAGGATGCCTTCGATGCAAAGCTGCACATCGTTCGACAGGATGGCCTGCACGGTGACCAGCCCACCACGATAGGGGACATGGGTGGCGTTCAATCCGGTAGCGGCGCGCAGCATCTCCATGGCCAGATGGTTCGTCGCCCCGACGCCGGAGGACGCATAGTTCAATCGCCCTGGATTGGCTTTGGAATAGGCCACCAACTCGGCCAGATTTCGCACCGGCAGGGCGGGCGATATCACCAGCACCTGCGGGAAGGTGACCATATGCACAACCGGCACAAGGTCGCGCACTACATCGTAAGGCAGGTTGCGCGTCATCGCCGGGCCGATCGCCATGTTGCCTGGCGACCCAACGAGGAAGGTGCTGCCATCGGCGCGGGACCGGACCACGGCCTCGGTGCCGATGTTGCCGTTTCCGCCGGTGCGATTGTCCACGATGAAGGGCTGGCCAAGCCGATCAGCGAGATCCTGCGCAATCAGCCTGGCCACAACATCGACGGCCGAACCCGGCGTGTAGGGGAAAATGAAGCGCACTGGCCCCGCGGGCCAGGCCGCCTGCGCATGTGCGCGCGCTACCGGCAGCACGGCCGCAGTTGCCAGTATGCCGCGGCGTCCGAGGGTCGTTCCCATCATAGCATCGCTTCTCCCTGTGGCCGCTTCGATGGCGGCCATTCGCCCACTGGGCGTCAGCAAGTAGAAGCGGGTTCGCGGTCGCGGGCAAGATGACGGCATTGCCGCCTTCGGCACCGCGGTCCGCACAGCACGCCTGTCGCTGTGTTCGACAATCTCTCAGTGCGCTGTTCAGTCATGCCCCGCCCCTTGCTGAGTGCCCACGCTATTCGACGGCGCGGGCTGTGCCCGGGAAGACAGTGCAGACGACTTGCAGGCCTCCATCACCACCCTGCGGTGGAAAACATCCCGTCCAAGGCCTGGACCGGCGGCGCCGCGATGGCAGATGCCTTGCTGAACAAGCGCATGACAGTGCGGCCGGGGGCAGAGGTAGCCTTCGCTCAGATCGGCATCGTCGGCTTCGACGGGCAGATCGAGCTCGAGGCGCTGCGGCTCTTGCGGCACACCCGAGCCACGAACGTGCCGAGCTTCGCCTACGCCAGGGCAAAGGCGATCTGCGTCTCCGTGTCGCGCGACGCCTTCATCGGCAGTCCTCCCGCTTCAGGTCGGAAACACTGCCGGAACGCCGTTCCAATCGCCGGGTCAGGTTCCAGGTTCAGGGCCTGAGGCGGGCGCCACTGCCGCCGCGGTCAGCCCTGAGTGGGATGCTGGGCCGAGCAGGAAGCGCAGCCGAAACATCACGCGGCCCTCCGCGCTGCGATGGGCGGCAGGCCGAGGATGCGTCGCGCCGTGGCGGCATCGGCCACAGGGCGGCCTGCCTCGGCGGCGAGTTCCGCCGTGCGATGTACCAGCGCGGCGTTCGACGGCGCAAGGGTGTGCCTGTCGAACCGAATGTTGTCCTCGAGCCCGGTGCGCACGTGAGGCGGTCGAAGGCCGCGGCATCGACATCGTGCGGCACGCGCACGTCCATCCGAACATGGTAGAGCATGGGAATTCCTCCTCAGCCGCGCGCGAAGCGGCGCAGCGCGTGGGCGTCGAGCGTGACACCGAGGCCGGGCCCCTCCGGCAGGTGGACGTGGAAGTCGGCGAAGCGCAGCGGCGCGCCGACCAGGTCCTCGACGAGGATCTGCGGGCCGAAATGCTCGCATCCCCAGGCGAGGTCCCGCAGGCCGGCGAAGGCGTGCAGATGTGCCGCCGCGCCGATCGAGCTCTCGAGCAGGCAGCCGCCATAGAGGGCGATGCCCCCGGCCTCGGCGACCGCCGCGACCTTCTGCAGCCCGATCGGGCCGCCATGCTTCACCAGCTTCAGCGAGACGGCATCCGCGGCGCCGGCCTGCGCCACTGCCATCATGTCCGCGGGCGTGAAGACGCATTCATCGGCGAGGATCGGCGCGGTGGTGCGGGCGCGAACGCGCGCCAGCCCCTGCACGTTCCAGGCCGGCAGCGGCTGCCCCATGCTCTCCGTCTCATCATCGGCAAGGGCGAAATCTGGGACAGCTACGGGCCTGTATCCTTCGCCAAGGCCAAGGCGATGATTGACGTTGCGACTGCGGACGCGCGCATCGACGAAACTTCCGGCGCCATGCGCGAGGCCCTGATGAACTGGTCGGCCCGCATCGCCGGGCAGGCGTCCCGGCCGAACCGCCAGCCGGTCATTGCGCTGGCTGGCATGGCTGTGGATCACGCGTCGGCTGTCGGAAAGCTTCGATATCGTCGGGCACGGGTTCCGAACCAATGGATCCGGATGCTGCCAGCCAGAGCCCTGCCGATTCCCCATCGGGTGCCAGGAACGTCATTTGCGCTGCGCGGGTGTGGACATTCGCTTCATTCGAAATGCAAGCGCAATGAGAGTTGGCGCACATTGACGGCAATTCTACTCACGGTCGGATCGTGTTTGGCGGTAGCCTGATACCAACACTTCTCCATCGGTAGGTTGGTTCACGGCTCCTCGGACAAGCCGCTGGAAGTTCGCGTTGTGCTCCAGGCGATCACTGCTCGTGCGCCTTCCCACCGCGAGCGTTCAGTTGCGAACTCGCACTGGATGGTTTCCTCCGCTGGATAGCAAGCTCGTTGAAGTGAGTCGCCGAAGCCTTACTGGTCGCCGCCCACCTGGCCGGCGGCCTGCGCGTGCTGGCGTTGAAATTGATTGGCTGACGCAGCGCGCACAGGAATCTGGTCGCGGTCGCGGCGGGCCCTTCGCTGGCGGTCGGGCTGCAGTTTCTGCTCAACCTCGGCTGAAGGCCTATCCAAGATGCCCCATATCGCCAGCCACACCGATTACATGGCCCACGAGATCGGCACCGCACGGCTGGTGGACGGTCACGCGCAGGAATTCGAAGCCGGCAGCCATCAGAGCTTCGAGATTACCTTCACGGCCGGCCGCTTCGGCATGGATGATACCGGCAGCATCCGTCTGGTGCACCGCTTCGCCTCCGACATGGGCACGCCGCAATTCACCGATCCCGCGGCACCGAACTACGTAACGGCCACCGCCTCCAACGGGGCAAGGCTTGAGCTCTCGTACAACCCGCGCCTGAACATGCGCCCGTGGGGTAAGTGCATTACCGTAGCGGTTGGGCGCGGGTATCTCGCGCCCAGTGACACGATCACGGTTCGTCTGGGTGACCGCAGCGGCGGTTCGCCTGGTATCCGGCTCCAGACCTTCTGCGAAGACCGGTTCGAGTTTCGCGTGCTGGCTGACGTCTTCGCCTGCTTCAACTGGGCGCTGCTGCCGGAGCAGCCCTGGATTTCAATCGTCCCCGGTGCGCCGGAGATGTTCTGTAGCGTCCTGCCAACACTTCGCCGCGCGGCCGAACCGTTTGCGCTGTCGCTCCGCGCAGACGATCGCTGGGGCAATCCGTCGCATCTCGTACGCGGGCGGTTTCGACTGATTTCCAGCGCTCCGGTCACCGGCCTTCCCGATAGCTTTGAATGGCCACAGGGCGCGCGCAGCCACCGCATCGAGGGGCTGCGCGCGGAACCAGGCGACGTGATTGTCACGCTGCTGGACGAAGCCGGTGCCACGCTGGTGCAGACCGCGCCGCTGCGCTTGGTGGACAGCGCAGAGACTTTCCCCTTCTGGGCCGACATGCACGGCCAGTCGGACGAGACGATTGGCACCAACTCCGCGCGGCGATTGGCAGAATACGCCCGCGACCTCGCCTTCATCGATGCCATGTGCCACCAAGGTAATGACTTCCAGATCACAGCGGCGTTCTGGCGCGACCTGAACGCGCTGACCGCGGAGTTCAACCAAACCGGGCGCTTCGCTTTCTTCCCCGGCTGGGAATGGTCCGGCAACACCGCGCTCGGCGGCGACCGCAACGTGGTGCTGAAGCACGAGGGCGGCACGTTGCACCGATCGTGCCACGCGCTCGTCGAGGATCTTTCCGACGCCGACAAGGACGCGCTTGATGTGAAGACTCTGCACGCGACGCTGCGCCAGGAAGGCGACGTGCTCTGCCTGCCGCATGTCGGCGGCCGCTACGCCAACCTGCTCTACGCGCACGACAAGAAGCTCGAACGCAGCGTCGAAGTGCATTCTGACTGGGGCACCTTCGACTGGCTGCTGATGGATGCTTTTTCGACGGGCGCGCGCGTCGGCATCGCAGCGAATTCGGATGGCCACAAAGGGCGGCAGGGCGCCTCGCATCCCGGTGCATCGCTCTTCGGCGCCTATGGCGGGTTGACCTGCTACCTGGCTCAGGACCTGTCACGCGACGCGATCTGGGACGCCATGCTGTGGCGCCGGCAATACTGCACAACCGGTGCGGCGCGACTGCATTGCGCTGCGTGGGCCGTGCTGTCCAGGGACGCCGACCTGCACCGCGATGACCCCGCCCTGGGCGGTGCGCCGGTCGGGCGGACATCACGCGCTACGCTCGGCAACATCCTGACCGGTGTCGTGGATGAGGAGGTGGAGTTCGGCTTTGAGATCAACGCCGGCGTGCCGATTGAGCGCGTCGAGATCCACAACCGCACCCGCTTGATCGAGACGTTTCGTCCTTACGCCCAAGCCGATCTTGGGCGCCGCGTCCGGGTGCTGTGGGAAGGCTCTGAATACCGTGGCCGTGGGCGCGAGACGATGTGGAAGGGCGAGATCTCGCTGAAGGGCAATACCTGGCGCGATGCACAGCCCATCAATCGCTTCAATTTGGACCGGCGCTTTGATCCTTCCAGCAAGGGCCTGTCTTTCGACGGAGTGACCACCGGCGGCTTCATGGGCGTGGAAGCGATGCTGGACGACGCTGAAGCCGGTCGCCTGGCCGTACAGACCAACCTTGCAGACGGCGAGGTTGAGATCGCCGATCTCGGCGCGGACGAGAGGGTGTGGGAGGCCGGCGGCCTGGGGCGGCGCCTGCGTGCTTTTCGCCTGCCCGACATCAATCCGCATCGCAGCCTTCGCCAGATCCGTCGCATCCGATTGCGCCGTGACGAAGACAATGCGCTCTACATCCGCGCGACCTTGGAGGATGGGAATGTCCTCTGGTCGAGCCCGATCTACCTTGTAACGGCCTAAGCCCACGCCCCGGAAGCCTGGCAACAGCACACCGGAGTGAACGATACGACGTTGTGACCTGCTGCTTGGCGCCACACTTGCCGCCCCCGCGCATGCGCAGGGATGGGTGCCGATCCGCCCGATCAACCTGAACGTGCCGCTCGCTCCGGCCAGCACCGCCGATATGCTCGCGTGCACTTTGGCGGAGGCGTGGGCGGCGCGGCTGGGTCAATCCGTAACAGTGGATAACCGGCCCGCGGCCGGCGGCGCTATCGCCACCGAGCAGCTGAAGAACGCGCCACCATGCACGACGCCAGGCTCGATAACGGTGCAGGAGGAATAGACGACGCCCACCGAAGCACGATCGACGCTAAGACCGTCGCGCGCACCGCGCCGCCGAGGTCGAGCCACGGCAGCGGCTAACCTTCGAGCTTCCCGCCGTGATGGTCGAAATACCATCAGGGCACGGCGTTCAAGGCCAAGATCACCGCGGCATCACGGCGCAGCAACGGAGCGATCCCGGCAGCGACGGCGGGCAGGGTGGGGGCATTCACGGGGACCATCACCGCATCCTGCGGGCCGAGCTCGCCCGGGTTGGCGCTCGCGTGCGGCTGGCAAGCCATGATGCCTTCGGGCGTGTTCACCGTCAGGCCACGCGACTGGATGGCAGCGAGCAGCGGTCCCCGCACAGCCGGCGAGACATGCCGCGAGATGTCCGCAGATGGCACCCGCGCCGCAGATGCGGATCTTCAGGGAATGAGCCTCTCTCAAGGGCCGCACACCATCGCGGCAAGGTTCGCGAGGTGCCGGCAGAATTTCAATTATCGAAAATACATTCCGATTGACGGAAATTCGGCAAGAGCTGGGCGCGGTAAAGAACGCCCCTTTCCGTCACAAGCGCTGGCATGCGAAAATTGCGTTGCGTGGCATGACATTTCGCGCAACGGTATGCGCCAGCGCGATGCGGGCTACCCACCATCGCGGCTGTTTGCGCGCCCGTGCTTCCCTGAGGACCCCGCATGGATCTGGCTAAGATCAAAGCCCTCATCGACCTGGTTTCTCGATCCCAGGTGACTGATCTGGAACTCACGGAGGGCAACACGATACTCAGGCTGAGCCGGTCAGGTGGGGCACCGGTCGCGCGTCCTGCGGCGGATCTCGGCCCCGCGCTGCGTATGCCGGCCGAGGCGGAAGCGCTGCCGCCCACTGCCGAGGCCCCCGCGCCAAGCGATGCCGTGCCGTCCCCATCCTTCGGCGTGTTCCACCGCACGCCGGCGCCGGGCGCGCCAGCCTTCGTCATGGTTGGTGCGACGGTCGAGGCCGGGCAGACCCTGTGCCTGATCGAGGCGATGAAGGTGTTCACCGCCATCGCAGCGCCGCGTGCCGGCACCGTCGAGGCCATCCTCGTCGAGTCCGGCGAGGAGGTGGAGGCCGGCCAGCCGCTATTCCGGCTGCGCGCATGAGCCGCTTCGACACCGTCCTCGTCGCCAATCGCGGCGAGATCGCGCTGCGCATCATTCGTGCCTGCCGCGAAGCCGGGTTGCGCAGCATCGCGGCCCATTCGGCGGGCGATCGCGGCGCACCATGGCTGGACGCGGCCGATGATGCCATCTGCATCGGCGGCGCGCCGTCGCGCGACAGCTATCTCAACATCCCCGCGCTGCTGCTGGCGGCAGAGGCCATCGGCGCCGGAGCGGTCCACCCCGGCTACGGCTTCCTCAGCGAGAATGCTGCCTTCGCCGAGGCGGTGGAGGATGCGGGCCTGGTCTTCATCGGCCCGACGCCGGCCTCCATCCGCACCATGGGCGACAAGATCGCCGCCAAGCGCGCGATGATCGAGGCGGGCGTTCCCTGCGTGCCGGGCCCCGACGAGCCTCTGCCCGACGATGCCGAGACGATCGCGCGCATCGCCACGGAGATCGGCTATCCCGTCATCGTGAAGGCGGTCGGCGGCGGCGGCGGCCGCGGGATGCGCGTCGTCGCCTCGGCCGAGGCGCTGGCCGAGGCGGTCGCCATCACGCGCAGCGAGGCCGGGCGCGCCTTCGGCCGCAGCGACCTCTACATGGAGAAGTTTCTCCAAACCCCGCGCCATGTCGAGATCCAGGTGCTGTGCGACACGCATGGCAACGCGATCTGTCTCGGCGAGCGCGACTGCTCTATGCAGCGCCGCCACCAGAAGGTGGTCGAGGAAGCGCCGGCGCCAGGCATCGCGCCGGACATGCTGCGCGACGTCGGGGAGCGCTGCGTCGAAGCCTGCCGCCGCATCGGCTATCGCGGCGCGGGCACCTTCGAGTTCCTCTACGAGAACGGCGCCTTCTACTTCATCGAGATGAACACCCGCGTGCAGGTGGAACATCCGGTGACGGAGATGGTCACAGGCATCGACATCGTGCGCGAGCAACTGCGCATCGCACAGGGCGAGGTGCTCGGCATCGCCCAGGCCGATGTCGCCTCGCGCGGCCACGCCATCGAATGCCGCATCAATGCCGAAGATCCCTTCACCTTCGTGCCATCGCCGGGCCGCATCACCGGGCTGCGCCTGCCGGGCGGGCCGGGGCTGCGCGTCGATACGCATCTGACGGCGGGCTACACTGTGCCGTCGCACTACGATTCCCTGATCGCCAAGGTCATCGCGCATGGCGCGACGCGGGACCAGGCGATCGCGCGCATGATCGCCGCCCTCGCGGAACTGCGGATCGAGGGCATCACCACCAACGCGCCGCTCTGCACCGCCATCATGCGCGAGGACGGCTTCCGCGCCGGCGGTGCGGACATCCACCACCTGGAACACTGGCTCGCTTCACGCGCGGCGGAGGGCAGCGATGCTGGTCGATAACCAACTGACGCAGCCGCGCGTCAGCATGCTCGGCACCACCCATCTGCTGTTCGAAGCGCCGGGCGATTTCGACCTGACGAACCAGCGCCGCATCTGGACGCTGACGCGCGTGGTCGCCGCCTGGCCGGGGGTGCGGGAAGCTTCCCCCTGCATGACCAACGTCATGCTGACTTTCGACACGCCGCCGGAAGACCCGGACCGTATCGAGGAAGCGCTCGTCGTCGCCTGGAACGAAGCGGAACCGGACCAGACTGAAGGCCGCGTCGTCGATGTGCCGGTGATCTATGGCGGCGAATACGGCCCCGACCTGCACGAGATCGCTGCCCATGCGAAGCTGCCACCCGAGGAAGTCGTGCGGCTGCATACCGAAAGCCGGATGATTGTCTTCGCCGTCGGCAGCCATCCCGGCAATGTCTATCTCGGCGGACTCGACCCGCGCATCGCCATGCCGCGCCGCAAGGTGCCCCGCATCCGTGCCGAGGCCGGCACCGTCTCCATCGGCGGGTTCCAGGGCGGCATGGGCGGTACAGTGGGGCCGAGCGGCTGGAACTGGCTCGGTCGTACGACACTGCCCGTCTTCGATCCCCACCAGGACCCGCCTGCGCTGCTCGCGCCTGGCGACATCGTGCGCTTCCGGGCCGAGCGGGTGATCCTGTGATCGAGGTTCTCGACATCGCGCCGCTCGCCTCGGTGCAGGATCTCGGGCGCGCGCCGTATCTACGCTACGGCGTCAGCTATTCCGGGGTGATGGATCGGCTCGCGCTGCTGGCCGGCAACGCCATGCTCGGCAATGCGGATGATCTCGCCGGCATCGAGATTCAGGCGTTTCCGTGCCGCTTCCGTTTCCGCGAAGCGGCCGATTTCGCCGTGACCGGCGCCGGTTGCGCCGTCACGCTCGACGACGCGCCGATGCTGCCCTGGTGGGCCGGCCGTGCGGAGGCCGGACAGGTGCTGACCATCGCCGCGCCGCGCCGCGGCGCGCGCGCCTACCTGGCCGTGTCTGGCGGCATCGACGTGCCAGTGATCCTCAATTCCCGCAGCACGCAGTTCCGTGGTGCTTTCGGCGGGCATGAGGGGCGCTGGTTGCAGGCAGGCGACGTGCTGCCGGTCGGCACGGCAACTGCCGGGCTCGCCGCAGCGGGCTTCGGCGCACAGCCGCCGGACGCCGCGCTGCCGGCCGACTTCGCACCGGAGGATTTGCAGCCGAACACGACTGCGGTCCGCGTGCTGACCGCCGGCGAGTACGAACTGTTCACCGAGGAAGCGCAGCAGCGCTTCTGGGCGACCGCTTGGAAGATCTCCGGCCAAAGCAACCGCGCCGGATTTCGACTGCTCGGCCAGCCGCTCGACTTCGCAAAGCGGCTTGAGATGCGGTCCCACGGCATCGTGCCGGGCATCGTGCAGGTGCCGCCCTCCGGCGAGCCCATCATCCAGATGAGCGACGCCCACACGGCCGGCGGCTACCCGAAGATCGCGACGGTGATCGAGCCCGATCTGTGGCGCCTTGCCCAGGCGCCGCTCGGCAGCCGGCTGCGCTTCGTTCCGGTGGCCTACCGGGATGCGCTGGTGGCGGTGCGACAGGCGGATGCGTGGGTCGCCACTCTGCGTCGCCTGTCGGGGCACTACCGATCGCTCTGCGGTACGGGACGACGGCCATGAATACGGATGAGGTGCGGCAGATCGCCGCGTGGCTCGAAGCCGCCGGCCTCGACGGCTTCGAACTGACGACGCCCACGGCGCGGCTGCGGCTGACGCTGGGCGGCGGGACACCTGTCGCGGCCGCGCCGTTGCGGGTTCAGCCGGCATCGGAACCGCCCAGCCTCGCCGCGCGCGGCACGGGCGAATTCCTCGCGGCGCATCCCTATGCCGACGCGCCGCTGGTTCAGCCGGGGCAGCGCGTGCGGGCCGGCGACATCGTCGCGCTGCTGCGCACGGGCGCGCTGATCCAGCCCGTCACGGCCAGCGAGGACGGCATCGTCGGCGCGCTACTCGCGAAGCCCGGCACGATCGTCGGCTTCGGCAGCCCGCTGATGCACTTCACCCCCGAGGCGAGGACCACGCCATGAAGATCGATCTCAACTCCGACATGGCGGAAGGCTTCGGTGCCTACCGCATGGCCGAGGACGAGACGCTGCTCGACATCGTCTCATCCGCAAACCTCGCCTGCGGCTTCCATGCCGGCGATGCGGTGATCATGGACCGAACCGTGCGCATGGCGCAGGAACGTGGCGTGGCGATCGGGGCGCATATCGGCTTCCCGGACCTCATGGGCTTCGGCCGGCGGCTGATGCAGATCGATCCGAAGGAGATGGAGAAGCACGCCATTTACCAACTCGGCGCGCTGGAGGGCATCTGCCGCGCCGCCGGCGTCAGGATGGCGCATGCGAGTTTCCACGGCGCGCTCGGCAACCTGATCGCGGTGGACCAGCCGATGGCCGATGCCATGGCGCGCGCGGTGCGGGCCTTCGACAAGACGCTGTTCGTCTCCTCCGCCCCCGGCACCGCGATCGCGCATGCGGCCGAAGCGGAAGGGTTGCGCGTCTTCACCAAGTTCCTCGCCGACCGCGCCTATGACGCGAAGGGGCTGCTGGTGTCGCGCAAGCTGCCGGGGTCGATGGTGAAGGATGCCAACGCGGTGCGCGAGCGCGTGGCGCGGCTGCTGAAGGACGGCACCGTCGTCGCGATCACCGGCGAGGTGCTGGCCATGAAGGTCGATTCCATCCTGATCCACAGTGACACGGCTGGCGCGGTCGATCTGGCGCGCACCATTCGCGGCGCGATCGAGGCGGCGGGCGGCACCATCGCCCCCTTCCCGCAGACATTGGGCTGAGATTTCGGGAGCGGGACATGCCCCGCGCCGGACACACGGGAAGCGAAGGCGGCGCAACAGAATGCCGTCTCGCGCAGGAAAACGACCGAGGCGCCCGGCAAGGGCGTCCGGCGATCTTCAGGAGATGGCTACCATGTTGAGACGCAACCTGCTCGCCGCGGCGGCAATGACGACGATGTCGCCCGCGCTTCCCGCCATGGCGCAGGCACCCTTCCCGGAACCCGGCCGGCCGCTGACGGTCATCGTCCCCTATCCGCCCGGCGGCGGCAGCGACGTCACGGCGCGGGCCCTGGGGCCGGAGCTTGAACGGGCGCTCGGCGTGCCGGTCGTCATCGTCAATCGCGCCGGCGCCGGATCGCAGATCGGCATGGCGGAACTCGCCCGCGCGCGGCCCGATGGCTACACCGTCGCCTACGGTCTGTGGCCGTCCACCTTCACGCTGTATCTGGACCCGTCGCGCCGTGCGCCGTTCAATCGAGACAGCTTCGTGCCGCTCGCGCTGCACGTCATCGATCCCGGTACGATCCTGGTGCCGGCGAACAGCCCGAACCGAACCTTTGCCGACCTCGTCGCCGCGGCAAAGGCGCGGCCCGGCGTGGTGTCGATGGCCGGCCCGGGCATCCTGGGGTGGGAACACATCTCGTCGCTCCAGCTCCAGCAGGCGCTCGGCATCGAGTTCAACCTGGTGCATTTCCAGGGCGCCGCGCCGGCCATCACGGCGCTGATCGCGTCGCAGGTCGATGTGATGATGTCATCCAGCAGCACGGCCATTACGCAGAGCCGGTCGGGACTGGTGCGCGTGCTGGCGGTGCTCTCGGAACAGCCGAACGAGTTCCTGCCCGGCATCCAGACGCTGGCCTCGCTCGGCACGCCGCTGACGGCCGGTTCGGCGCGCGGCTTCGTCGCGCCCGCCGGCACGCCGGAACCGATCGTGCGCCGCCTGGCGCAGGCGCTGGAGACCGCGATCACCAGCCAGGCGCATCGCGACACGCTGCGCCGCCTCGGCCTCGACGCCACTTTCATGGGTCCGGCGGCGTTCGGCGACTACTGGACGCGCGAGGAGAACGCGATGCGCCCGATCGTCGCGGAGATCGTCCGCCAGGGTCAGAACAACTGACCCTGGACGCTCAGCGCGTCCCGGTCCTGGTGCTCGTGGATGCGCGACGTTCCCGGCGCGGTGCGGTGCTCCGCGTCGGTGGCATCTCGGTGCGGTAGCCGAGGCTGGTCGAAAAGGCTTCCGCCTGCTTGATGAGGGTCGGCGCGAATGCCTGCGCGACCTCCATCGTCAGGCGGAAGGCCGGGCCGGAGATGGTCATCGACCCGACGATGTCGCCCTCGGCATCGAAGACCGGCGCGCTCAGCGATGCCGTCTGCGGGTCCGTCACGCCGGTCGTGAAAATCGGGCGGAAAGGCGTGCCCGGCGGCGCGACCCAGTTGCCCTCCATCCCACGCAGCACCAGGCCGGCGGAGGTGTCGTCCAACGCCATGGGCAACAGGCGGCGCGGGGCGTCGCGCACGCTCTGCTCGGCCTCGGCGCGGACCAGGCAGATGCGCGCATCGCCGTCGCGGATGAAGAGCGATGCGCCCTCGCGGCATTCCGCGGCCAGGATCTGGAGGAAGGGCAGAGCCTCCCGGTCCAGCCGCTGCGACGCGCGCAGGATGGCCGAGAGCTTCAGGATATTGGCGCCGAGCCGGAACTCGCCATTGGCCGATCGCGCCAGCATGCCGGCGGCCTGCAGGGACACCGCCAGGCGCAGGATGGTGGTCTTGTGCAGCCCGGTGCGGTTGGCGAGCTCCGCCAGCGACAGCCCGTCATCGCCCCAGCGGAAGGCATTGAGCAGATCGATTGCGCGGTCCACGGCAATGACGCCGCCGGCCGTCTCGGCACGGTCACCTGGGGGATCGGGGGCGTCTGGCATTACAGCGTTGCCGGTAACATGAGGCCCACGTCGGGGAAAGAGGGTCTTGACGTCATAATTTCATAGTTCGAAATGTAATGCCATCTAGCGGCACAATCAGCGCCGCCCTTCCCATGTCATGCGGAACCCAGCCAATGCCTGATCTCGCTGATCGTCTCGACAACGTCGAAGTTTCGGCGAGCGCAGCCATGACCGCGATGGCGCGCGACCTGCGCGCCCGCGGCGTGCCGGTCATCAGCCTTTCGCAGGGCGAGCCGGACTTCCAGACGCCCGATCATGTCGTCGAGGCCGCGCACGCCGCGGCGAAGGCGGGCGACACGAAGTACCCGCCAACCGAGGGCACCAAGGCGCTGAAGGCGGCGATCGCGCGCAAGTTCAAGCGGGACAACGGGCTCGACTACGCCGCCGAGGAGATCCTTGTCGCCAATGGCGGCAAGCAGATCATCTTCGATGCGTTGATGGCGACGCTGAATCGGGGCGACGAGGTGGTGATCCCGCGTCCCGCCTGGATCAGCTACGCCGACATGGCGAAGTTCGCCGGCGGTGTGCCGGTCGGCGTGCCCTGCCCGCAGAACAACGGCTTCAAGATGCGCGCGGCGGACCTCGACGCCGCGATCACGCCGCGCACCAAGTGGCTGATCCTGAACTTCCCGAGCAACCCGACCGGCGCCGCGTGCTCCCGCGCCGAGATGCGGGAGATCGCGGACGTCATGCTGAAGCACCCGCATGTCTGGATCCTGACGGACGACATGTATGAGCACCTGATCTATGACGGCTTCGAGTTCGTCACTATCGCCGAGGTCGAGCCGCGCCTGCGCGACCGCGTGCTGACGATGAACGGGGCGTCGAAGGCCTATGCCATGACCGGCTGGCGCATCGGCTATTGCGGTGGCCCGGCGAAGCTGATCAAGGCCATGGCGAATGTGCAGGGTCAGTCCACCAGCGGCGTGTCCACGGTCGGGCAGGCCGCAACCATCGCCGCGCTGGATGGCCCGCAGGACCTGCTGGCCGAGCGCGCCGCCGTATACCGCGAACGCCGCGACCTGGTGGTCGAGATGCTGAACGCGGCAGAAGGCATCAACTGCCACAAGCCCGAGGGCGCCTTCTATGTGTTCCCGAACGTCGCGGGCTGCCTCGGCAAGACCACCAAGGGCGGGCGCAGGATCGAGACCGACATCGACTTCGTCACGGCGTTGCTGGCGGAGAAGCAGGTCGCGGCGGTACAGGGCTCGGCCTATGGGATGAGCCCGTATTTCCGCGTGTCCTACGCGACCGACACGGCGAGCCTGCGGGAAGCCTGCGGCCGCATCCAGGATTTCTGCCGCGAACTCTCCTGAGGCCGCGACGACGCGCCTGCGCGGACAGGCGCGTGCTCCGTGCTGTCCGGGAGGCAGGGCGGAGGCGCCTCCCGTGTCTCGCTTGACTGCGGATTGGCCAGATGCCTGGCCTGACGCGCGAGCAACGGGGCGGCGCCAGCGCTGTCGGCGTCCGGCTTTCCATTGGATAGCGAACGCGGGTCCCGCGTGGAGGTGGACGCGTCGAGACGCTCCTCTGGCTCGCTCACCAGTGCGATCGATCGCGCCCGGTAGCGCATCCCGTGAGCGGACTTCCGCACCTCCCAACCACCATTGAAGATGGCTGTGGCCATGGATGGCCGGCCGGCTCCGCCGACCATCCATGCACCTGTCAAACCGGGATGATCATGCGCCGCCGCCACTGCTACTCGGGCTGGTAGTTGACGCTGCGCAGCAGTTCGGTGGCGCGGGTGATCTCCGCGCCGATGAAGCGCCGCGTTTCCTCGATGCTCTCCGTCACCGGCTCGAGGATCTGCCCCTTCAGCCGTTCGACGATGGCGGGGTCGCGCATCGTCTCCTGCATCAACGCGTTGACGCGCTGGTTGATCTCGGCCGGCGTGCCCTTCGGCGCCCAGACCCCGTACCAGGACTGGAACCGATAGTCGGGCAACCCGGCCTCGGCCATGGTCGGGACATCCGGCGCCAGGCTGGAACGCTGCGCCGTCGCGATGCCAATGGCGCGGATCCGACCATCGCCGGTCGCCGGCAGCAGCGCGAAGCTCGGATCGATGAGGAGCTGCGCGCTGCCGCCCATCAGATCGGTCAGCGCCGGCTGCGTGCCGCGATAGGTCACCATGTCGATCTCGACACCGGTGCGACGGAGGAATTCGATTGTCGCGAGATGCCCCGCCGAGCCGAGCGAGGAGATCGCGAAGTTCCACTCGCGCGGCTTCTCCTTTGCCGCGGCGACGACCTCGGCGAGTGTGCGCTGCGGGCGCTGGCCGCTGATCACCATGACCAGCGGCGCCTGTGCCGTGCGGGCCATCACCTCGAGGTCGCGCTGCGGATCGAAGGTCGCCCCCTTCAGCACCAGCGGCATCACCGCGGTGTTGAAAGCCGAGGCGAGCAGCGTGAAGCCGTCCGGTGGGGCCGCCAGCACTGCAGTCGTGCCGACCAGCCCGGCGCCGCCGGTGCGGTTCTCAACCACCGCCGTGGCACCGAGCTTCTCCTGCAGCCGCTGCGCCAGCAACCGTGCCAGCGCGTCATTCGCCGCGCCGGGCGGCCAGGGGCAGATCACGCGGACCGGCCGGCCAAGCGGCCAGGCGCCCTGCGCGTGAACGACGGGGGCGGCCAGCAGGCCGAAGCCTCCCGCCGCACCCGCAACCAGCATCTGACGTCGATTCATCGTTTCCTCCATGCGGTCGGCCGTCCTGCATGCTGGCGGCCGGTTGACAGCGTCAGTCTTCCAGAAGGGCCTTTTCCTCCGCCGCGGAAAGCGGCAGCAGCGGCGGGCGCAGGCGCCGCCAGCCTGTCTCACCGGTGCGAGCGGCGAGCAGGGCCTTCAGCGAGGCCATCTGCGCGAAGCGTGAGGCCCGATTGCGGGCTGCGACGATGCGCGCCTGCGCCGCCTCCACCGCCGCGTCCTGCGACGGATCGGCGAAATGGCGGAAGACGAAGGCCAGATCGGCGGCGACCAGGTTGGACGTCGCGGTGATGCAACCGGCACCACCCTTGCGCAGCAGCGGCAGCATCAGCGGGTCGGCACCCGCCAGCACGGCGAGGCCGGGGAAGCTCTCGACCAGCGACACCATATGCGCGAGGTCGCCGGCGGAATCCTTGATGCCGGTGAAGACGCCGGGATAGGCGGCGCGCAGGCGCGCGATCACGGGGAAGGGGATCGGCACCGCCGACATCTGCGGGATGTGGTACAGCACGACGCGCAGCCGCGGATCGGCGACGCGCTCCACCACCTCGGCATAGGCGGCGAACAGGCCGTCCTCCGTGACGCCCTTGTAGTAGAAGGGCGGCAGCATCACGACGGTGGCCACGCCGAGCGACAGCGCATGGCGCGTCAGCGCCACCGTCTCGGTCACCGCGGCGACGCCGGTACCGGGCAGCAGGCGGTCGGGCGCGACGCCGGCGCCGACCACTGCTTCCAGCAGCGCGCGGCGTTCGTCGGAGGAGAAGGAATTCGCCTCCCCCGTGGTGCCGAGCAGCGCGATGCCGTCGCAGCCCTCCGCAAGCAGGCGCTTGCAATGGGCGATGAAAAGGGTGTGGTCGGGCGCGAGCGCCTCGGTCACCGGGGTCAGGGCGGCGCTGAACACGCCGCGCGGATGCAGCGCGGTCATGCCGCGGCACTCCCGGCCCAATCCGGTTTCACGCGGACATACTTGATGGCCTGCCGCCAATAGGTATAGGCGATGTGCAGCATCCCATCCGGCGTCTGGCACAGCGACGGGTAGGAGAATTCCCGGTTGAGCCGGTCCTTCGAATTGTTGGTCATGCAGTATCCGTCGCCGGTTTCGAGGTTGCGCCGGATAGGCCAGCTGCGGCCCTGGTCGGCGGAGATGGCGAGCGTCATCGGCGCGCGCGGCGCACCCCAGAAGGCGCTGCGGCCGGTGGATGGCGCGGCGGGTGCAAGCTCATCGCCGCCGATGTCGTCGTAGAGCGAGACGCGCCGATCCGTCGCATCCGCCGCGCTCGAATGATTGTAGACCATGGCGAGCCGCCCATCGGCGAGGCGCGTCGCCATCACCGAGGAATTGTTGTTCGGCAGTTCGGTGGGCACCGGCGCCGACCAGTGGCGCCCGCCATCCGATGAGCGGCTGAGGTAGATCGAATCCGCCCAACGGCTGCGGTAGAAGGCGACGAGCGTGCTGTCGCGCAGATCGACGATGCTCATATGCACGCAGCCCGTGCTGCCGGGCACCGCATGCTCCGACCAGGTCGCGCCGGCATCGGAGGAGATCATCACCGAGCTGGTGTCGAGGTCGCCGGTCCAGGCACCCGCCGGCGGCTTGGTGCAGCGCCAGATCGGCAGCAGCCAGTCGCCATTGTCGAGCACGACGACGGGAGAGCGGATGAAGGTGCCGAAGCCGGGCTGCTCGCCGAACAGCGTCTCGATCGGGCCCCAGCTGCGGCCGTCATCCTCCGAGATGCGGCGGCGGATGATCGCGGTGTCCTGGTTGCCGGAAACCTGCGCGGTCCACAGCAGCCACAGCCTTCCGTCGGGGGCGTTGAACAGCAGCGGATTCTGCTCGGACCGCGTCGGGTCATCCGACAGCCGGACCGCCGGTGACCAGCGATCCGCCCCGGCGGCGAGACGCGAGAAATGCACCGAGATGTCCGGCACGCCTTCCTGCGTGCCGCCGAACCACACGCAGCCCATGTCGCCCCCGCCAAGCGGCAGCAGGAAGGAGGCATGGTTCTGCACGCAGGGGGTGGGGATGAAGCCCTCGATGCGCGCGGGATCGCCTGGTGCCGGAGCCAGGATTTCAGGGCGCTCGATCAGGCCGGTTGTGTCGGGCATTGGAATCTCCTCACAGCGCCGCGCGATAGATGCCGAGGATCTGCTCGCGGCTCATCTCGCGTGGGTTGTTGTCGAGCAAGCGGCGGATCGCATGCGCTTCCTCCGCCATGGTGGGCAGGTCGCTCTCGGGCACGCCGAGACCGGACAGGCGCATCTCGATGCCAAGTGCCGCGCAATAGCCATGGCTCGCCGCCAGCACATCCGTCGCGCCGCCGAGGCCGAGCGCATCAAGGATCAGCGCCGTCTTCTCGGGCGTCGCGGGCGCGTTGAAGGCCAGGGTGTGGGGAAAGATGACCGCACATGCGAGGCCATGCGCGATGTGGTGCCGGGTCCCGAGCGGATAGGCCACCGCATGCCCCGCCGTGGTGTTCACCGGACCGAGGCAGAACCCGCCATAGAGCGAGGCGAGTGCGAGTCCCGCCCGTGCCTCGCGATCGCCACCATCGGCCACGGCGCGGCCGAGGAAGCGGCCGACGAGGCGGATGCCCTCCAGCGCATAGAGGTCGATCAGCGGATGCGCCTTGCGGCTGGTGAAGGCCTCGGCGCAATGGGCCAGCGCATCGACGCCGGTCGCCGCCGTCACCGCGCGCGGCACGGTCAGCGTCAGGTCGGGATCGACCACGGCGAGGTCGGCAATCATGTGGCGGCTCTGCACCGCGAGCTTGTTCTGCGTCGCCGGATCGGTGACCAGCGCGCGCGAGCCCGCCTCGCTGCCGGTGCCGGAAGTCGTCGCGACCTGCACGAGTGCGACGCGGCGGCCCGCGACCTTCTCCGGCCCCACCACCTCCGGCAGTGTTTGTCCGCTGCCCGGCAGCACGGCGACGAGCTTCGCCAGGTCCATCGCGCTGCCGCCGCCGAAGCCGATGACGAGTTGCGGCTGCGCGCGCAGCGCGATCGCCAGTGCGGCGTCGAGGTTCGGAATGTCGGGCTCCGGCTTCACCTCGCCGAAGACCGTCACCTCGCCGGGCAGGCCGAGCAGGTCGATACGCGCGGCATTGAAGGCGTCGGCGATGACGAGGCTGCGCGCGATGCCCTTCTCCCTGGCCCATTGCCCGACCGTGGCGACCAGGCCAGGGCCGTAGGCGATGCGTGTCGGGCGGTCGATCTCGATCGGATGAAGCAGGTTGGTCATGGGGCGTGTCCTCAGGCCGCGGCGCGATGCGCGGCGAGCAGTTCGGCGTATTCGATGGCCTCGATCAGGCTGCGTTCGCTGGCGATGCCCTTGCCCGCGATGTCGAAGGCGGTGCCGTGGTCGACCGAGGTGCGGATCACCGGCAGCCCGAGCGTGATGTTCACCCCCGATAGAGCATCCCACTTCCCCGTTGCGGGATCGACGTGGAAGCCGAGCAGCTTCACCGGGATGTGCCCCTGGTCGTGATACATCGCGACGACCGCGTCGAACTGCCCCGCCCGCAGCTTGACGAAGACGGTGTCGCCCGGCACCGGGCCGGTGACGTGCATCCCGTCCGCGACGGCCTGCGCGATGGTGGGTGCGACCACGTCGATGTCCTGCCGGCCGAACAGGCCGCCTTCGCCGGCATGCGGATTCAGCGCCGCCACCGCGATATGCGGCCGTTCGATGCCGAGGCCGCGCAGCGCCTGCTGCGTCAGGTCAAGCACCAACCGGATGCGCTGCGGCGTGACGCGCTTCGGCACATCCTCCAGCGCGCAATGGGTGGTCACGTGGCTGACGCGCATGTTGCCGTGCGCCAGCAGCATGACGCTGCCCTTCACGCCGGTCAGCTCGGCGAGCATCTCGGTATGGCCGGCATAGTGGTAGCCGGCCTTGTTCAGCGCTTCCTTGTTCAGGGGCGCGGTGACGATGGCGCCGAGCCTGCCGGACTGCACGAGGCGCACGCCATGCTCGACCGCGAGATAGGCGAAGCGGCCACCATCGGCGGAGAGCACGCCCGGTTGGATTGGCTCACCTTCCGGTCCGGCCTGCAGGAAGCACAGCGCCGGCCAGTCGCTGTCATCCGCCGTGACCTCCGGCACCACGAGTTCCGGCGCCAGCGCCGCCCGGGCGCGTTCCAGCGCTGCGCCACTGCCGATCACCAGCAGCCGCAGTGCACCGGCCGCGATGCGATCACCCAGCGCCTGGCACGCCTTGACGATGATCTCCGGGCCGATGCCGGCGGGATCGCCCATGGTGATCGCAAGGTGACGCGGCGTCATGCGTGAATGCTCCCGGAAGGCAGGACGGTATCGGCAAGAAGGTCGCGCCACAGCGTGTCGCCGCCGAAGGCGCCGGATTTCGAAACGATGGGGGCGCCATCCCAGGCGCCGCCGCGCATCACGGAGCGCGGGACGCCGGGTGCCACGATGCCCGTCGCCTCCAGCCCGCGCGCGCCGAGCGCATCGCAGATCGCCCGAAGCGTCTCCCCGCCAGCCACGATCAGCGTACCTGGCTGGGGCAGGTGCCGCGTGAGGCCCGCCATCACCGCCGCGATGCGAAGGGCCGCCGCAGCGCGGTCGAGGCCATCGGGCAATGCCACGCTGACCATGGCGACGCCCGCCGTGTCCATCATCCGTGCGATGCGCGCGGCCGTTGGGCCATCGCCGGCGGCAACGGCGATCGCGCGGTCGCCGCAGGCCGCCAGTTGCCGCGCCGTCGCCGGCTGGTCGGAGCCGAACAGCCCGAGCACCGGGCCGCGCAGCGCCGTGCTGGCGCCCGCCGTCGTGCTGCCGGCCAGCGCCCGCGCAAGGCCGCCGCTGCCGCACCACAGGACCGGGCCGGCGGTGCCCCGGCCGCGTGCGACGATGCGTGCGAGATCCGCATCATGTGCCGCGTCGAAGACCGACAGGCCGGGCTGCAGCGGCGCCGAAGGATCGCCGGGCCGGGCCAGCAATCCTTCGGCGGCGAGCAGGCCGGGGAGGTCGGGAGCGATACCGGAGAAGCGCCCGTCGGGCTGCCGCACCAGCACCGCGCCGCCGCGCGTGATGCGCCCCTGCGCCGGGAAGGCCGGGGCGAGGACGACATGGGGCCAGGCGCCACTCTCGATGCAGGTAGCGAGTTCCGCCGCGACTTGGCCACGCAGCAGGCTGTCGATCTTCTTGAAGGCGATGTCGGCACCGCGCAGTGCCGGCGCGAGGGCGCGCACCCTGGCCGTCGCGACCGCGCGCGATGCCTCACGCGTTCCGGAATCCAGTGCGAGGCTGCCGCCCGCCGAATGGTCTGCGCCATCCCAGCCCACGGGCACCGGGCCGCACAGGCCGGTCAGCTCGGCCGCCGTATCCAGCGCTCCGGTCAGGTCGTCCGCGAGCAGGCGCAGAACCGGCCCCGTCATCGCGACGGTCCGCCCATCCCGATTGCACCAAGCGACAGGCGCAGCCCGGTTCCGAGTTCCTCCGCCAGCGCGCGGACGCGCGGCGCGGTCAGGGCAATGAAGTCGGGCATCGAAAGCCTGTCGCCGCCAACCGTCAGGCTGACCCCGGCCGCCGGCGCGCCGCGTGCATCGAGCACGGGCGCGGCGACGGTGCGCAGGCCATAGGCGTTCTCCCCATCCGAGACGGCGTAGCCGCGCGCCCGCACATCATCGAGCCGCGTCAGCAGCGCATCGAGATCGGTGAGCGTCCGATCGGATAGTTTCACGCGCGCGACGCTTTCCAACTGGGCGACCTGCTCGTCCCGCGGCAGCCAGGCGAGGATTGCCTGGCCGAGCGCGGTCGCATAGGCGCCGATGCGCGTGCCAGGGCGGCGCACAACACCGTGGCGCTGCAGTCCCGCCTCGACGCGGGCGAGATAGATGACTTCGCCCTTCTCCAGCACGCCGAGGGAACCGGCATCGGCCACCTCCGGCACCAATTCGCGCAACAGGGGCCGGGCATGGGTCGGCAGGTCGCCGGCCGACAGCGCGGCATAACCGAGTTCCAGGCATTTCAGCGTCAGCCGGAAGCGCCGCCCTTCCGGCACGGCGCGCAGATAGCCGAGGTCCACCAGCGTGTGGATCAGGCGGAAGGCCGTGCCGCGGTCGTGGCCGGTGCGCGCGGCGACCTCGGCGACAGTCAGCTCGGGCAGGTCCGGCCCAAAGGATTTGAGGACGGCAAAGGCCTTGGCCACCGACTGGACAAGGTTCTTCGGGTTCTCGGCGCGACCGAGCGATACGTTCATCGGCACCTCCCTCCCGTCAGTGTGATCGGTATGCGAACACTTGTTCGCTGATTGAGCGTTTGCTATCCGTCCCTTGCCCGCCCTGTCAAGCGGGTTGAAACGCCAAGGGAGACGCCGCATGCCCCCCGACATCACCGCCGGCCACGCGATCGTCACCGGCGTAAGCTCCGGCATCGGCGCGGCGATCGCCGATCGGCTGCTGCGCGAGGGTTGGCGCGTCACCGGGTTGAGCCGCAGCGCCCCCGGCCTGACGGACCCGCGCTTCGTGCATCGTGCCGTGGATCTGCTGGACGACGCTGCGCTCGCCGCCGCGGTCGCCGATCTGCAGCCCACCGCCCTCGTTCATGCCGCCGGGCTGATGCGCGGCGGTGTGATCGGGTCACTGGATGCGGAGGCCGGCCGCGCGCTGTGGCGCCTGCATGTCGAGGTGGCGTCGCTGCTGGCCGACCGCCTGGTTCCGCGCATGGGCGATGGCGGGCGCATCGTGCTGGTGGGCAGCCGCACGGCCGCGGGTGCAGCCGGACGCAGCCAATATGCCGCGAGCAAGGCGGCCGTGGTCGCCATGGTCCGATCCTGGGCGATTGAACTCGCCCCGCGCGGGATCACGGCCAATGTTGTCGCACCGGCAGCGACCGATACGCCGATGCTGCGCGACCCCGGCCGCAGCGCGGTGCCGCCGAAGCTGCCGCCGATCGGGCGCTACATTCGTCCCGAGGAGGTCGCCGCGCTCACGGCCTTCCTGCTGGGCCCGGAGGCTGGCGCGATTACCGGCCAGCAGATCCTGGTCTGCGGAGGGAGTTCCCTTTGACGGCGCTCGGGGGGCTTCGCTCGCGGGGCCCCTGCGCGACAGTGGCGTTCGGCGACGTTGATGCCGCAATCGTCCGGCGACGGTTCGCATCCGGCCGCGCCTGAAGGTGGGGCGGCACGTCGCGCCTCTACCGCAAGGGTGCTCCGGCGTGGCCCTGGTCAGGGGTCAGCAGCGCGATGTCGTGTGCCGTGCCGTCCGACCGGAACCGCGTCGCAGTGGGGCGCTAACGCGTGATCGCCGCAGGTGGACTCACCGGAGGTCTGAATCACACGATCAAACAAGGGCATGGAGCAGGAGGCGTGAGCGATAGCGAACGGATCCTGCCCGAGCCGCGACAGCCAGGTACCCACGCTTGATGAACGCCGGGGTGTTCCAAACGTAACGCAGCGTCGGAACGCCTTGTGTTACCTAGGTTCGAGCGTCCTCTCATCGGCAGGGATCGATCGATGCGCCTGTTCCAGGCAGTCGTGCTTCTGCTTCTTGCCGCATGCCTTCCGGCCAGGGCCGAGAATGGGATCGTGGGGTTCGTTGTCATCGCGGTGCCGAACGGCACGGCGCCTCCGGTTGAGACTGCCCTGTGGTATCCGGCGGAGGGCGCAATGCCACGAGCCACCCGGCTTGACTTCTTCAGCCAGGATCTGGCGCCGGGTGCCCCGGTGCGAGGCCGCAACCTGCCACTCATCGTTATCTCGCATGGCAGCGGCAGTTCCTTCGTCGGCCATGTGGATACGGCCTTTGCTCTCGCCCAGGCAGGCTTCGTCGTAGCCGCGCCAACGCACACCGGCGACAACTGGCGCGACTCTGCGGGTGCCGCGGATCTTGGCGCCCGCACGCGCCAGTTCGCGGCGGTGATCGAGCATGTCGTGGACCACTGGAATCCCGGCGCCGTGGACCCCGGCCGGATCGGCGCCTTCGGCTATTCGGCCGGCGGTTTCACGGTGCTGGCGGCGGCGGGCGGGACGCCGGATCTCAGCAGGATCGTCGGGCATTGCGCTGCGAATCCCGCGTTCTTCGATTGCCGGTTGATCGCCGCCGCCGCGGTCCCGGCCGCGCCCACGGTCCTGGCACCTTCGCCGCGCGGGCTGCGCGCACTCGTCGTCGCGGCGCCGGCGCTGGGCTTCACCTTCGGTCCCGGATCGCTGGCCGAACTGGCCATGCCCGTGCAGCTCTGGCAGGCGGCGGACGATGCCATCCTGCCCATGCCACACTACGTGGAACCGGTGCGTGCGGCGCTGCCACGGGCGCCGGAGTTCAACAGCGTTGCCGGCGCTGGGCATTTCGACTTCATGGCACCCTGCCCGCCGGGGTTGGCCAGCGTCGCGCCCGCCATCTGCGCGAGCAAGCCGGAATTTGACCGTGTCGCGTTTCATGCGCGCCTCAACGCCGAGGTGATCCGGTTCATGGCCGACGCGCTGCGCCCGTGAGCCGCGTCACGCGATCGGTCCGGATGTTCCTGTGCTCGCCATGGGCGAGATCGCCCTTCACCGAGCCGGTCCCACCTGGTCTGCCGCCGGCCTGACGCGCACCAGCGGATGCAGCGCGATGGCCGCCTGGTCGCGAGAGCCCCAACCGGCGGCATCGCCAGCCTTGACCGCGCTTCGGGTCGGCCTGACGAGCCATGAGGCCCCATCATCGGGCGGGGTCAGATCCCGAGCAGGCGCGGAACCTCTCGCCGCAGATGCGCAACGAAGTGCGCCATGATCGCGGACCGGGGCGCCGAGCGGGCACGGATCAACAGCGTCTTCATCTCGATCCCCGGCCGCAGGCGGCGTGCGACCAGGCCCGGAAGCGGAAAGGTGTTCAGGAGGAAGGGCTCGACGAGCGCGATGCCCGCGCCGTGGAACGCGAGCGCCATGCCGGTCATCGACATGCTCACCTGCGCGCTGATGTGCGGCACGATCCCGGCTTCCGACAGCGCGCGGTCCACATAACCGCGCAGCGGCGCGCGCGGCAGGATGGTGACGATTGGCATGCCATCGAGCTGTCGGATCGCAACCTCCTCCTGCTGCGCGAGCGGATGATCATCCCGCATCACGCAGGCGACGCCGGCAGTGACGAGCACCTCGGTCTCGACCTCGGGATGCACGATGGGCTCGAGGCCGACGCCGAGCTCGACCTCCCGGCTGACCACGCGGTCGAGAAGTTCGGAGGAGGCGAGGGCCTGCAGCACGACGCGCACGCCCGGGCGCTCCGCCATGAAGGACGCGACGGCGGCGGCCAAATACCCGTTGGCGATCGGGAAGGCACCGGCGAGCGAGAGGGTCCCGATGCTGCCGCCCTTCAGGTCGCGCAACTGGCGCCCCACGGAATCTAGCCGGGCGAAGATCGCCTCGATGTCCGGCAGGATGGCCTCGGCTTCCGGCGTCGGCTGCAGTCGGCCGCCGATGCGGCGGAACAGCGGGATGCGCAGCTGCGTCTCGCAATGCTTGAGCACGATGCTGACCGAAGGCTGCGTCACGCCGAGCAGCCGCGCCGCACCGGTCACCGTGCCCGCGCGCATGACGGCGTGGAACACCTCGAGCTGACGCAGGTTCATCGCGGGCCTCCCCGGTAACCTATAAACGACATCAATGGGCTATGGCAGGCATTGCGGTGGACCGCCGCCCCCATGGCTGGAATGCTCCCGGTGTTGGTGCCGCAAGGCGCCGGCGCGGGGTGGAAATGCAAGGCTTCGGGACAGGACGCCGATGGTGGCCTGGCAAAGCCTGTGGCGTGCCCACGCCGGCGCCTGCGCTTCGCACCGCCGAGATCGTGACGCTGCACAGGAGATGCCCATGGCCGCCCCGCCTTCCGCCCGCCGCGACCGGATCAACCCGGCCTTCCCGAAGCTGGTGGAGATGACGAACCAGTACGTCTATGGCGACGTCTGGGAACGCCCGCAGTTGTCGAAGCGCGACCGCAGCCTGGTCACCATCGCCGCGCTGGTCGCGCTCGGCTGGCAGGACCAGCTGAACAGCCATATCGGCCGTGGCCTGGCCAACGGGCTGACGCGGGAGGAGGTGAGCGAGATCATCACCCACCTCGCCATGTATTCCGGCTGGCCTTCCGCCATGACCGCCGCGCATGTCGCGGTAGATGTGTTCGACGCGCAGGACAAGGCGAAGGGCTGAAGCCATGAAAGTCGGATTCATCGGCCTCGGCACGATGGGGGCCTTCATGGCCGCCAATCTCCAGAAGGCCGGGCATCAGCTCGTCATCCACGACATTCGCCGCGAAGCGGGCGCGAACCGCCTTGCTGCAGGCGCCATCTGGGCTGACAGCCCCAAGGCGGTGGCCGAGCAATGCGAGGTGATCTTCACCTCGCTGCCCGGTCCCAAGGAGGTCGAGCCGGTCGTCTTCGGTGCCGATGGCATCCTGGCCGGCGTGCAAAAGGGCGCCGCCTATTTCGACCTGTCCACCAACGCCCAATCCCTGGTGCGGCGCTTCGCCGAGGCGCTGGCCGGGAAAGGCGCCTTCGGCTTCGACGCGCCGGTCAGCGGAGGGCCGAAGGGGGCCGAGACCGGCAAGCTCGCCATCTGGGTCGGCGGCGACCGCGAGATGTTCGACAAGTACAAGCATGTGCTCGACGCCTTCGGCGACCAGGCGGCCTATATCGGCCCTGTCGGTACCGCGACGGTGGCGAAGCTGGTCCACAACATGGCCGGCTACGCGATCCAGACGGCCATGGCGGAAGTCTTCTCGATGGGTGTGAAGGCGGGGATGGACCCGCTCGACCTGTGGACGGCGATCCGCCAGGGTTCGCTGGGCCGGCGGCGCACCTTCGACCGCGTGACCGACCAGTTCCTGGTCGACAAATACGATCCGCCGGCCTTCTCGCTGAAGCTCGCGCACAAGGATGTCTCGCTCGCGGTGCAGATGGGCCGGGACCTCGGCGTGCCGATGCGCTTCTGCAACCTGACGCTGGAGGAGATGAACGAGGCGATGAATCGCGGCTGGGAGAACCTCGACAGCCGGGTGCCGATGAAACTGCAGCTCGAGCGCGCGGGCGTGACCATCAAGTGCGACCCCGCGGCGGTGCAGGCGGTGCTCGACGCCGACAAGGTGAAGTAGCCGCCATGCCGTCGCTGCTGCAGCGCCCTGGCATGATCGGCCGCCTGCGCATGAAGAACCGCCTCGTCATGGCGCCGATGGGGACGAACTTCAGCACCAGCGACGGGCTCTCGACCGAGCGTGACCGTGCCTATTACGAGGAACGCGCCAGGGGCGGCGTCGCCGCCATCGTCACCGAGGCGATGGCGGTCAGCGCCGGCGGGCGCGCGCACAACAATTCGCTGTGGATCTATCACGATCGCTTCATTCCCGGCCTGGCGCGGCTGGTGGAGTCGATCAAGCGGCATGACTGCCTGACCATCGGGCAGCTGAATCATCGCGGCGGGCTGCTGCGGCGGATGGTGCTGAACATGGAACCCGTGGGGCCCTCGCCCTGGCGAAACCCCAATACGGGCGACGCGGTACGGCCGCTCGACAAGGCCGGGATCGTGGAGATCCAGAAGGATTTCGTCACCGCCGCCCGGCGACTGTGGCAGGCGGGCTATGACGCGGTCGAGCTGCACGCCGCCAATGGCTACCTGTTCCAGCAGTTTCTGACCGCGCGCATCAACAAGCGCACCGACGAATACGGCGGCAGCCTGGCGAACCGCGCGCGGCTGCTGCTGGAAACGGTGCATCGCCTGCGCGATGCGCTGCCGGATTTCCCGCTCTGGGTCCGCATCTCCTGCACCGAGTATTGCGAGGATGGCTACCCGATCGAGGAGATGGTGGACCTCGCCTGCATGCTGGAAGCGGCGGGGGTGAGCGCGCTCGACCTGTCGGGCGGTACCAATGAAAGCCCGGCGCTGTCGCGCTTCTGCATCCAGCCGCCATCGATGCCGCGCCGCACGCTGGAACCGCACGCAAAGCCGATCACCGACGCGGTGGGCATTCCCACCATCATCGCCGGCCGCATCGTCACACCCGAGGATGCCGAGGCCGTGCTGGCGAGCGGTGCCGCGGACTATGTCTCGCTCGGCCGCGCGCTCACCGCGGATGCGCATTGGCCGCGCAAGGCCTTGGGCGAGTCCGCCGTGCCGATCCGGCTCTGCATATCGTGCAACGTGTGCTTCGAGCGGCTGACGCTGGAACGGGACGTCGCCTGCGTGACCAACCCGATGCTTGGCACGGAACTCGAAGCGCCGGAGTTCTCGGAACCGCCGCTCGCCCCGGCCGCGCAGTGCCAGCGCATCCTGGTCCTGGGCGCCGGCGTCGGCGGGATGGAGGTGGCACGCCTTGCCGCCGCGCGCGGGCACGAGGTCGAGGTCTGGGAGAAGGCGGCCCGACCGGGTGGGCAGATCCACCTGGCGGTCGCCGCACCGGACAAGGAGGAGGTGCGCCCGCTGTGGACGTGGCGCTGGGACCAGGCGATGGCGGCCGGCGTCAAGGTTCGCTGCGGCGTCGAGGCAACCACCGGCATGATCCGTGGTTTCGCGCCCGACCATGTCGTGCTCGCAACCGGCGCGCGGCCGCGGCCGCTGGAACTGCCGGGTGCGGTGGCGCTGCAGGCCTGGGACGTCATCCTCGATCCCGCGCTGGTGCCCGAAGGCGCGGGCGTGGCGGTGATCGGCGGCGGCATCGTCGGGCTGGAAGTGGCTGAGATCCTTGCCCTGCGGCGCTGCCGCATCACCGTGCTCGAAGCCATGTCCGCCATCGCGCCGTCCATGGCGCGCAACAACCGGACTGACATCATGATCCGGCTGCGCGCCGCAGGCGTTGCCTTCCACACCGGCGCGCGCGCCGACCGGCTGGAAGACGGCGTGCTGCACTTCGAACACGGCGGCGCGTCGCAGCGGTTGGGCGGCGTCACGCATGTCATCGCCGCGGTCGGCGCCCTGCCGAACCGCGATGCGCTGGCCGTCGTCGAGGCGACCGGCCTGCCCCATACGCTGATCGGCGATGCCAATCAGCCGGGCGACTACCTGTCCGTGCTGCGCGATGCGTGGATGGTCGGGCTCGCGCTTGGCCTTCGTCCTGCCGCCGCCATCACCCCGGAGAACGCCGCATGAACGAGCCGACCTATCGCGTCTATGCGCTGCGCTATGCGATGCGCGATGCCCGCCGCCACGAGCACTTCATCGGCGGCGACCCGCATGATGCGCCGATGCCGATGGACTATTTCGTCTGGGTCGCGGTGAACGAGGACCGCGCCGTCGTCATCGACACTGGCTTCACCGCTGAGGTCGCCGCACGGCGCAAGCGCAGCTACCTGCGCTGCCCGATCGAGAGCCTGCCGCTGATCGGCGTCGATCCCGCCGCGGTGGAGGACGTGGTCATCACCCACCTGCACTACGACCATGTCGGCAGCTTCCACAAATTCGCGCATGCACGCTTCCACCTGCAGGAAGCCGAGATGCACTACGCCTGTGGCCACTTCATGAAGCACAGGAAGCTGCGCCATTCCTTCGAGGTCGAGGACGTGGTCGGCATCGTGCGCATGACCTACGCCGACCGCACGGTCTTCCACATGGGCGACAGTGAGGTCGCGCCGGGCATCACGCTGCATGCCGTCGGCGGCCATTCCGCGGGGTTGCAATGCGTGCGGGTGAACACCGCGCGCGGCCAGGTGGTTCTCGCCTCCGACGTCACGCATTTCTATGAGAACATGGATAGCGGGCGACCCTTCACCACCTGCTTCCATGTCGGGCTGATGCTGGACGGCTTCGACCGGCTGCGCGCGCTCGCACCCAGCCCGCGCCACATCGTGCCGGGCCACGACCCGGAGGTGATGCGGCGCTACCCGGCCGTGCCCGGCCTCGAGGGAATTGCGGTGGAACTGCACCGGCAACCATCCGACTGACCATCGCTGAACACGCAAACGGCGCAGGTCCAAGGCGCCGGCACGACGGGAGGAAGACATCATGACGACACTGAGCCGCCGCATCCTGCTGGGGGCGTCGCTGGCTTTGCCCGGCATTGCCCATGCACAGGGCTTCCCGGGCCGTCCGCTGCGCATCGTCGTGCCTTTTCCGCCGGGTGGCGCGGCCGACATCACGGCGCGGCTGGTGGCGGACCGCATGGCGGTGCTGCTCGGCCAGCCCGTGGTGATCGACAACCGCCCGGGCGCGGGCGGCAACATCGCCGGAGAGGCCGTGGCGCGCAGCGCGCCGGACGGGTACACGCTGTTCCTGGGCGGCGCCACCATCCTCTGCGCCAACAAGTACCTCTATCGCGGCGGGATGCCGTTCGACGGACTGACCGACTTCTCACACGTCTCGCGCGTGTCGGTCGGCACGACGCTGATGGTGGTGCGTGCCGACAAGCCGTGGCAATCCTTCCAGGACCTCGTGGCCGATGCGAAGCGGCGGCCGGGGCAGATCAGCGCGGGCTCCTCCGGCCTCGGCACGATCAGCCATCTCAGCCTGGCCAAGATGATGCGCTCGGCGGGCATCGAGATCACGCATGTGCCCTATCGCGGCCTGGCGCCGAGTCTCAACGACCTGATCGCCGGCAATGTCGACATCATCTTCGACGGCATTCCCGCCATCATCCCCCATGTGCGCGAAGGGCGCCTGCGCGCGCTCGCCGTGGGCAGCCAGCAGCGTGTCACCTATGTGCCGGGCATCGAGCAGACGCCGGGCATGGCGGAACTGCTCCCGGGTTCCGGAATGGACATTGCGTTCTGGTACTGCCTGTCGGGGGCGGCCAATACGCCGGCGCCCATCGTGGCGGAGTTGCATCGTGCGACGGTGGCTGCCGTGCGGCAGGACAACTATCGCGAAAGGCTGACGCCACTGGGCTTCACGCCGGTATGGGATGAAAGCCCCGAGGCACTGGTCGGCTTCATCCGGAGCCAGGATGCGGTCTGGCGGGAATTGGTGGACCTGTCCGGCGCGCGGCTTGATTGACCGTCCCGCGATGACGGGCGGCGTGGGTGGTTGCACCGTGCCAAGCGCAGGATGCTGCGTGGCCGATGCGCAGGACGCGGCGCCCTGCCGGGGAATGAGGACAGCAGCGCCTCGCAATGCTACGCCCGCACCGATCTGAAAAGGGGACCGCATCGGATGAACTACCGCAATCTCGGGCGGAGCGGGCTGAAGGTCTCGCCGCTGTGCCTCGGCGCCATGATGTTCGGCGGCGCCACCGATGAGCCGACCAGCCGGCGCATCGTCGACCGCGCCCGCGAACAGGGGGTCAACTTCATCGACACGGCCGACGGCTACAATGGCGGTCAGTCGGAAGAAGTGGTGGGCCGCGCCATCGCCGCCCACCGCGGCTGGTGGGTGCTGGCAACGAAGATGGCCAACCCGATGGCGCCGGGCCCGAACGGCCGCGGCCTGTCGCGGCGCTACGCCTTCCTGGCCGTCGAGGCGAGCCTGCGCCGCCTGGGCACCGACGTGATCGACATCCTGTATCTGCACAAGGAGGATCACGACACGCCGCTCGAGGAGACGGTCCGCGCCCTGGCGGACCTGGTCCGCGCCGGTCGGATCCGGCACTTTGGCGTTTCCAATCACCGCGCCTGGCGGATCGCCGAGATCTGCCGGCTGTGCGATGAGGCGGGCATCGATCGCCCGGTTGTCAGCCAGCCCCTCTACAACGCGTTGAACCGCATGGTGGAGGTCGAGCAACTGCCGGCCTGCGCGCATCTCGGCCTTGGCGTGTTTCCGTACTCGCCGCTGGCGCGCGGCGTACTGACGGGAAAGTACCGCGGCGATGCGCCGCCGCCCGCCGGCACCCGTGCCGCGCGGCAGGATAAGCGCATGATGGAAACTGAGTGGCGCCCCGAAAGCCTGCGCATTGCCGAGGCCATGGCCGCCCATGCCGCGGCGCGGGGCATCACGGCGGGACAATTCGCGCTCGCCTGGGTGTTGCACAACCGCCTGGTCACCGGGGTCGTCACCGGGCCCCGGACGGAGCAGCAGTGGGAGGACTATGTCGGCGCCCTGGCCTACCGTTTCACGCCGGAAGACGAGGTGCTGGTCGATGGTCTGGTTGTCCCGGGCCACCCGTCGACGCCGGGCTACAACGATCCGGCCTACCCGCTGGAAGGACGCCCCTTGCGCTGAAGGCTGTCAGGCCGCGAAGGCGCGCGCCGCCAGCGTGGCGGCGCAGTCGTGGCCCATGCGGGCATAGGTGGGGGGGTGGGCCTTCGCCGGATCCTGCTCCGCCTCGACCACCAGCCAGCCCGCGTAGCCCCCTTGCGCCAGCGCGCCGAACACCGCCGCGAAATCCACCGTGCCATCGCCGGGCACGGTGAAGACGCCCTCCAGCACCGCCGCCAGGAAAGGCAGGTCGCGCCGTAGCGTCTGCGCCATCACCGAAGCGCGCACATCCTTGCAGTGCACATGCACGATGCGGGCGGCATGGCGCTGCGCGGCACGGATCGGGTCCCCTCCGGAATAGGTCAGGTGCCCGGTGTCGAGCAGCAATCCGACATCCGGTCCGGTCTCGGCCATCAGGTGGTCGATCTCGGCCTCCGACTGGATCACCGTGCCCATGTGGTGGTGATAGGCGATGCGCAGCCCGCGCGCGGCCATGCGCTGCCCCATCTCGGTCATGCGCGGTGCCAGCACGGCCCAGTCCCCATCGGACAGTATCGGGCGGCGCGACAGCGGCATCGTCCGATCGCCATGGATGGCGCGCGAGACCTCTGCGAAGACGCAGGCGGTGCAGCCCATCGCCCGCAGCAGGGCGATATGCGGTTCCGCCGCCGCCATCTCGGCATCCACATCGCGTTCCAGCAACCGCGACCCATACCAGCCGGAGGCCAGCGCCAGCCCATGCCGTGCGAGGATCGGCCCCAGCTTGGCGGCGTCGCGGGGGAACTTGTTGCCCAGTTCCACCCCGGCGAATCCCGCCTGTTTCGCCTCGGCGAGACAGGTCTCGAGCGGTGTCTCCGCGCCCAGCTCCGGCATGTCGTCATTGGTCCAGGTCAGCGGATTGATGGCGAGGCGGATGGTCATCTCAGGCTCCGAGGCGCTGGCGCGCGCGGTTCGTGTCGTAGTCGGCGCGGGCGCGCTTCTGCGCGTCGTCGCGCGGGGCGGCGGTGACCGGCACGTCCCACCAGGCGCCTCCCTCCTGCGTCGAGGCCTGCGGGTCCGTCGCCACCACCAGCACCGTGGTGCGCTTTGCGCCGAAGGCGCGGGGCAGGGCGGCTTCCAGTCCGGCGACGCCATCCACTGCGACAGCCTCCGCGCCGAGGCTCGCCGCATGGGCGGCGAAATCCACCGCCGGTGCTGCATCGGCCAGAAGGTTGTTGAACGGCGCCCCGCCGGTGCCGCGCTGCAGCCGGTTGATGCAGCCGAATCCGCGATTGTCGAGCAGCACGATGGTCAGCTTCGCGCCCATCGCCACGGAGGTCGCGATCTCGCTGTTCATCATCAGGTAGGACCCGTCGCCGACCATCACGACGACCTCGCGTTTCGGCATGGCCAGCTTGGCGCCGAGACCGCCGGCGATCTCGTACCCCATGCAGGAGAAGCCGTATTCGAGGTGGTAGGACGCCGCATCGGTGGCCCGCCACAGCTTGTGCAATTCCCCCGGCAGCCCGCCGGCGGCGCAGACGACGATGCCGTCGCGCGGCATGGCACGGTTCACCGCACCGAGCACCTGCGCGTCGCTTGGCAGCGCGCCCGGTGCCGGCGCGGCGGTGATCCGGTCGACCGTCGCGTTCCACCGCCTGCTGGCGGTTGCGGCGCGCTGCGTCCAGGCCTCCGGCGCTGCCCAGCCTTCCAGGGTCGCACCCAGAGCCACCAGCCCGCGCGCGGCATCCGCGACCAGCGGCAGCGCGCCGTGCTTCACGGCATCGAAATTCCCAACATTCAGACCGACCAGCCGCGCTTGCGCGAACAACGCGCGCGACCCGGTGGTAAAATCCTGCAACCGCGTGCCGATGGCCAGCACCAGGTCGGCCTTCGCCGCCAGAGCATTCGCCGCTTCCGTCCCGGTCACGCCAATGGCGCCGGCATTGCGCGGATGGTCCCAGGGCAGGCTGCCCTTGCCGGCCTGCGTCTCGGCGATGGGGATGCCATGGGCCTCGGCGAATTGTGCCAGCGCGGCCTCGGCACGGGCGTATTTCACCCCGCCCCCGGCGATGATCAGCGGGCGCCTCGCCTGGCGCATCGCCGCCGCCGCCTCGGCCAGTTCGTGTGCATCGGGTTCCGGCGCGCGCGGGCGATGCAGGCGCTGGCGGAAGAACTCGGCCGGGTAGTCGAAGGCCTCGGCCTGCACATCCTGCGGGAAGGCGATGGTCGCCGGGCCGCATGCCGCGGGGTCCGTCAGCACGCGCAACGCGGCGGGCAGGCTCGCGAGCAGTTGCTCGGGTCGCGTGATGCGGTCGAAGAAGCGCGACACCGGACGGAAGCAGTCATTGGCGCTGATCGTCGCATCGCCGAAGGCTTCCACCTGCTGCAACACCGGGTCCGGCCGCCGGTCGGCAAACACGTCGCCCGGCAGGAACAGCACCGGCAACCGGTTCACATGCGCGACGGCCGCCGCCGTGACCATGTTCGTCGCCCCCGGCCCGACCGAACTCGTGCAGGCCATCATCCGCCGCCGCGCGTAGGTCTTGGCGTAGGCGATCGCGGCATGCGCCATCGCCTGTTCGTTATGCGCGCGGAAGGTCGGTAGCCGCTTACCGGCGGCCTGCAGCGCCGGCCCCAGCCCCGCGACGTTGCCATGCCCGAAAATGGCGAAGACCCCGCCGAACAACGGCAGGCGCTTGCCGTCGATCTCCGTCTCCTGGGCCGCCAGGAAACGGATCGTCGCCTCGGCCGCGGTGAGGCGGATGGTCGCCATGACGTTTCCCTCGAGGATTTGACGGCGCGGTAGTGTTACGGATGGATGCAGAGGGCCACAAGCGGCCCCTCAAGGGAACGCCATGCTCGTCTTCGCGCAGTTCGGTGCCGGCCGGATCGGGGCCATCCACGCCGCCAACATCGCCGCCAGCGGCGGGGCGCGCCTCGCCCATGTTGTCGATGTTCATGAGGCGGCGGCCGCTTCGCTCGCCGCCCGCCATAGCGCCGAATCCTCCGATGCGCTGACGGCGCTGCGGGATCCGTCGGTGGGCGCGGTGATCATCGCGTCCTCCACCGATACCCATGCCGATCTGGTCATCGCGGCGGCGAAGGCGGGCAAGGCGATCTTCTGCGAAAAGCCGATCGACCTGTCGCTGGCGCGGGTGGACCAGGCGATCGCCGCCGTCCAGGCCGCCGGCGTGCCGATGCTGGTCGGCTTCAACCGCCGCTTCGACCCGAGTTTCGCCGAGCTGCACCGCCGCATCCGCACCGGGGCCATCGGCGCAGTCGAACAGGTGATCATCACCAGCCGCGACCCCGGCCTGCCGCCGGTCGAATACCTCCAGGTCTCCGGCGGCCAGTTCCGCGACATGACGATCCACGATTTCGACATGGCGCGCTGGATGTTGGGGGAAGAACCGGTCGAGGTCTTCGCCTATGGCGCAGCCCTTGTGGACCCCGCCGTCGCCGAGGTCGGCGACACCGATTCCTGCATGGTCCTGCTGCGCACCGCATCCGGTCGGATGGCGCATATCAACAATTCCCGCCGCGCTTCCTACGGCTACGATCAGCGCGTGGAGGTGCATGGCAGCCTCGGCCGCCTGATGGCCGGCAACCGCGTGCCCACCACGGTCGAACAGGCCGACGCGCAATCGGACAGCCGCGAGAAGCCGCTGCATTTCTTCCTCGAACGCTACGCGGATGCCTATCGTATCGAACTCGCTGCCTTCATCGAGGCGGTAACCAAGGGCACGCCCATGCCGGTCGGCGCGCAGGATGGCCGCCAGGCGCTGGTCCTCGCCGAGGCCGCGCTGCGATCCCTGCGCGACAACCGCCCCGTCAAGGTGAGCGAGGTCGCATGAGCGCGCTGCTGCCGGTATCGCTGCAGGGCCGCGTGGTGCTGATCACCGGCGGCACCCAGGGCATCGGGGAGGGCATTGCCCGTGGTGCCGCCGAGGCCGGTGCGGCGGGCATCTGCGTCACCGGCCGCGATGCGGCGCGCGGCGCGCGTGTCGCGGATGCGCTCGGCGTGCCGGCCTGCTTCGTGGCTGCGGATCTGACCGACGCCACGGCCACCGCCCGCATCGTCGCGCAGGCGGAAGCCGCACTTGGCCCGGTCGATGCGCTGGTGAACGCCGCCGGCCTGACGGATCGCGGCACCATTGCCGACACATCGGTCGAGCTCTGGGACCGCCTGTTCGCCGTGAATGCCCGCGCGCCGTTCATCCTGACCCAGGCGATGGCGCGGCGGCTGAAGGCGCTGGGCCGGCCGGGCAGCATCGTCAACGTCATCACCATGTCGAGCCATGGCGGCCAGCCTTTCCTGACCGCTTATGCCGCATCCAAGGGCGCACTCGCGACGTTGACCAAGAACACCGCCCACGGCCTGCGCGCCGACCGCATCCGCGTGAACGGCATCAATCTCGGCTGGGCCGACACGCCAGGGGAACACGCCATCCAGGCGCGGGACGGCAATCCTCCCGACTGGCTGGATCGCGCAGCACCTACGCAGCCCTTCGGCCGGCTGATCGAACCGCGCGACGTGGCGGGCCTCGCGGTCTATCTGCTGTCCGACGCCGCGGCGATGATGACCGGCGCGCTGATCGACTTCGACCAGAATGTGATGGGAGCCTATGGATGACCGACCTCGCCCGCCGCCGTGACGCCGCCGCTGCCATTGCGATTGAGGCGGCAGCGCTCGCGGCGCGCCTGCGCTCCGAAGGCGGCGGCGTCGCCAGCCTGAAGGGCGCGCAGGACTTCATCACCGAGGCCGACGGCGCGACCGAGCGCTTCATCCGTGGCCGGCTCGAAGAACACTTCCCCGGCGAGGCGATCCTTGGCGAGGAGATGGGCGGGGTGCCGGACACCACCGGCCCGCTCTGGGTGCTCGACCCTATCGACGGCACCTCCAACTTCGCGCGCGGCGGCGACCGCTGGTGCGTCTCGATCGGCCTGGTCATCGCTGGCCGTGCCGTCGCCGGTGCGATCGCGCGCCATGCGCCCGCCGAAATCTTCGCCGCCGCGGAGGGGCTCGGCGCATCGCTGAACGGCGTGCCGATCCGCGCCGCGCCCACCACCGATATCGGTCGTGCCATCATCGAATGCGGCTGGTCGCTGCGCCTGCCGATCGCCGACTTCCACCGCATGGCGGCCGCCGTCACCGCGCTCGGCGCCGGGGTGCGATCAGGCGGGTCGGGCGCGCTGGGGCTGGTGGACAGCGCGGCGGGGCGGCTCGACGCCTATCTTGAACGCCACATCAATTCCTGGGACGCGGCGGCGGCCATCGTCATCGCGCGCGAGGCCGGCTGCTGGACCAACGGCTTCGACAGCGGCGACTGGCTTGCCCGCGGCAACCCGATCGGCGTCGGTGCCCCGGCGCTCGCCGCCCAGCTCGCCGCCCTGCTGGAGGCTTGAACGGACGGCACGGACAGGGCGTAATTGCGTCATCATAATCGGACCGGGGCGCCAAGCCCTGGCCGTGGGAGGTTCACCATCATGGCGCTCCGTCGTCCGCTCATCCTCGCCGCTGTCGCCTTCTCCGCCCTGCTGCCGGTCGCGGCGCGGGCGCAGGGCAACCTGACCGTCTATTGCTCGGTGCAGGAGGAATGGTGCCGCCCGATGGTGGCGGCCTTCGAGCGTGCCACGGGCGTCCGCGTCGCCATGACGCGCAAATCCTCCGGCGAGACGCTGACGCAGATCCGCGCCGAAGCGTCCAACCCGCGCGGCGATGTCTGGTGGGGCGGCACCGGCGACCCGCACATGCAGGCGGGGCAGGAGAACCTGACTGAGGAATACCGCTCCCCGCGCCTGCCCGAGCTGCAGCCCTGGGCGGTGCGCCAGGCGGAACAGGCGCAGTTCCGCACCGTCGGCATCTATGCTGGCGCGCTAGGCTATTCCTACAACACCACCGAACTGCTGCGTCGTCGCATCACCGCGCCGCGCTGCTGGGCGGACCTGGCGAAGCCGGAATTCCGCGGCGAGGTGCAGGTGGCCGATCCGAACACCTCCGGTACCTCCTACACCATGCTCGCGACGCTGGTGCAGCTGATGGGGGAGGAACCCGCCTTCACCTATCTCCGCGCCCTGCATCGCAACGTGAACCAGTACACACGGTCCGGTGCCGCGCCGGCACGCGCGGCAGCGACCGGGGAAACGCTGGTCGGCATCACCTTCCTCCATGACGCCGTGACGCAGAAGATCGCCGGCGCGCCGGTCGAGATCGTCGCCCCTTGTGAGGGCACCGGCTACGAGATCGGGTCGATGTCGATCATCCGCGGCGCTCGGAACATGGAGAATGCGCGCCGCTTCTACGACTGGGCCCTGAGCCCCGAGGCGCAGGCCATCGCCGGCACCGCCAATTCCTTCCAGCTGCCGTCGAACCGCGCCTCGCCGATCCCGCCCCAGGCGCCGCGCTTCGAGGATGTGCGCCTGATCGACTACGACTTCGCCCGCTGGGGCAGCGCCGAGGAGCGCACCCGCCTGTTGCAGCGCTGGGACCGTGAGGTGCGTGCCGGCGCGCGCTGACCTGCCATGGGGGCGCTGACGCTCGGACGCCTCGCGCTCCTCGCCGCACTGGCCGGGCTGCTGTTGGCACCCTGGCATGGGTTGGAGAACGGCGCGGCGGACCTCGCAGCCTGGCCATCCGGCGTCGCGGCGCCGCTGGTGACGCTGCTGCTCGGCGGCGACCGTTGGTGGCTTTGGCCCATCGTGGCATTGGTGCTCGGCGCGGCGCCGGCCCTGATGGCCGGGCGGGCGCCAGGACGGCTGCTGGCTTGGTGCGGTGCGGCGATCGTCGCGCTGGTCTTCGCCCAGGGCTACGCGATTGGCCTGCACGGAGCCGATCTGTCGATGTTCGGCACGGTGGGGCCGCAGCCGGCGCTGGGCTGGGGCGGTGCGCTGGTGATCGGCGGCGCGCTCGGGCTGCTCGCCGCCGGCTTCGCCGCGCAGGGCCGCTTCGGCGGCGACGCCTTCATTGCCTTTCTCGTCACCGGCAGTGCCGGCCTGTTGCTGCTGTTCGTCTTCGTACCGCTCGCCACGATCCTGGCCGCAGCGGTGATGGATGAGGGGCGCTTCGCCCCCGCCGCCCTCACGCAGCGGCTGAGCGCGGCCGAGGCCTGGAGCCTTGCCTGCGTCAGCACCCACCAGGGCTGCGGCGTGGTGTGGAACACCTTGGCCTTGGCGACGCTGGCGGCGCTGCTGTCCACCGCCATCGGCCTCGCCTTCGCATTGCTGTCGGCGCGCGGCCAGGTGCGCGCGCCGGCGGTCTTCCGCGCCATGACGATATTGCCGCTGATCACGCCGCCCTTCGTCGTCTCGCTGGCGCTGATCGTGCTGTTCGGCCGCGCGGGGCTGGTGACAACGGCGCTGTGGGATTGGTTCGACATCCCGCGCAGCCGGTGGATCTATGGCCTGCCCGGCGTGCTGCTGGCGCAGGTGCTGGCCCAGGCGCCGATCGCCTTCGTGCTGCTGGAAGGCGCCGTGCGCGCGATCGGGCCGTCGCTGGAAGAAGCCGCCTCGACCATGGGGGCGCGCCGCTTCACCGTGTTCCGCACGGTGACCTGGCCCTTGCTGCGCCCGGCGCTGGCGGCCTGCCTGCTGCTCGCCTTCGTCGAGAGCCTCGCGGATTTCGGCAATCCGCTGGTACTGGGCGGCGATTTCGACGTGTTGTCGACGCGCATCTTCTTCGCCATCGCCGGAGCGCGGAACGACCCCGGACGTGCGGCCGCGTTGGCGCTGCTGTTGCTGGCGCTGACGCTCGGCGCCTTCGCCTTGCAGGCGCTGTGGCTGGGCCGACGCAAATACACGACGGTGACGGGGAAGGGGGATTCCGGCGTGCCGGCGCCGCTGCCGCGCGGGTTGAAATTCGCCTGCGGTGCGGTCGCCTGGCCATGGATGGCGTTCACCGCCGTGGTCTACGGCATCATCCTGGTGGGTGGCTTCGTGCGTGATATCGGGCGGGGCGACATGTCCTTCACCTGGCGCCATTTCCTCACGGGATTCGAGGTGGAATGGCTGGACGGCCCGGCCTTCCGCGGTTCCGCCTGGGACAGCCTGTTCACCACCATCGAGGTCGCGGCGATCTCGGCACCATTGACGGCGGGGCTCGGCATCCTGCTCGCCTGGTTGCTGGCGCGGCAGGCATTTCCCGGACGGCGGACACTGGAATTCATGACCATGCTGTCCTTCGCGATTCCGGGCACGGTGGTCGGCGTGTCCTACATCATGGCCTTCAACCTGCCGCCGGTGGAACTGACCGGCACCATGCTGATCCTGGTGATATGCTTCGTGTTCCGTAACCTGCCGGTCGGCGTGCGCGGCGGCATCGCAGCGTTGGCACAGATCGACAAATCGCTGGACGAAGCATCGGCCACCATGGGCGGCGGCGCGCTGCAGACGCTGCGCCGCGTGGTGCTGCCGCTGCTGCGCCCCGCGATCGTCGCAGCGCTGGCCTTCAGCTTCGTTCATGCGATGACGGCGGTCTCGGCGGTGATCTTCCTGGTCTCGGCACGGCACAACCTTGCCACCGTCTATATCGTCGGACGGGTGGAGGCGGGGGAGATGGCGCTCGCCATCGCCTATTCCACAGTGTTGATCGTGGTCATGCTGGCGGTGGTACTGGGCATCGAGAAGCTGGTCGGCCGCGCGCAGATCGGCCGTCGTGCCGCGACGCCGGTGCCGGCGACGCCCATGCGGGCAGGGGCGTGAGCGTGCCGGCGAGCATCGCGCCGTGTCCGCGATGCATGCGCGCGCCCTGAGGACCTGAAACGGATGCACCATCCATGACCGACGCCGCCATCCACTTCACCGGCGTCACCAAGGCCTTCGGCCTGGTGCGTGCGGTGGACGACATCACCTTCGACCTGCCGCAGGGTGCGCTGGTCACCCTGCTGGGCCCGTCCGGCTGTGGCAAGACGACGACGTTGCGGCTGGTGGCGGGCCTCGAACTGCCGACAGCGGGGCGGATCGAGATCGAGGGGCGCGACGTAACGCGCCTGGCCGCGGCCGAGCGCCGCATCGCCATGGTGTTCCAGTCCTATGCGTTGTTCCCGCACATGAACGTGCTGGAGAACGTCTCCTATGGCCTCGTGGTGAACGGCGCGCGGCGCCAGGCCGCCGAAGCCGAAGCGACCGAGATGCTGAAGACGCTGGGGCTCGAAGGCCTTGGGGCGCGTCTGCCGGCGGAATTGTCGGGCGGCCAGCAGCAGCGCGTCGCGGTTGCGCGTGCGCTGGTGCTGCGTCCGCAGGTCCTGTTGTTCGACGAACCGCTGTCCAACCTCGACGCCCGCCTGCGCCGCCGCGTGCGGGAGGATATCCGTGACCTGCAGAAGCGGCTCGGGCTGTCGGTCGTCTACGTCACCCATGACCAGCAGGAGGCGCTGGCCGTTTCCGACCTGGTGGTGGTGATGCGCGATGGCCGCATCGCGCAGAAGGGCACGCCGACGCAATTATACGAGGATCCCGCCGACGCCTTCATCGCCGACTTCATGGGGGAGGCGAATGTCCTGGCTGGCGAGGTGCTCGGTCCGGGCCGCATCGCCGTTGGCGGGGCTGTGCTGGAGACGGTGATGCGCGACCATCCAGCGGGTATGGCGACGCTCGCGGTGCGCCCGGAATCGATCCGGCTGGCGGAGCCAAGTGAAGCGGGGCTGCCCGGTCGGGTCCAGCGCGCCGCCTTCCTCGGTCAGACGCGGGAGTATGAGGTGGAGACGGCGGCCGGCACGTTGTTCGTCGTCACCCCGGCCGCCGCACCAGCCTGGGATGAAGGGGCGGCAGTGGCCTGTCGGATGGAGCGCGTCATCCCCCTGCGCGGCTGAGGGCGCGTGCCGGCCGGACCGGGCGGCGGCCGCGCCGCCGGGGCCCGGCAGCCGGGGTGCCGCCGTGACAGCCCTGGACCCGCAGCCCAGAATGGCACCGCGCGAACAGGACAGGATCCGGCATGACCATACCCACGGACGAATTCATCATCCCCGGCCTGCCTGCGGAGGCCGAGATCGTGATCGACCGCTGGGGCATTCCGCATATTCGCTCCTCGACCGAGGCCGGCGCCTTCTTCGCCCAGGGCTTCAACGCCGCGCGCGACCGGCTGTGGCAGATGGACACCTGGCGCAAGCGCGGCCTGGGCCTCCTCGCCGGCGACCTTGGCGCCGCCTATGTCGAACGCGACCAGGCGGCCCGCCTGCTGCTCTATCGCGGCGACATGGCCGCGGAATGGGCCGAATACGGGCCCGACGCGCAGGCCTGGACCACCGCCTTCGCGGCCGGCATCAACGCCTATGTCGACCTCGTCGCGCGCGATCCTGCGCGCCTGCCGCTTGAATTCCGCTTGCTTGGCACGCAGCCGGCGCATTGGTCGCCGGAAGACATCGTCCGCTGCCGCACCCATGCCCGCGTGCGCAACCTGGATGCCGAGGTGACGCGCAACAACATCGTTGCGCGATTCGGCATCGAGGCCGACCGCTTCCACAAGCTCCTGGAGCCCGCCTGGACGGTGGTGGTGCCCGAAGGCTGGGCCGCCGAACCGATCCCGCCCGAGGTGATGCGCGCCTATCTGCTCGCCACCGAGCCCAACGCCATCGGCACCGGCACGCCGAGCGAACCGGTGGCACTCGACAACCAGGGCAGCAACAACTGGGCGCTGGCGCCATCGCGCACCACGACCGGCCGCGCCATCCTGGCGAGCGATCCGCATCGCGTGCATGAACAGCCCTCGCTGCGCTACATCGCGCATCTGAGTGCGCCGGGCCTCGATGTGATCGGCGCCGGCGAGCCCGCGGTGCCCGGCGTCAGCCTTGGCCACAACGACGTGCTGGCCTTCTCGCTGACCATCCATCCGACCGACCAGGAAGACCTCTACGTCTACGAGTTGCATCCCGAGGACGCCGAGCTCTACCGCTATGGCGAGGGCTGGGAGCGGATGCGCCAGGTGGTGGAACACATCGCGGTCCGTGGCGAGGCGCCGCGCGCCGTCACGCTGCGCTTCACCCGCCACGGTCCGGTCCTGCATCACGACGCCACACGCAATCGCGCCTATGCGCTGCGCAGCGTCTGGCAGTTGCCGGGCACCGCCGCCTACCTCGCCAGCCTGAACTACCTGAAGGCGCGGAATTTCGAGGACTATGCGAAGGCGTTGGAAGGCTGGGGCGCGCCATCGACCAACCATGTCGTCGCCGATGTGGCGGGCAATATCGGCTGGGCCGCGGCCGGCATGGTGCCGATCCGTCCGAGCTGGGACGGGCTGTTGCCGGTGCCCGGCGACGGGCGGCACGAATGGGCCGGCATCATGCGGTCTTCCGGCCTGCCGCGGGCGACCAATCCGCCGGCGGGTTGGCTCGGCACGGCCAACCAGATGAACCTGCCGCCCGGCTACGACCACGCGACGAGGAAGACTGGTTTCGAATGGACGGATGGCGCGCGCTTCGCCCGCCTGTCCGAGGCGCTGTCCGGTGAGCGCCGATGGTCGATTGCCGAGACGCTGGGCCTGCAATCCGATGTGACCTGCATCCCCGCGCGCCGGCTCTGCGCCCTGCTGGCCCGCCTGTCGGACGCGCATCCGGCTTGGGCGATGCTGGCCGGATGGGATCACCGCCTCACGGCCGAAAGTGGCCCCGCCGCCCTGTTCGAGATCTGGTTCGCGAAGCACCTGGTGCCCGGCGTCATGCGCGACCTGTCGCCGGAAGGCCTGCCGGCCCTGGTGGCCGTGCCCGACACGCAATTGATCCTGCATATCCTGGAGGGTGACGAGCATGTTGCCCGGCGCGATCCCCTGCTGCGCACTACGCTTGTCGCCGCCTGGGAGGAAGCCGTGGGCCTGCTCGGCCCGGACCCCGTGCAATGGGCCTGGGGCCGGTTGCATCAGGGATATTTCGAGCATCCCCTGTCGCGCTTCGCACCGGCGCTGGCCGCACGGCTGGATGTGGGGCCGGCGCCCAGGGGTGGGTCCAACCTCACCATCAACAACAATGGCTGGCGCGCGAAGGACTTCCGGGTGATCTCCGGCGTGTCCTGGCGGATGGTGCTCGATGTCGGCGACTGGGACGCCAGCGTCACCATCAACAGCCCCGGCCAGTCCGGCGATCCGGACAGCCCGCACTACCGCGACCTGTTTGCGCGCTGGGCGCGCGACGAATACGTCCCGCTGCTGTTCACACGGGCCGCGGTAGATGATGCGGCGGAACGACGGATCATCCTGCGCGCCGGATAGAGCGTGATCGCTACAGGTGGACTCACCGAAGGCGTGAATCACACGATCAAACAAAGGCATGGAGCAGGAGGCGTCAGCGAAAGCGAACGGATCCTGCTCGTGTGTGGCGATCGGGTCGGCCCTGCCGGTGGCGCGCCGCCCCATGCGCCCGACGCATCACGGGTTGCCGGGATCGGGCAGGAGTGAGTCGGCGATGGTCTCAGTCTGCGCGGCGAGCGGGTCGCGCGGCAGCACCCGATGCGCCAGCACCATCGCCGCCAGGCTGCGCCGTTCGCCCCGGCCTGTCGCCGCCGCTTCCCAGGCCATCGCGGTCGCGGAGGCGATGTTGTACAGGGCAGTTGCCGCCTGCCGCGCCAGGACCGGCCCGCCATCCCCGCCGGCATGCCGCGCCAGGGCGAAGGCCCGCGCCGTGGCATCGGCCAGGCCGGGCAGCGCTTCGGAGGTGGCGGCACGCAACCCGCCGAGATGCGCCTCCAGCGCCTCCAGGGAGCCTTCCCGCGCCGCCGCGCGCAGCACGTCGAGCGCGACAATGTTGCTCGTGCCTTCCCAGATCGAGCCGAGATGCGCGTCGCGCACCAGCCGCGCATCGGGGAAGTCCTCGATGTAGCCACAGCCGCCGCGCACTTCCATCGCATCGCCGGTGACGACCCGCGCATCCCGGCAGGCGCGGAACTTCACCAGCGGCGTCAGGATGCGCAGCAGGGCATAGGCTCCGGCTTCGCCGGCATCCGACCGGCGCAACGCATCCGCGGTCTGGAACACCATGCTGCGCGCCTGTTCGGCACGGACCAGCATCTTGGCGAGTTGCCGGCGCATCAACGGCAGCGCGACGATCGGCGTGCCGAAGGCGATGCGGCGATGGGCGATGAACAGCGCCTCGGTCACCGCGCGGCGCATCATCCCCGCCGCGCGCACGCCGTTGGACAGGCGCGAATTGTTCACCATGTCGGCCATCTGGCGCATGCCCGCGCCGGGATCGCCGATCATCCAGGCCGTCGCGCCCTGCAGCGTGATCTCGCCGGACGCCATCGAACGCGTGCCGAGCTTCTCCTTCAACCGCACGATGCGGTAGCGGTTGGCGCTGCCATCGGGCAGCCTGCGCGGCAGCAGGAACAGCGACACGCCCTTGATGCCGGCGGGCGCGCCTTCGGGACGCGCCAGCACCATCGCCAGTTCCGCATCGGCATTGGAACAGAACCATTTGTCGCCGGTCAGCGCCCACGACCCGTCGCCATTTGGCGCGGCGGTCACGGCGGTGTTCGCGATGTCCGACCCCGCGCCCTGTTCGGTCATGAACATCGCGCCCTGGTACAGGTCGTCCATGTCCTGCGAGGTGAGCGCCGGCAGGTAGCGTTCGACCAGATCCGGCGCGCCGAATTTGCGCAGCGTGCGCGTCAGGCTGTCGGTCATCGAGACGGGGCAGCACAGGCCGAATTCGGCCTGCACGAACAGATAGGTGATCGCATACTTCGCGGCCGCGGGCATCGGCGCCGGCCAATCCAGCACACCCGCGCGATGCGACAGCGCCGCCAGGCCGTACTCGCCGAAGGCAAGGCGCTCCATCGCGCGATAGGCCGGGTGGTAGTCGATGGATTGCGCGTCCTCCCCGCGCCGCGTGCGGTGAACGAGTTCCGGCGGGTTCACATCCGCCGTCGCGGCAAGGTCGGCAAGCCGCCCACCAGCCAGCCCGCCGAGCCGATCCAGATGCGGCGCCAGATGCGCCAGCAGGTCGGACGGCAGATACAGCGGCAGCAGCGCCGCGAAGGTCGGATCGGCGCGGTAGAGGTTGATGCCGTGGCTGTCCGGCACGGCCTCGGCGCCGACCGGGGCGGGGCGGTTGGGGCGGATGATGGTCATGGGCGTCTCCTCGGCTTGAGGATACGCCCATGACGCGCGGTCAGACGACCCGGAAGTTGCGGAACTGCCAGGGGTCGTCGGTGTCGACATCCTCGGGGAACAGGGCGCCGCGATCCTGCAGCGGGGTCCAGTCGGAATACACGCCGGCCATCTCGCCGAGATAGGGCAGGCAGATCTCCAGCGCCCGCGCATGGTCCAGCTCATCGGCCTCCAGCACGCCCTGGTTCGGGTTCTCGATGGCATGCACCAGGCCGGCGAGCACCGCGACGCAGACCTGCAGCGAGGTCGCATTGTTGTGCGGCGCCAGCGCGCGCGCTTCGTCCACCGTCAGGCGCGACCCATACCAATACGCGCCGTTCGCATGCCCCATCAGCAGCACGCCGAGTTCATCCATGCCCGAGGTGATCTCGTCCATCATCAGTCGCTTCGCGGGCTGGATCTCCCAGTTGCGGCCGGCGAATTCATGCACCGACAGCACCGCGTCGTCGCAGGGGTGATAGGCGTAATGCGCCGTCGGCCGATGGACCACCGCGCCCTTGTCGTCGCGCAGGGTGTAGTAGTCGGCAAGCGAGATGGATTCGTTGTGCGTGATCAGCCACGCATGCATCGGCCCTTCCAGCGGCGTCCAGGACCGTACGCGCGTCGAAGCGCCCGGGCGCATCAGGTAAATCGCGGCATCGCAGCCGAAATCGTGGCGACGGCCATCCGTCGGCAGCGCCTTCTCGTGGCTGCCCCAGCCGAGCTCGGCGGGCTGGCAGCCTTCGCCGGTGAAACCGTCGATCGACCAGGTATTGACGAATTCGCCGCGCTTCTTGGGGCGGCCGGCCGCGACCTGCGTGTCGCGTTCCGCGATGTGGATGACCTTTACGCCAAGATCGGCCGCGAGCTTCGCCCAGCCCTCGCGGCTGGCCGGCACCGTGGTGTCGTGGCCGGTGTCGTTCGCGATGTTCAGCATCGCCTGCTTCACGAAATGCGAGACGAGGCCCGGATTGGCGCCATGCGTCGTCACCGCGGTCGGCCCGGCGCCGGTCTTCAGCGCCAGCGCCGATTCGCGCAGCGCATAGTTCGACCGCTGCGACGGCGACAGCAACGGGTCGGTGTAGCCGCCGAGCCAGGGCTCAATGCAGGTGTCGAGATACAGCGCGCCAATCTCCCGGCACAGCGTGATCAACGCGACGGAGGACACATCGACCGACAGGTTGCACAGGAAGTCGCCCCGCGACAGGCGCGCGCGCAACTCGGCCTCGTAGTTCTCGCGCGTGATCGGCAGCACGCTGTGCTTCACGCCCATCTCGGCCGCGATCGCCGCGCCGCGGTCATCGGAGGTGACGATCTCGATGCGGTCCTTCGGCATGTCGATATGGCGCAGGATCAGCGGCAGGACGCCCTGGCCGATCGAACCGAAGCCGAGCATGACCATGCGGCCCGCGAAGGCGGCGTGCTTCATCGTTCTGTCTTCCTCAAAATCAGGCGGCGCGCGCCGCGACGGCTTCATAGCCCGCGGTCGTCAGCATGGGCGAATCGGACACTTCAGTGACATGGGCACGGTCGAATCCGTTGAAGGCGGTGCGCAGCGCGGTGCCGTAGGCGCCGAGCTGGCCGATCTCGATCCAGTCGCCTTCCGCGACGTCGGCGGGCAGCGTCCAGGGGCCGCGCATCACATCGGCGCTGTCACAGGTCGGGCCGAACAGCGTGAAGGTGCGCGTGACCTCGGCGGCCTCCGCATCCGGGCGGACCAGCCGATGAGGAAACCTGAATCCGGGCGCGCCGGCATCAGACAGCGCGCCATAGACGCCATCATTGACATACAGCGCATCGCCGCGCCGCTGCTGCACCTGCACGACCACCGACGCACCGCCCGCCACCAGCGCGCGGCCGGGTTCGGCCCACAGCCGCACGCCCTGCGGCAGAAGCGCCGCACCGTCGCGGATCGCATCCATGAAGGCGGCCAGCGGGGGCGGCTCGGATCCCGGATACGCCACCGGGAAGCCGCCACCGACATCGACGACCTCGACCGCCACGCCGGACGCCGCGATGACCTGGGCCGCCAGCGCCAGCGCGCGTGTCCAGGCGGACGGGTCCATGCACTGCGATCCCACATGGAAGGACAGGCCAAGCCGCGCGGCATGGGGGCGCGCCGCGCGCAGCAGGGCGGCGGCCTCGGCCGGCGCCGCGCCGAACTTGCCCGACAGGTCATAGGCCGCATTGCCCTTCGGCAGCGCCAGCCGCACGACCAGGCCGAGATCATCCCCGTCGCCCGTCTCCTGCAGGATCTTCGTGAGTTCGGCGTCGGTATCGAGGACGAAGTCGCGCACGCCATGCTGCGACCAGGCCGCACGGATCGCGCCGCGCGACTTCACCGGATGCATGAAATGGATCGCGGCCTCGGGGAACAGCGACCGCACCAGTCGCACCTCGGCCTCGGATGCGCAGTCGAAATGCGCCACGCCGCCCGCGGCGATGGCGCGCAGCATCGTCGGCTCGGCATTGCACTTCACGGCATACAGGACGTCGCCTGGAAAGGCGGCCATGAAGGCGCGCGCGGCATCGCTCACGGCATGCGGGCGCAGGCAATGGACGGGTTCCTCCGGCCGCAGAGACGCGACCACGGCATCGACGGTGGCGCGGCGGGCGGTGGCGGCGGGGCGGCGGAGCGGCGCTACGGCGCCGCGCGGACGGATCTGGGTCATCGCATCAGGTCTTTCGGGCAAGAAGGACGCGCCCGCCGCCGCGCCTCGACCCGTTCGGGTGGGCGCGGCGGCGGGGAGTGAGGAAGCCTGCCGGCGGACCGCCACGGACGACGCCCCGCGACCCCCTCGGCCCTTGCGGGCTTAGGGACGGGACGGCGGCGCAGCGGCGCGGATCAGGCGCTGCGGCTTGTGCGATGGCTTCTCATCGCAAGGCGGCGGTCAGGCGACACAGGCGGCTCCCTCGAACCTTCCGGCCCACACGCATGGCCGGATCGAACAAAGGACGCGTCCCGTCGTTGCTTGTGGCCCGTCATAAGACCGGGCCTCGCGGCACGTGCGATGGCGTCAGCACCCCACCCTTGGGGTGCGGGCCGGAAACTATGCAGCCGTTCGGCAAGATTCAAGTGAAATTTCGCGAGCCCGGCATGAACGGCGCGCATATGGGCCGGATGACAGCGTAGGATGGCCGGAAACTCTCCGGCCGAGACGCATTGTTGCGTCGGCCGGCGCTTCAGGCTTTCCGAAATTGCGGTGGGCGCGGCTCCGGTGATGCACACGCCATCGGACGGACGCCTGGCGCCAAGCCGGGGCAGCGAGCGATCAGCCCTTCCCGGCCATCAGGCAGAGGTATTCCCAGCCCATCGTGGCGGCGGCAAGCGCGGTGATCTCCGCCACGTCATGGGCAGGCGCGACCTCGACCACATCCGCGCCGCGGAAATCGATGCCGCCGAGGCGCCGCAGGATCCCCTGCGCCTGCCAAGTGGCGAGGCCGCCGATCTCGGGCGTGCCCGTTCCCGGCGCGAAGGCGGGGTCGAGCCCGTCGATGTCGAAGGACAGATAGGCTGGGCCGCCGCCCACCACCGCGCGGATCTGCGCCGCAATGGCGGCCGGGGTGCTTTCATGGACGTCCTGCGCGGGGACGATGGTCACCCCCTGGCCGCGCGTCCATTCGTACATGTCGGGCCAGGCGGGGGCGCGGATGCCGACCTGGATCATCCGCTTCGGCGCGACCAGCCCTTCGCTGATGGCGTGCCAGAATACCGACCCATGGGCGAAGCGCTGGCCGAAATTATCCTCGGAAGTGTCGAGATGCGCGTCGATATGCACGAGGCCTACCGGCTGCCCGATCCGCTTCACCAGCGCGCGCAGTAGCGCCAGCGTCACGCCGTGCTCGCCACCGAAGGCGAGCAGGTGGTTCAGCCCGGCGGCCTGTTCCTCGATGCGGGCCAGGCTGCCCGGGATGTCGCCCAGCGCGATCTCGAACTCGCCGAGGTCGGACAGGTCGAGCGTGGTGGGGTCGGCGCCGCTGTCGGGGTGGCGGCCATCGGTCAGCATGCGCGCGGCGGCGCGGATGGCGCGCGGGCCGTCGCGCGACCCGGCACGGTTAGTGGTGCCGATATCCATCGGCACCCCGGCGACGCAGAACGCCGCCCCCCTGTCGTGCAGGCGGGCGCCGAGGAAGGCGTGGGGGGCGGCAAAGGTGATGGGCGTGACCATGACGGAGGTTAAGCCCGCCCCGCGCCGCCCTGTCCAGGACCGCCCTTCCTCGGCTACCACCGCGGCCATGACGCCCTTCCCGACCGGCCCGCGCGCCGCCCTCGACGCCATCCCAGGCTCCCTGATCCGCGAGGTTTCGGAGGCCGGGCGCGGCGTCCCCGGGCTGATTCGCCTGTTCTTCGGCGAACCCGACACGGTCACGCCCGCCTTCATCCGCGACGCAGCCAAGGCTGCCCTCGATGCCGGGGAGACCTTCTATGCGCCGAACCCCGGCATCGCGCCGCTGCGCGAGGCGATCGCCCGCTACCTGACGCGCAACGGTAGGCCGGTGGCGGCCGAGCGCGTCGCGGTGACCGCCTCGGGCGTCAATGCGCTGATGCTGGTGGCGCAGGCGTTGCTCGACCCGGGCGACGAGGTGGTCATCCCGATGCCGGCCTGGCCGAACATGGATGGCATTGCGCGGGTGATGGGCGCGCGCGTCACGCCGCTGCCGCTGCGCATCGCCAATGGCGTCTGGCGGGTGGACCTGGATCAATTGCTCGCCACCGTGACGCCCCGCACGCGGCTGATCTTCCTCAACAGCCCCGGCAATCCGACCGGCTGGACGCTGACCGCCGAGGAACAGCGTGTCATCCTCGACCATTGCCGCAGGACCGGCACCTGGATCCTGTCGGACGATGTCTATGAGAGGCTGTATTTCGCAGGCGACGCCGCGCCTTCCTTCCTGTCCATCGCATCACCCGAGGATCGCGTCGTCTCGGTCAATTCCTTCTCCAAATCCTGGTCGATGACGGGCTGGCGGCTGGGATGGATCGTCGCTCCGCCAGCGCTGATGGACGCATTGGCGAAGCTCAACGAATTCAACATGTCCTCGGCGCCGACCTTCGTGCAGCACGCAGGCGTGGTCGCACTCGATCAGGGCGACGCATTCATTGCGGAGACGCGCGCGCGCTACCGCGCCTGCCGCGATCTCGCGCTCGGCATCCTCAGCGCAGTTCCGGGCGTGGCCGCGCCGCGGCCGGACGGCGCGATGTATCTGTTCCTGCGCGTCGAAGGCTGTACCGACAGCGTCGGGCTGGCGAAATCGCTGATTGCCGAGGCGGGCGTGGGCCTTGCCCCGGGCGCGGCATTTGGCGACGGCGGCGAAGGCCATCTGCGCCTTTGTTTTGCGCAGAGCGATGATCGACTGCGCGCGGCCTGCGCGCGCGTCGCGCAGGTGCTGTCGGATCGCGCAGCGCGGGGTTGACCCGCGCGCCGTGGCGCGCAGCATGCGTGCCCGACCGCAGCACAGGATGCGACGCCATGCCCGACCCGATGGACAAGCCCCAGTTCGACGCGCTGATGGCGCGCCACGGCATTCCGCTGACCGAGGCCGAGAGCGAAGGCATCCGCGCCGTCACCGGCCACATGCTGGACTTCGCCGCCCGTGTGCGCACGCCGCGCGACAATTTCGCCGAAATGGCGCTGACCTTCGCCCCGAAGGCCGCCGCCCGATGATCCCGACCATCGCCGCGGCGGCGAAGCAGATCGCCGCGAAGCAGATTTCGCCGGTGGAGTTCATGAAGGACCGCCTGGCCAAGGCGGAGGCGGTGAACCCCCAGATCCACGCCTTCATCCGCTTCACGCCCGAGATCGCGCTGGCCCAGGCGAAGGCCGCCGAGGCGCGGCAGATGGCCGGCACACTGAAGGGCCCGCTCGACGGCATCCCGATTGGCCACAAGGACATCTACGAGACGGCCGGCGTGCCGACTACGGGCCATTCCCGCGTGCTGATCGACCATGTGCCGACCGCCGATGCCGCCGCGGTCACCGCCTGGGCCGAGCGCGGCGCGGTGATGCTCGGCAAGCTCGCCACCCACGAATTCGCCTGGGGCGGGCCGAGTTTCGACCTGCCCTGGCCACCTGCGCGCAACCCCTGGAACACCGACCACTTCACTGGCGGATCATCGTCTGGCACCGGGGCGGCACTGGCCGCGGGCGTGATCCTCGGCGGCACCGGGTCCGACACCGGCGGGTCGATCCGTATGCCGGCGTCGCTGTGCGGCACGGCGGGGATCAAGCCGACCTACGGGCTGTGCTCGCGGCGTGGCGTGCTGCCGCTGTCGCATTCGCTCGACACGGTCGGCCCGCTTGCCTGGACCACCGAGGACTGCGCCATCATGCTCGATGCGCTGACGGGGCATGACCCAAGCGACCCGTCCTCGGCGAACCGGCCGAAGCCTGACCTGCTGTCGGGGCTGAATGGCGGCGTGAAGGGCCTGCGCATCGGCGTCATTCGCCATTTCCACGAAACCGATTGCCCCGTCAGCCCGGGCATGGCTGCCGGTATCGCCGATGTCGTGAAGACGCTGGAAGGGCTTGGCGCCAGCGTCGAGGAAGTGACGCTGCCGTCGCTGGCCGATTTCAATGCGGCAGGCTGGATGATCCTCGCGGCCGACGCCTTCGTCGTGCATGAGCCTTGGCTGCGCACGAAGTTCCGCGACTACGGCGAATTCCTGCGCGAACGCCTGGCGCTGGCCGGCACCATCTCGGCGGCGGACTACCTGCAGGCGCAGCGGCGCCGGCGCGAATTGTGCGACGCGGTCGCGAAGGTCATGGAAGGCTGCGACCTGCTGCTGACAGCCGGCGCGCCGGGCGAGGCGCGGCTGATCACCGAGATGGGCAAATGGGCGTCCTTCCAGTCGCCCAACTTCACCATCCCCTTCAACCTGACCGGCCAGCCGGCGCTGACCGTCTGCGCCGGTTTCGGCGCCGCGGGCCTGCCGGTGGGCGTTCAGCTGGTCGGCCGGCCCTTCGAGGATGCGACGGTGCTGCGTGCCGGCCATGCCTACGAACAGGCCACGACTTGGCGGGCGAAGCGGCCCGCCATGGCCGCATAGGGCGCGGCGCGATGCGCGCCATGGCCCTGGATGCGGCCTCGCGTTCCGTGCGGCTGGAAAGCCGCGCGGTGCCGAGCCCCGGTCCGGGCCAGGTGCTGATCCGTGTCGCCGCCTGCGCCGTCTGCCGCACCGATCTGCATGTTGTGGATGGGGACCTGCCGGATGCCCGGCCCGGCGTCATCCCGGGTCATGAGATCGTCGGCCCTGTCGTCGCGCGCGGAGAAGGCGCCGGGCGTTTTCCGATGGGTACCCGGGTCGGCGTGCCCTGGCTCGGCTTCGCTTGCGGGACCTGTCGCTTCTGCCTGCGCGGGCAGGAGAACCTCTGCGACGCGGCGCGCTACACCGGCTACCAGATCGATGGCGGCTACGCCGAATTCACCGTCGCCGACGAACGCTTCTGCTTCGCCATCCCGGATGCCTATTCGGACATCGAGGCTGCGCCCCTGCTCTGCGCCGGGCTGATCGGCCATCGCGCGCTGCGTATGGCTGGCGATGCGCGGCGGCTCGGTCTCTACGGCTTCGGCGCGGCGGCGCATCTCGTCGCGCAGGTGGCGATCCACGAAGGGCGCGAGGTGTTTGCCTTCACCCGCGCGGGTGACAGTGCCTCACAGGAATTTGCACGCTCGCTCGGCTGCGTCTGGGCCGGGTCGTCGGAACTGCAGGCACCGGTGCCGCTCGATGCAGCGATCCTCTTTGCCCCGGTCGGCGCGCTGGTGCCGGCGGCGCTGCGCGCGGTGGACAAGGGCGGGGTCGTGATCTGCGCCGGCATCCACATGTCGGACATCCCGGCCTTTCCCTATGCCATCCTGTGGCAGGAACGGGTGATCCGATCGGTCGCCAACCTCACGCGGTGCGATGGGGAGGAATTCCTTGCCTTGGCCCCGCGCATCCCGGTGCGCTGCGCGGCCGAGGCGCTGCCGCTCGACCAGGCGCCGGCAGCGCTGGCGCGGCTGCGGGCAGGACAAGTGGAAGGAGCGCTGGTGCTGGTGCCCTGAGGCTTGCAGGCCCTGGCGCCTCGGTACACGCTTTCCCCCACCGGCGACGCAGAGCGCCGGATTGGAGGAAGCGACGATGACAGGTGTTGGCCGGCGCCCGCTGCTGGGGGCGCCCTTTGCGCTCGCCTTGGTCTCCTCACCCGCCCTGGCGCAGGACCGCCGCCGCGGCCCCCCGCGCGACGGCGCCTGGACGGGCGCCTGGGCGGCCTCGGCGCATGGTCCCTATCCCTCGGGCAACCCCTCGGCGCAGCCCGACCAGTCCTTCGCGTTCCCGACCCCAGCGGAGGGCGCGCGCGACCAGACCATGCGCATGATGGTCCGCCCCGATATCTGGGGTCCGGCAATGCGCTTGCGCTTCTCCAATGCCTTCGGCACGCGGCCCCTGGTGATCCAGGGCGTGCATGCCGGATTGCAGGGCGTCGGCGGCAATGTCGCGCGCGGCACCAACCGGCCGGTGACCTTCGGTGGCGGGCGTAGCGTCACCATCGCCCCCGGCGCTACCGCCTGGAGCGACGCGATGGAACTGCCCTTCATGCACGGTCCGGGCAATCCGCTGCTGGAGGGTCGGCGCCTGGCCATCAGCTTCCATGTGCCGGGCCCAACCGGCCCGATGACCTGGCACGCCAAGTCGCTGACCACGAGCTACGTCACGGCGCCCGGTGCCGGCGACCATGCGGTGGAAGACAGCGACGCTGCCTTCCCCTACACCACGGCGTCCTGGTTCTTCGTCGACATGGTGGACATGCGCGCGCCGACCGGCACGCCCGTCATCGTCACCTTCGGCGATTCCATCACCGATGGAACCAACTCCACCATGAACGGAGACGACCGCTGGCCCGACACCTTGTCGCGCCGGCTGCGCGCACGCTTCGGGCCGCGCGTCTCGGTGGTCAATGCCGGCATCGGCGGCAACCGCGTTGCCGGCCCACCCGACTACACGCCGGCGAATCCCATCCCCGGCGGCCCCTCCGCCCTGTCGCGGCTAGATCGCGACGTTCTGCAGGTCTCCGGCGTGCGGACGGTGATCTGGATGGAGGGGATCAACGACCTCGGTTCCGCCGAGGCCACTGCCGATCAGGTGATCACAGGCCTGCGCGAGGGCATCCGCCGCCTGCGCGAGCGCAACATCCGCGTCATCGGTGCGACGCTAACCACCGCGCTCGGCTACAATGGTGGTCACGGCACGCCACAGGTCGATGAACGCCGGCGCGCCATCAACGCCTGGATCCGCGCCCCCGGCAATTTCGACGCGGTGGCCGATTTCGACGCGGTGACGATCGACCAGGCGACCGGGCAGCTGAAGCCTGCCTTCATCCCCAACAGCACGGTCGGCGGGGCGGGCGACCGGCTCCACCCCAACCGCGCTGGCTTGATGGCGATGGCCGATTCGGTGCCGATCGACGCCCTCGGCATCGCGGAACCCGTCGCGCCGCCACCCCGGCCTCATCGTCGGTAGAACGAGGGCGCGTCACGCCGCCCATGGTGGCGCTCGCATCGCTTCGGCGATCAGGCGGACATCCTCCGGCTCGATCGCCAGCAGGCCGAAGCGAAGCGGTGCGCCCCAGTGGACGCGGCCGGCCGTGAATCGCAAGTCACCCAACAGCGGCGCGATGGGGGCGTGCATCGTGCCCGACCGCCACGCCACGTCCCGGCGCCACGGCACGAAGCCGTCGCCCATGTCGAAGCGATACGGATCACCATCCGTCACGGTGCCGATGGCGGTGAAGGCGCGCAACGGCACCGGCACGCCGCGCACCGCCGCGGGCGAATAGATGACAACGCCGTCGCCGGGCCGCATGCGGCGCAGCGGTGCCGCCTTGCCATGGCAGGCCTGCACGAAGCCGCCCGCCTGCCCACGCGCCGCATGATCGGCCGCGGCGACGACGATCCAGCCGCGCATCACGTCGCTGCCGGCGTGAAGGCGCGCAGCCGGTGCCCGTCGGGGTCCAGCGCCACGCAGCAGCGGCCGAAATCCATTTCGGTTGGCGGCAGCGCGATGACGAAGCCGCGCCGCAGCCACTCGGCATGGGTCGCATCCACATCCGCCACCGCAAAGGCCAATTCGCTGCCGCCGACCGGCCCGGGCCCGGGCTCCACGCCGTCGCGCGCCCACAGGCCGATGCCCATCCCACCCGCGCGGGGGAACATCGCGAATCCAGGTGACGCCTCCGCCGGCGCTGCGCCGAGCAGCGCCTCATAGAAGGCCGCGCTGCGCGCGACGTCGTTGACATACAGGATGACGAGGGCCGGATCGGCCATGGCGGGTTCTCCCTTGCAGATGCCGGGAGGATGCCGTGTGCCTGTGTCAGTTTCCGTCAGCAGCCGTCACGGCATCTCGTCGAGATCCGACTGCGCTCGCCACGTCGCGAGCAACACGCGCCGCCGCTGCGGCATCCGCTGCGGCAGGGTCGTCGCCGCGGCGATGCGGTCCAGGCGGAAATGGCGGAAATCCCGGCGCAACTCGCACCAGGCGGCGAGCACCTCGGCGGCGGCGAAGAAACCGATGGCGATTGGCCACACGACGCGCTCGGTGCCCGCCCCGGCGCCATCGACATAGCGTAGCCGCAGCTTGTGCTCGCTGCGCATCGCCGCGCGGATCGGACCCAGCAGCGGTGATGCGCCGCTGCCGCGCGCGGGCCCCGCGAGCAGGGGGCTTGCCGCCGCCGCTTCCTCGACCGCCGGCGGCAGGATCGCCGCGATCTTCGCCATCGCCTCCTCGGCCGCCTCGGTCAGCCCCGCATCGCCGCGTTCCGCGACCAGCCGCAGGCCGAGCATCACCGCATCGGCCTCCTCCTCGGTCAGCATCAGCGGTGGCAGGAAGAAGCCCTGGCGCAACCGGTAGCCGAGGCCGGCCGTGCCCTCGATCGGCGCGCCCTCGGCGACCAGCGTGGCGATATCGCGATAGATGGTGCGGAGCGAGACCGAGAGTTCTTCGGCCAGTGCCGCCGCCGCGACGGCGCGGCGCCGCCGCCGCAGGGCCTGCATCAGCGCCAGCAGCCGTGCCGCGCGGATCATCGCCGGATCACAGCCCCAGCAGCGGGATCAACACATAGTGCCAGACGCTGAACACCACCTCGATCCCCACCAGCACGACGACGGCGATCTCCAGCCCCATGGCGCGCCGGCCCTGGATCAGCGACAGCACGCCTTCGGTGGTATCGGAAATCAGCGTCAGCTTGCGGTCGAGCGCGGCGCTGCGTTCCTTCAGCTCATACTCATCGGCAAGGCGCGCATGCAGGCGCTCAAGCGAGGGATGGTCCCACAGCAGTTCCGGCTTGTCCTCGGCCTCGACGCGCGCCGTCGTACGGCTGCGCGCCGCCAGCGCATGGCCGATCTGCCGGTGCAGTGCACGCGACGATGCCGCCAGCCGCCCTTCCGTGCGAAGCGTCGTCACGATGGGTTCCAGCCGGTCCAGCGCCTCGGCCAACAGCAATTCCTGATGGGCGAGGGCGGCGCTTTTCGCCAGCGCATCCGCCACCACCGCGAGGCGCGCGACGGACAGGTCGCGCAGCCGGATCACGCCATCCGGGTCGACGCCATCCTGTTCCGCGCCATCGGCGATCTGCGCGACCTCCTCGATCGGCTTGGCCAGCGCATTGGTCAGGCGCGGCTTCAGCATCTCCACGACTGCCGCTTCCTGGGCGGGGTTGGCGCCGATGAAGACGACTGCGCCCCAGCGGAAGGCGAAGGCGGTGAACCCCTCGGGCGTGGCGAGCGGCACGGGGTCGAAGGTCGGCGCGCCCTCGCGCGGCAGGCCACGGTGATCGAGGCGCTCGCCGAGCAGCAGGGCGCGGGCGCGGAGGTGCGGCGCAGCCGTCATGATCACGCAATCTCGCCTTCCGCCCGCAGATCGGCGAGCGCGGCACGGAAGGCGCCGACGGTCGCTTCCAGTTCCGCCGGCCCATGCGCCGCCGAGACCGGCCCGCCCGGCCAGGGCGAGAAATCCACCCCATGGGTGCGCAGCGCCAGCAGCAGCTTCGTCACCGTCTGCAGCCCGCGCGGCACCTTGAGGTCGGCATAGCCCATCGCCAGCGGGTCGAAGCGCGCCGGCGTGATCGGCAGCCGGTTCCAGTTGGTGAAGATGTGGATGCCGGTATGGCTGCCATAGACCGCCCAGGGCACCGCCATGTCCACCAGCGCCTGGTTCATCGCCGCGCGCAGGTCGGCGGCATAGGTGTGCGCACGGGCGATGGCATCGGTGTCGCGCAGGATTTCCAGCGTCGCGATCCCCGCCGCGGCCGAGACAGGGTTGGCGTTGTAGGTGCCCTGGTGCGGGATCTTCTCGACGCCGCGTGCGGCGGCGCGTTCCGGGTCCAGCAGTTCCAGCAGATCCCGCCGCCCCACCACCGCCCCGCCCGGCAGCCCGCCGGCGACGATTTTTGCCAGCGTCGTCAGGTCCGGGGTGATGCCCAGCACCTCCTGCGCGCCACCGCGCGCAACGCGGAAGCCGGTCACGACTTCATCGAACACCAACACGATGCCGTGCTTCGCCGTCTCGGAGCGCAGGGCATGCACGAAGTCCTCGCGCAGCGGCACCTGGCCATAGGTGGACCCGGTCGGCTCCAGGATGGCTGCAGCGATCTCGCTGCCATGCGCCGCCATCACGGCGGCAAGCCCCGCCTCATCATTCGGGTCCGCCAGCACGACATTGCCGGCGAGGTTTTCGAGGATGCCCGGCGTCGGCGTGCCGTCGAAATGGCTGGTCACGCCGAAGGCCATGTGGTCGTGCCAGCCGTGGAAATGCCCGCGCAGCCGCAGCAGCTTCGACCGGCCCGTGGCGGCGCGCGCGACGCGCAGCGCCATCAGCGTCGCCTCGGTGCCGGAATTGGTGAAGCGGATCATCTCCGCACCCGGCATCATCGACTTGATCAGCGCCGCCCAGCGGTTCTCGAGCAGGTGGTTGGCGCCGTAATGCGTGCCATTGGCGAGTTGCTCGGCCACCGCCGCCATCACCTGCGGATGCGCGTGGCCGAGGATCAGCGCGCCATGCCCGCCGGCATAGTCGACATACTCATTGCCATCGACATCCCATTTCCGTGCGCCTGCGGCACGCGCGACGGCAATGGGGTGCGGGCGGACGTAGCGCGTGTCGTGTGTGACGCCGCCGGGGAAATGGGTGCGCGCCTCGGCATAGGCCGCCGCGCTGCCGGGCGTCTGCGCGGCGAAGGCCGCGATGATCGGCGAATTGGTCGGTGGAACGGCGTTCATGGCGGCCTCGGACGGGTCTGGGCGATGCGCCAGCCTGCGCGGCGGACTGTCCCGTGTCCATGCTCCACAATTCCGAGATGTGGTGTGAAATCGGGTCGACCAACGCTATATTGGGTGTGCCGCCGGTTCCCCCCGCCCGGTGGCGGAGAAGATAATGGACGGCTTCGCTCCCGCCCCCACGGCCGATGCCGGCCCCCCCGGCGTGGCTTTCGGCGACACTCCGCTGCCCGCCCGCGGTTTCGACCCGGGCATGGGCCTGGCCGTCGCCCGGCGCACCATCCTGCGCGCTGACGACGCCGAGGATTTCGGCCGTGTCGCCGATCGCGTCGCGGCCGGCAGCCTGGCGCTGCTCGGCCGCCCGCCGAACGCTGTGGACCGGCTGGAACAGGCGCGGCTCCGCAACGCCATCGCCACCGGCGCGCTGGTCACCTCGGGCCGGCATCTGCAGCACGGCGATGCCGGCCAGGCCCGACGCAACATGGAGGTCTTCACCAACTGCGCGACCGCCGGCGCGTCCTTCACCAAATTCTACCTACTGCTGAATGGGGCGGGCGTCGGCCGCGCCTATGATGATGATCTCTGCCCGGTCGATTGGGCGCAGGCGCCGTCGCTGCTGCTGTACCTGTCGCCCGCCCATCCCGACTGGCCGAAGGACCGTGCCGCGCTGCACCGCTTCGGTGTGGAATTCGGCCTGCTGCGCTGGGGCATCGGCCTCGATGCCTTTGGCGACAGCGAGGAAGCCGATGTGCGCAACGTGCTCGCACGTGAACTGGTGCACGACCTGGCGCGCGTGCCCACGGATGCGCTTCGCCACACCATCGCCGACACGCGCGAAGGCTGGGCCAAGGCCGTCGAGATCCTGGAGGGCATGGCCTTCCGCCGGGAACGCGGCCGCACGCTGCTGCTCGACCTGACGCAGGTGCGCCCGCTGGGCGCGCCGATCCGCGGCATGCAGGGCCGTCCGGCCTCCGGTCCGCTCTCCCTGCTGCGCGCCTTCATCAATCTGCGGCGGGAGGTGATCGAGGCCGCCCGCGACCGCGACCCCGATGGCGAGGCGCTGCGCCCCTGGGAACAGGCGCTGCGCGCCGACCACATCCTGTCCACCGAGGTCCAGGTCGGCGGCGCTCGCCGTGCCGCGCGCATGGCGACCAAGTCCTGGCGCGACCCCGGGGCACTTCGCTTCGTCCGCCTGAAGGCGGAGGGCGGGCTGTGGACCGCGAACCATTCGCTGATGGTTGATGCCGAATTCTGGGCGCGGCTGGACCGCATGGATGACGAACCCCTGACGCGCCACGCCCGCGCGCTGTTCGACGCCGCCACCGCCTGCGCCTATGTCAATGGCGAGCCCGGCTTCATCAACGGCGACCGGCTGGAGGATGCGCGCACCGGCTTCGCCCGCGCCAAGCCCGCCACCGCCGAAGCCGGTTCCGCCCGCTACCGTGTCGATGCCGGCGCGGCGCTGCTCGAGGACGTCGCCCGCCGCGCCGCGACCACGCATTTCCCGGTCACCACCAACCCCTGCGGCGAGGTGGTCCTCCACGTCACCGGCGGCTATTGCGTGATCGCGGATTTCGCACCCTTGCTCGCCTGCCCCGTGCCGCTCGAGACCCTGACCCCCGGCGCGGCGTCCGGCGACATCGCCCGCGCCTGGGATGCGCGGGTCGAGGATGCGGTGCGCCTCGGCGTGCGGTTCCTGATCCGGGTGAATCGGATGGATTCGCTCTACGCGGCCGAGGTCGCTCGCACGAACCGCATCGGCATCGGTCCCACCGGGCTGCACGAATGGGCCTGGGCGCGCTTCGGCCTGGCCTTCCGTGACCTGCTGGATGAAACCCGCGCACGGCCTTTCTGGGACGCGCTTGCGCATCTCTCGGCCGCCGCGAAGGATGAAGCCTCTCGCTATGCTGCCCATCTCGGCATGGCGGCGCCGGTGACGGTCACCACCATCAAGCCCGCCGGCACCACCAGCAAGCTGTTCGGATTGACCGAGGGCGCCCATCTGCCGGCGCGGCGACAGTATCTCCGCTGGGTGCAGTTCCGCGGCGGACCGGACGGGCAGGGCGGTTTCCTGCCGGACGGCGATCCGTTGATCGCGGCCTACGCCGCCCGCGGCTATCCCATCCGCGCCCTGGAGACCTTCCCCGGCGTCACCGTGGTCGGCTTCCCGACCATGCCGCTGATCCAGCGCCTGGGCATCGGCGAACGCCTCGTGATCGCCCCCGAGGCCACGCCGGAGGAACAGTATCACTGGCTCATGCTGCTCGAACGCCACTGGATCGGTGCGGAGCGTGGCAACCAGGTATCCTACACGCTGAAGATCGCCACCGACCGCGTCGGGCCAGACGCCTTCCGCGCGCTGCTGCGCGCGCACCAGCCGTATCTGCGCTGCTGCGCTGTGCTGCCTTCCCGGCCCGATCGCGACCTTGGCTACGAATACCTGCCGGAGGAGGAAGTGTCGGAAGACGACTTCCGCGGCATCGTCGCCGGCATCCGCGATCCGGGGCTGGCCGAGGCGGTCGATCTCGCCAGGCTGCAATGCGAGGCGGGGGTCTGTCCCATCTGAGGGCGGAACCGAGGAAGGCGCCGCCTTCCCCGGACCCCATCCGCCAGGCCGCAGGGGCGGCCTGGACCGCCGGTTTTTGGCGCGGGTGTCGCGGTCAGGCGCCATCCTTCAGGGGCTGCAGCAGCAGGCGATCGATGCGCTGTTCAGTATCGGCACGATACCCCGGAACACCGATGACCATGCCCAGCTGGCCCTGCGACGGCTCGGCCACATAGGTGCGGAACAGCCGATCCCAGCAGGACAGGCAGAAGCCGTAGTCGCTGTCCATCTCGCCACGGATCTCGGAATGATGGACGCGGTGCATGTCGGGCGTCACCAGCACCCGGCGCAGCACCCGGTCCAGCCAGCCAGGGATCGCGACATTGGCGTGATTGAACAGGGCGGTCGCATTCAGCAGCACCTCGAAGACCAGCACCGCCGCCGCGGGTGCGCCAAGCGCCACCACCGCCACCGCCTTGATGGCCAGCGACAGCAGGATCTCCACCGGATGGAAGCGCAGGCCGGAGGAGGCATCGAGCTCCGGATCCGCATGATGCACGCGATGCAACCGCCACAGCACCGGGACCGCATGAAAGACCCGGTGCTGCAGATAGACCAGCAGGTCGAGCAGCACGACCGACACCACTCCCGCCAGCCAGGCCGGCACGCCCAGGGCCGGGAACAGGCCGATCCCCGAGGCCTCCGCCCAAACCGCCACGCCGACCGCCCCGGCCGGTGCCACCAGCCGCAGCAACACCGAGGACACCGCCACCAACCCGAGATTGGACGGCCATCGCCGCCAGGCCAGCCGTTGCGGCCGCCGCGGAAATGCGTGTTCCAGCACCGCCATGGCCACCAGTACGGCGGCAAAGACGGCCAGGCGGATGACGGGTTCGTGTGCGAGCATCGTCGCTGAACATGGCGCGTCGCGGCCGCTCTTGCAGGGGCGCGCCGCTGCGGCGACGATGCACCTTCAAGGAGACGACGATGAAGCGCCTCGCTGCCCTGATCGCCCTGCTGCCGCTGCCGGCCTTGGCCCATCACGCGATGGGCGGGATGATGCCCGTGACATGGGGGCAGGCCTTCGCCTCCGGCGTCGGCCATCCCGTGATCGGGGTCGATCACCTGGCCTTCCTGCTGGCGACGGGCGTGCTGGCGGCGGCGCTGCCGGCGGGCATCGGCCTGACGGCCATCCTCGCCTTCGTGCTCGGCGGCTTTGCCGGCAGCCTGATCCATATCGCCGGCTTCGGGCTCGGCCCGGTCGAGGTGATGGTGTCGGTGACGGTCCTCGCCGTCGGGGTTGCGCTGCTGTGGAACCGCATCCCGGCCCGTCTGCTGCCGGTCGCCTTCGGCATTGCCGGCCTGTTCCACGGCCATGCCTTCGCCGAAGCCATTATCGGGGCGGAACAGGGGCCGCTGGCGGCCTATCTGGCGGCCTTGGCGCTGACGCAGGCGGCCATCGGGCTGGGCGCCATGATGTTGGCACGTCACTTCGGCGCACGCCTGCCGCGGCTGCGCGAGGCGACCGGCGTCTGTGCAGCGGTGGCCGGCGGGTTGTTCCTGGCCGCGTCCCTGGTGGCCTAGATCAGGTTCCGCCCGCGCGGAATTAGCCAGGCGGTTGAGCGCGCTCGTTTAGGCAAGGCGCTCGACCGGCTTCGGTAAGCACGGACGCATGCAGGTCGCCTTGGCTGCCATCTCTCTGGACCGCGAGTTGCCGCTGGGCCTTGCGTGATCCCATGATGCGCCAACGCGCCCGGTCGACGCGGCGCGGACAGGGAGACGCCGCATGAATCGAACCATGGCCTTGTCTGTTGTCTGCGCCGCGATGGCTGCGTTGAGCCCCGCCGCGCAGGCGCAGGCACCGCAGCCCGGGCAGATGACCTTCTTCGTCACCAGTGTCGGCAGCGGTCGCGGTGGCGATCTCGGCGGGCTGGCCGGGGCGGACGCGCATTGCCAGGCCCTGGCGCTCGCCACCGGCGTCGGGCCGCGCAATTGGCGCGCCTACCTCAGCACCAGCGCCACCGGCAGCACGCCGGCGGTCAATGCGCGCGACCGCATCGGCCGTGGGCCCTGGCAGAATACGCAGGGCGTGGTGATCGCCCGCAGCGTCGAGGACCTGCACAGCGACAGCAACAACCTGACCAAACAGACCGCGCTGAACGAGCGTGGCGCGGTGGTTAATGGCGGTGGCGACACGCCGAACACGCATGACATGCTCACCGGATCCCAGGCCGACGGCACGGCGTTCTCGGGCAGCGAGGACAGAACCTGCCGCAACTGGACCTATGGCGGGGCGGACGGGTCGGCGATGCTCGGCCATCACGACCGCCGCGGGTTGCAGGACGATGCGCCGTCGCGGTCTTGGAACACCTCCCATCCCTCGCGCGGGTGCACGGTGGAGGGGCTGCGCAGCACGGGCGGTGGCGGGCTGTTCTACTGTTTCGCGGTGGACTGACCGGCGTGCCGCGCGGTCATCAGGCCGCGCGGCCCAGCCACCGCAGCACCGCGAAACCCGCCAGGGTGGTCAGCGCGACCTGACCGAAGGCCAGGCCCCAGGCCAGGGCACCATCTCCGCCCGCGAGGTCCAGCACCACGCCTGTCAGCAAGGGCCCGACGAACCCACCCGCATAGCCCGCCATGGAATGCAGCCCCATCGTTGCACCGCGCAGCGCGGGATCCGCCGCCTGCACCGTGCCGGCGGTCAGGGCTGAACTGTCGAGGTAGATCGCCGCATTCCAGGCAAAGACGAAGGCCACCGCGACCAGCGGCGCCGCGCCCGCGCTGAATCCCGTCACCACCGACAGCGCCGCGCCGCCGAGCATGGCTACGGTGACGATGCGCGCGCGGCCGAAACGCTCCGAGGCTTCGTTTCCAAACAGCGACACCACGATGCCGATGACCCCGGCGATGGTGAACAGCACGGTCGGCCCCGGCAACCAGGATGGCGGCGCCGTCACAGCAAAGGATGCGACGAGAAAGGCAACGCCCCAGGCGCGCAGCACCGCCATTTCCAGCGTGTGCACGCAATATCCCGCGATCCAGGCGAGCGCGCGCCGGTTGCGCAGCACGGGACGGAAGTCGAGCAGCCGCCCGCCGCCTGCCCGCGGTGGCGGCGCCGTGTCCGGCAGGATGACCAGCGCGATGGCGAAGGCGCCCGCGGCCATGATGCCGCCGGCAAAGAAAGCCGCATCCGGCCCCGCCAGTGCGGCAACCGCACCCGCCATGGCGAAGGACAGCGCGCCGGCGAAGCCCACACCCGCCGCATGCCACGACACCGCGCGCGTCTGCGCGCTGCCGGTCAGCGGATCGGCGATCGCCTTCAGCCCGGGCATGTAGGCCCCCGCCCAGCCGATCCCGGCAAGCGCCCGGAAGGCCAGCCCCGACCAGAAATCATCCGCCAGCAGCCCGAAGCCGAGATGCGCCAGCGCCGTCGCCCCGGTGCCCACCAGGTAGATGCGCCGCGCGGGCACCCGGTCGGTCAGCGCCAGCAGCAGCGGCACGGCGGGCACATAGGCGGCAAAGAAGATGCCGATCAGCCAGCCCGCCTCGGTGCCAGACAGCGACCAGCGATCGATATACACCGGCAGCAGCGCGGGCAGGGTGAAGGCGCCGATCTGTGTCAGCACCTGGGCCGTGACCATGGCGGCGATGAATCGCGGGGTACCGGGCAGCAGGGGCATGCCGGCAGGCTAGGCGGTGGCCGCATGGCCGGGAAGCGGGGTTGATCGCGACGCGCCCCCGCACGACACTCCGCGCCCGTAAGGTAAGGAGGAACGCATGCGCGTGGTGGAAACGCCGGACGCCCTGAAGGCGCTGATCGGCCAGGAACTCGGTGTCGGCGAGTGGCTGGAAGTGACGCAGGAAATGATCGACCGCTTCGCCGAGGTCACCGGCGACCACCAGTGGATCCATGTCGATGTGGAGCGCGCCAAGACACAGATGCCCGGCGGCAAGACCATCGCCCATGGCTACCTGCTGCTGTCGCTGCTGCCGAAGCTCGGCGGCGGGGTCTACAAGGTGTCCTGGCCGTCGCGCACGCTGAACTACGGGTCGGACAAGGTGCGCATCATCAATCCGGTGCAGGCGGGGGCGAAGGTGCGGCTGCGCCAGGCGCTGGTCGGCGTGGAGGATGGCGCCAACGGCACCCACCGCATCGTGGTGCGCCAGACTATGGAGATCGAGGGCCAGACGAAGCCTGCCCTGATCGCCGACACCATCCGCATGACCTTCCCCTGATCGACGGAGCAGCACGGATGAAGATCACCTGGTTCGGCCATTCTGCCTTCCGGCTGGAATTCGGCACCTCGGTCGTGATGATCGACCCCTTCCTGTCGGGCAACCCCGCCTTCGGCGGCGATGCGGAAGCCGCCAGCGCCGGTGCCACGCATGTGCTGCTGACGCATGGCCATGGCGACCACATCGGCGACACGGTGGCGATCTGCAAGCGCACCGGGGCGAAGCTGGTCACCAACTACGATCTCGGCGTTTATCTCGCGCGCCAGGGGATCGAGAAATTCGACCCGATGAACACCGGGGGCACGACTGACCAGGGTGATTTCAGCGTGTCGCTGACCATCGCCTTCCATTCCGCCTCGGAGATGGACGAGAACGGCGTGTCGCACTGCCTCGGCTCGCCGAACGGCATCGTGGTGACGCCGAAGGACAAGGCGCAGCCGACCGTCTACCACATGGGCGATACCGAGATCTTTGCCGACATGGCGCTGATCGACGAGTTGTACAAACCCGCCATCGCCATGGTGCCCTGCGGTGACCGCTTCACCATGGGCCCGCGCAGCGCCGCCCTTGCGGTCAAGCGCTTCCTGCCATCCGTGCGCACCGCCATCCCCTGCCACTACGCGACCTTCGGCCTGCTGCTGCCCGATGCCTCGGGCTTCGTGGCGGAGATGAACGGCGCCAATGCCAAGGTGGTCGTGCCCGAGAAGGGCGTGGCCTTCGCCGCATGAGCACCCTGCCAGGATTGGAGGACCTGACGGTCTTCCGCATCGAGGTCGCCGACGGTGTCGCGACGATCTTCATGGACCGCGCGCCGGTCAATGCGCAGAACGGCGTGTTCCGTGACGAGGTCACGCGCATCTTCGACGTGCTGCACGAAACCGACGAGGTGCGCGCCATCGTGCTGACCGGCGCGGGCAAGACCTTCTCGGCCGGGGCGGACCTGAAGGACCGGCCCAATGTGGCAACGCGCGGCGCCTATCCGCGCCACAGCCGCGCCGTGCGCGCGGGCTTCGACTGCGTGATGGAATGTTCGAAGCCGGTGATCGCGGCGGTGAACGGGGCGGCGATCGGTGCGGGCTGCGTGCTTGCGCTGGTCTGCGACATCATCCTGGTCGCCGACGACGCCTTCATGTCGATGACCGAGGTCGATGTGGGCCTCGCCGGCGGCGTGAAGCATGTGCTGCGGCATTTCGGCCAGTCGGATGCGCGCATGTTCCTGCTGACGGCGCGGCGCCTGTCGGGGACGGAACTGTACCGCATGAACGTCGCCTCCGGCTGTTACCCCAAGGCCGACCTGCTGCCGGCGGCGCAGGACATGGCAAGGCAGATCGCCGGCAAGGTGCCGCTGGCGGTGGAGGCGGCAAAGCGCGCCTTCACGCTGAACGAATACATGCCGCTGCGCGAAGGCTACGTCTACGAGCAGACCCAGACCGCGCTGCTGGCCAAGACCGAGGACACCAAGGAGGCGCTGGCCGCCTTCGCGGAGAAGCGCAAGCCGGTGTTCAAGGGTCGCTGACCGGCGCCAGATAGGGGCTTGCTGCATTTGCGAAGCGGCGCAAACTCGCGCCGTCCAGCATCGAGGTCAGCCCATGTCGGAACCCGGTCCACGCACGCGCCAGCCCCGGCATGCCGGCACGTCACGGCGGGGCTGGCTCGGATTGGCAGCGGGGCTGGCCTTGGCGCCGCGCCTTGCCGGGGCGCAGACCGCGCCCTGGCCGAACCGCCCCGTGCGCATGATCATCCCCGCCGCGCCGGGCTCCGGCATGGACATCGTGGGCCGCGCCGTGTCGCGCCAGCTCCAGGATGCCTGGGGTGTGGCGGTGGTGGTCGAGAACCGCGTTGGCGCCGGCGGGACCATCGGTACCGACGTGCTGGCGAAGGCACCGCGCGATGGCTACACGATGGGCGTGGTGAATTCCTCCTCGCTGGCCATCTCGCCGGCGATGATGCCGAACATTCCCTATGATTCGCTGACGTCATTCGCACCGCTCGGGCTCGGTGCGTCGAATGACTGCGCGCTCGGCGTGCGGGCGGATTCACGCTTCCACAGCGTTGCGGATGTGGTGGCGGCGGCGAAGGCGGCGCCGTCGACGCTGACCTGGGCCTCGGCCGGCAGCGGATCCTCCACCCATATGGCGGGCGAATTGTTCCGCCTGACCGCGGGCGTCGAGATCGTGCATGTTCCCTACCGTGGCAGTCCGCCGGCGGTGACCGACCTGCTCGGCGGCCAGGTGGACATGACCTTCAACACCATCAATGCGCTCGTGGCGGGCATCCGCGACGGCCGCATCCGCGCGCTCGCCACCACCGGGCCGACGCGCGATCCGCTGCTGCCGGATGTGCCGACCTTCGCCGAGATCGGCTACCCCGCCTATGAGGCGAGCGGCTGGATCGGCTTCGCCATGCCCGCCGGCACGCCACCCGACATCGTCGCCGCGGCCAGCGAGGCGATCCGCCAGGCAACGGGTTCCGCACCGTTCCAGGAGATCATGATGACGGCCGGGATGCGTCCGCGCAGCCTGAGCGGGGCTGATTTCGCCGCCTTCCTGCCGGTGGAGATCCGCCGCTGGACCGATGTCGTGCAGCGTTCCGGCGCCAGGCCGGATTGAAGGGAGACCGCCATGCTCACGCGCCCCACCATCACCGGCACGCGCCATGCCGTCTCCGCCGGGCATTACCTGGCGGCGGCGGCAGCCTTCTCCGTGCTGGAGAGCGGCGGCAATGCGGTGGATGCAGCCTGCACTGCCGGCATCGCGCTCGGCGTGCTGCATCCGGACATCGTCAGCTTCGCCGGCGTCGCGCCGATCATGATCCGCATGAAGGATGGACCGGTTGAGACCATCGCGGGCCTTGGCGGATGGCCGGCTTCTATCCCGCCCGACCTGTTCCGCGAGAAGCACGGCGGGAAGATGCCGCCGGGCGTGCTGCGGTCCGTGGTGCCGGCGGCACCCGATGCCTGGATCACCGCGCTGCGCCGCCACGGCACGATGAGCTTCGCCGACGTCGCGACACCGGCCATGCGCTTCGCCGCCGAGGGGTTCGCCGTCTATGCGGTGCTGGCCAACAACCTCGACAAGCGCGCGGCCGACTATGCGCGCTGGGCCTACAATGCCGAGATCTTCCAGCCTGGCGGCACGCCGCCCAAGGTGGGCGAGAAATTCGTCCAGGCCGACCTTGCGCGATCGATCGGCTACATGATCGACCAGGAGAAGGCGGCCGCGAAGCATGGCCGGGAGGCCGGGTTGCAGGCCGCGCACGATGCCTTCTACCGCGGCGACCTGGCGCGCGAGATCACCGCCTTCCAGGCGCGCGAGGGCGGCTTCCTGTCCATGGCGGATTTGGCCAATTACCGATCGCCGCTGGAACCCGTGCTGTCGGTGGATTGGCGCGGCCACACGCTGCATGGCTGCGGGCCATGGTGCCAGGGGCCGGTGCTGCTGGAGGCGCTGCTGATCGCCGAGCGCATCGGCCTCGATGGCCTGGCGCATAACAGCCCGGAGTATCTGCATGTGATTGCGGAGGCGCTGAAGGGTGCCTTCGCCGACCGCGAATACCATGTCGGCGATCCGCGCTTCGTCGATGTGCCGATCGAGACGATGCTGTCGCCGGCGCATGTCGGGCACCGCGCCGCCGCCATCGACCGCGCCCACGCCCATCCCGGCATGCCCGAACGGCTGATTGGCGCCGGACGGGATGTGGCGCATGAGGTCTCGCAGGAGATCGAGCCGCCGGTCGAGGCCGGCACCTCCTACATCTGCGTGGTGGATCAATGGGGCAATGCGGTGTCGGCCACGCCATCGGACGGGTCCTGGACCGGACCGCTGGTGCCGGGGACGGGGCTGATGGTCTCGGGACGTGGGTCGCAGAACCGCACCGATCCGGCGCATCCCGCCGGCTATGCGCCGGGCAAGCGGCCGCGGCTGACGCCGGCGCCGGCGATGGTGGCGCTGCGCGATGGCGGTATCATGCCCTTCGGCACACCGGGCAATGATGTGCAGCCGCAGGCGATGCTGCAGGTGCTGTTGAACCTGCTGCATTTCGGCATGGAACCGCAGGCGGCGATCGAGGCGCCACGCGTGGCCACCTATGCCTTCCCGTCTTCCTCCGCGCCGCATGACTACTTCCCCGGGCGCCTGGCGCTGGAAGGCCGCATCGCCGCGCCGGTGCGCGAGGCGTTGGCCGCGCGTGGCCACGTCATCGCCGACTGGCCCGACTGGACCGCGCTCGCCGGGTGCGTCGAACTGATCCGCACCAACCCGGCGACTGGCCTCATCGAAGCCGGCGCCGATCCGCGCCGGCCGGCCTACGCCATAGCCATCTGACGACGGCACGGCGCCTTCGCCGCGACGCGGCACGAAAGTTAAGGGTCGCTGCAAAAACCCTGCCTGCGCCTTGGGCACCGCGCGGCAGGGGGTTGCCGTCCACGCAAGGCGGTGGCTAGGCTGCCATAGCAGTCGCGCCATCAGAGCGCCGGCGCAGAGGAAACGGCACGATGAAGCTGGGCGCGGCAATCGCCGAGATCATGAAGCGTGAGGGCATCCAGATCCTCACGGGCTATCCGGTCAACCACCTGATCGAACACGCGGCCGCGATCGACATCCGTCCGATCATGGTGCGGCAGGAACGCATCGGGCTGCACATGGCGGACGCCATCAGCCGCGTCACGTCGGGCGACCAGATCGGCGCCTTCTGCATGCAGCACGGGCCGGGCTCCGAGAACGCCTATGGCGGCGTCGCGCAATGCTATGGCGAGAGCATCCCGGTGCTGGTGCTGCCGATGGGCTATCCGCGCCGGCTTGCGCATATCGATCCGAACTTCAATTCCTCGGTCCAGATGCGCGGCATCACGAAATCGGCGGAGCCGATCACCTCGGCGGCCGAGGTGCCGAATGTCCTGCGGCGCGCCTTCTCGAAGCTGCGCAACGGCCGCGGCGGCCCCGTGCTGGTCGAGATCCCGACCGACATGTGGAATGAGGAGGTGCCCGAGCCACTGGCCTATACGCCGGTGATCGCCACGCGCTACGGGCCGGACCCGGCCGATGTGAAGCGCGCGGCGGATGCGATCGCGGCGGCGAAGCGGCCGGTCATCTATGCCGGCACCGGCGTGCATTGGGCGAAGGCCTGGCCGCAGTTGAAGGCGCTGGCCGAACTGCTCGCGGCGCCCGTCACGACCAGCCTCGGCGGTAAGTCGTCCTTTCCGGAGGATCATCCGCTCGCGCTGGGGTCCGGCGGCCTGGCGATCCCGAAGCAGGTGCGGCATTTCCTCGACACCGCCGACCTGATCTTCGGCATCGGCTGTTCCTTCACCGAGACCAATTTCGGCGTGAAGATGCCGGCGGGGAAGACCATCGTCCACGCCACGCTCGACCCGGATCACCTGAACAAGGATGTCCGCTGCGACATCGGGCTGGTGGGCGATGCGGCGCTGGTGCTGGATGCGCTGATCGCCGCCCTGTCCGACCGGGTGAAGCAGAAGCGCGACGCCACACCGGTGGCAGCCGAGATCAAACAGCACCGCGACGAATGGCTCGCCGCCTGGGCCGCCAAGACGGACAGCGATGCGGAACCGCTCAACCCGTATCGGGTGATCCGCGACCTGTGGCGGACGGTCGATGTGGACAACACCATCATCACCCATGATGCCGGCAGCCCGCGCGACCAGCTGTCGCCCTTCTGGGTGGCGCGCAAGCCGCTGTCCTATCTCGGCTGGGGCAAGACGACGCAACTCGGCTACGGGCTGGGCTTGGCGATGGGGGCGAAGCTCGCGGCGCCCGACAAGCTGTGCATCAACGTCTGGGGCGATGCGGCGATCGGCTTCACCGGCATGGATTTCGAGACGGCGGTGCGCGAGCGCATCCCGATCCTGTCGATCCTGCTGAACAATTTTTCCATGGCGATCGAGCTGAAAGTCATGCCGATCAGCACGGAAAAGTATCGCTCGACCGACATTTCGGGCGACTATGCCGCCATGGCGCGCGCCTTCGGCGGCTACGGCGAGAGGGTGACGACGATCGCGGAGATCATCCCGGCCATCAAACGCGGCATCGAGCAGACGAAGAACGGGACGCCGGCGCTGCTCGAATTCATCACGTCCAAGGAAACCGCCGTCTCCCGCCTGTAGGGGGGAACGGCCACGAGGCGGGGACGAACCCGCCCTGGCATCAGGGAGGCTGAATGGCGACGGTCGATATCCGCGAGGTGCGGAAGGCGTTTGGCAGCACGCAGATCCTGCATGGGGTCAGCGTGGGCATCGAGGATGGGCAGTTCGTCGTGCTTGTCGGGCCATCCGGCTGCGGCAAGTCCACACTGCTGCGCATGCTCGCAGGGCTGGAGAACATCACGGGCGGCGAGATCGCGATCGGCGGGCGGGTGGTGAACAACGTCCCGCCCAAGGACCGCGACATCGCCATGGTGTTCCAGAACTACGCGCTGTATCCGCACATGACCGTGTTCCAGAACATGGCCTTCTCCATGAAGCTCGCCGGCGCACCGGCCGAGGTCATGGAGCGGGAGGTGCAGAAGGCCGCGAAGATCCTTGGCCTCGAGATGCTGCTGCACCGCTTCCCGCGCCAGCTTTCCGGCGGCCAGCGCCAGCGCGTGGCGATGGGGCGCGCCATCGTGCGCAACCCGCAGGTCTTCCTGTTCGACGAGCCGCTGTCCAACCTCGACGCCAAGCTGCGCGTGCAGATGCGTTCCGAGATCAAGGAACTGCACCAGCGGCTGAAGGTGACGACCGTCTATGTCACCCATGACCAGATCGAGGCCATGACCATGGCTGACCTGATCGTGGTGATGAACCACGGCCGCATCGAGCAGGCCGGCGCGCCGCTCGAACTCTATGACCGCCCGGCCAACCTGTTCGTCGCGGGCTTCATCGGTTCCCCGGCGATGAACATGATCGAAGGCCGCATCGAAGGCGGGGCATTCCGCGGGCCGGGTGGCGTCGCCTGGCCGCTGCCTCCCGGCGCGCCCACCTCGGGCGAGGTGATCTACGGCATCCGCCCCGAGCATCTGCGCCTTGACCCCAACGGGCTCGAGGGCGTGGTGAATGTGGTCGAGCCGACCGGGTCGGAGACGCAGGTCATCATGCATGTGGGCGAGGCGCATCTGCTCGGCGCCTTCCGCGAACGCGTCACCACCCGCCATGGGGAGGTGCTGCGCGTCAGCCCCGATCCGGCGCTGATTCATCTCTTCGACAAGGCAACAGGCCAGCGGATCTAGCGACGCTGCCGCACGAAACTAGGGAGAGGAAACGAACAATGGCCAACATCATCACACGACGCAGCATCCTCGGGGCGGGTGCCGGCATGGCCGCGCTGGCCGCCGGGGGCGATGCATACGCGCAGACTGCCGTGCAATCGGCGTCCGGCGTCACGCCGCCCGCCCTGCCGATCGAAAGCGGCGCGACGCTGCGCATGCTGCGCCCGGTGCGCTTCGTAGCACCCGATGAGGAAGTGTTCCGCGCCAATTGCGCCCGCTTCACGCAAGCGACCGGCGTGCAGGTCCGCGTCGACTTCGTGGGCTGGGAGGACATCAACCAGCAGACCGCGGTGACCGCGAACACCGGCGCCGGGCCGGATGTGATCATCGGCTTCGGCGACGCGCCGCACATCTACGTGGACAAGGTGATCGAGGTCTCCGACGTCGCTGAATACCTTGGCCGCAAGTACGGCGGCTGGATGTTCGTCGGCAACAAGCTTGGCAAGAAGCACGGCACCAACAACTGGATCGGCCTGCCCTTCGGCGGCACCGCCGGCCCGCTGGTATGGCGGAAGTCGGCAGTGAATTCGATCGGGTACCAGACCCCGCCGACGGACATGCCGGGCTTCCTCGAGATGTGCAAGAAGCTGCGCCAGGCGGGCAAGCCGGCGGGCTTTGCCCTTGGCAACGCGGTCGGCGACGGCAACGGCTTCGCCAACTGGTTGATGTGGACGCACGGCGCATCCATCACCGACGAATCCGGCGCCGTCTCGGTGAACAAGCCCGAGACACTGGCGGCACTGAACTATCTGAAGGAACTGTATCCGACCTTCGTGGACGGCGGCACAATCTCCTGGGGCGACATCAGCAACAACCAGGCCTATGCGGCAAACACGCTGTTCGTCACATCCAATGGCGTGTCGCTGTACTTCGCCCTGAAGAACGATCCGGCGACCCGGCCGATTGCCGATGACACCGAGCATTCGGTCATGCCGCTGGGTGTCGCGAATTCCTGGCCGAGCGCACCGCTCACGCTCAACGCCATGGTGTTCAAGCACAGCCGATACCCGAACGCGGCCAAGGCGCTGCTGACGTTCCTGATGGAGCAGCCGCAATACGAGCCCTGGCTGAATGCCAACCTTGGCTATTGGGCGCAGCCGCTGAACGCCTACAAGGACAGCGCGGTGTGGAGCAGCGATCCGAAGATCGCCTTGTTCCGTGACAGCATGAACAATCAGTTCTGGAACGGGTATAAGGGTCCGATCTCGGAAGCCTCCGGCCAGGCCAATGCCGAATACGTGCTGGTGCAGATGTTCGCCTCGGTCGCCTCCGGTCAGGCGACGCCCGAGGCTGCCATGCGTGAGGCGGACCGGCGCGCGCGCCGGATCTTCCGCCGCTGACGTGAACGGAGCCGGTGGCGCCCGGTGCGGCGCCGCCGGCCTTCCAGGGAGTACCCCCGATGTCCGTCACCGCCGCCGAAGGCTGGGTCCGACAGGCCAAGGACCAGAGTTGGTTGTCCAGGCTGTTCGATTGGAAGCCGCTGCTTGTCGTGATGTGCCTGTTGCCCGCTGTGGGCCTGCTGCTGGTCTTCCTGACCTATCCGCTCGGCCTGGGCATCTGGCTCGCCTTCACGGACACGACGATCGGGCGACGCGGTGTCTGGGTCGGGCTCGAGAATTTCGAGTTCATGCTCGAGGATCCGATCTGGTGGAACGCTGTCTTCTTCAGCGTCTTCTACACAGGTGTCGCGACGATCGGTAAGTTCGGCCTCGGGCTGTGGCTGGCGCTGCTGCTGAACAATCACCTGCCGTTCAAGTCGATGCTGCGCGCCATCATCCTGCTGCCCTGGATCGTGCCCACGGTGCTGACGGCGATCGCCTTCTGGTGGATCTACAATCCGCAGTTCTCGGTGATCTCCTACATCTTCATCGAGCTCGGGCTGCGCGAGACCAACATCGACTTCATCAACACCGCCTGGCCGGCGCGCTGGTCGCTGATCGCGGCCAATGTCTGGCGCGGCATCCCCTTCGTGGCGATCTCGCTGCTGGCGGGGCTGCAGACCATCTCGCCGTCCCTGTATGAAGCGGCGCTGCTGGATGGTTCCACCGGCTGGCAGCGCTTCCGCTACATCACGTTTCCGATGCTGTTGCCGATCCTCGCGATCGTCATGACCTTCAGCATCATCTTCACCTTCACCGACTTCCAGCTGGTCTATGCCATCACCCGTGGCGGGCCGGTGAATTCGACGCACCTGCTGGCGACGCTCGCCTTCCAGCGCGGCATCCCGGGCGGGCAATTGGGTGAGGGTGCGGCGATCGCCGTGTCCATGATCCCCTTCCTCGTCTTCGCGACGCTGTTCTCCTATTTCGCCCTGGCGCGCCGGAAGTGGCAGCAGGGCGAGTCGAATGACTGAGGAGGCTGCCCCATGAGCGCGACCACCGAAGCCCCGCAGACCCACGCCGCCACCGCGCAGCCGGAAACCATGACCTGGGACAGCAGGTCGCGGCGGATGGTGACGATCTATGTGCCGCTGATCTGCTTCCTGATCATCCTGCTGTTTCCGTTCTATTGGATGACGATCACGGCGTTCAAGCCGAACGCCGAGCTGTACGACTACCGCGCGCACAATCCGTTCTGGATCACCTCGCCGACGCTTGATCACCTGCGATTGTTGCTGTTCGGAACGGCCTATCCGCGCTGGCTGCTGACGACGATGACGGTTTCGGTCTGCGCCACCGTCCTGTCGTTGCTGTCGTCCACGCTTGCCGCCTATGCGATCCAACGGCTGCGCTTCAAGGGCAGCCAGTATGTCGGGCTGGGCATCTACCTTGCCTACCTGGTGCCGCCGTCGATCCTGTTCATCCCGCTGGCGACGATGGTGTTCCAGCTCGGCCTGTTCGATAGCCCGATGGCGCTGATCCTGGTCTATCCGACCTTCCTCATCCCGTTCTGCACCTGGCTGCTGATCGGCTACTTCAAGTCGATCCCCTATGAACTCGAGGAATGTGCGCTGATCGATGGCGCGACGCGGCTGCAGATCCTGCGCCAGATCACCCTGCCGCTGGCCGTGCCCGGGTTGATCAGCGCGGGCATCTTCTCCTTCACGCTGTCTTGGAACGAGTTCATCTACGCGCTCGCCTTCATCCAGAGCAGCGAGAACAAGACCGTCCCCGTCGCCATCCTGACCGAGCTCGTCACCGGCGACGTCTACCAGTGGGGCGCGCTGATGGCGGGGTCCCTGCTCGGATCGCTGCCGGTCGCGATCTTCTATTCCTTCTTCGTGGACTACTACGTCTCCTCCCTCACCGGCGCGGTGAAGGAATAGGCGTCTCAACAGGAGAACACCCTTGGCGAAGTACACGATCCTGACGCCCGCGGGCGCGTCCTTTACGACGCAGGGCGGCGGCTATGACTATGAGATGGAGGCGCTCGAAGGCCTCGACGCCGAGATCGTCGAGTGCCCGGCCACCGAGGAGGGTTTCATCGCCGCGGCGCCGAAGGCCGACGCCGTCTATGCCAAGGGCATGAAGTTCAATGCGGCGATGATCAATGCGCTGAGCAGGTGCCGGCACATCGCGCTCGGCACGGTCGGCGTCGACTACGTTGATGTCGCCGCCGCGACGGCCAAGGGCATCCCGGTCACCAACTGCCCCGATACATTCATCGAGGAAGTCGCCGACCACGCGATGATGCTGCTGCTGGCTGCGCATCGGCGCTGCGTCGAACAGGACCGCATGGTTCGCGAGGGTCGCTGGGGCGAAGGCCGGCCGCAACTGCTCACGGTGCCGCGCCTGATGGGCCAGACGCTGGGCTTCATCGGCTTCGGCCGCGTCGCGCGGGCCACCGCCCGGCGCGCGAAGGCCTTCGGCCTGCACATGAAGGCCTATGACCCGTATGTCGAGGAATTGACGCTCTCTGCCCTCGGCGTGGAACCGGCGAGCCTGTCGGAGGTGCTGTCCACCGCCGACTTCGTGTCGATGCATCTGCCCGACACGCCCGAGACGCGTGGCTTCCTCAAGGAGCACCACTTCCGGCAGATGAAGAAGAACGCGATCTTCGTCACCACCGGCCGCGGCCCCACGGTGAACGAGGCCGCGCTGGTCAAGGCGCTGGAGGAGAAGTGGATCGCCGGCGCCGGGCTCGACGTGTTCGAGATCGAGCCCACGCGCCAGGACAACCCGCTGCACCGGATGCCGCACATCATCCTCTCGCCGCACAACGCCTCGGCCTCGTCGCGCTTCGACCCGGCGCGCAAGCGCCGTGTCGGGCAGGAACTGGCGTTGACGCTGCAGGGCAAGTGGCCGCTGTCCTGCGTCAATCCGACAGTGCTCGAAAAGTCGAGCCTGCGTCGCTGGCAGCCCTATTCGATGGAGCGCGGCCCGAATTCCTGAACGGCCAGGGCCGATCCTGTCCGGGCGCGGCCACCCGGGCAGGTGAGGGCGCTCGTTCAGCACATATGCAGAGCGGCTTCATCATCGCCGGAACTGCTCCGGCCGGGCGGGGAAAGCATTTTCTCCCGCCCGTCCAACCGCTACACCCGCTGACCACACAGCAGGAGCGACCCACATGGCGGACGTGATCATCGATATCGGCGGCGAGATCTTCGAAGCCTTCTACGAAACCAAGGATGCGCCGAAGACCGTGGCGCGGTTCCGTGACTTCATCCCCTATTCCAACCGGATCATCCATGTCCGCTGGTCGGGCGAGGCGTGCTGGATCCCGATGGGCGATTTCGACCTTGGCCTGGGTTTCGAGAACGCCACCTCCCACCCCGCGCCCGGCCACGTCATCGTCTATCCGGGCGGTGTCAGCGAAACCGAGATCCTGATCGCCTATGGCCCGACCGCCTTCGCCTCCAAGGCCGGGCCCCTCGCCGGCAATCACGTGCTGACGATCAAGGACGGCATCGACCGCCTGGCGGTGATCGGACGGTCGGTGCTGTGGGATGGCGCCAAGCCGATTACCTTCCGCCCGGCCTGATGGTTGGCGGCGGACCAAGGTCGCAGTAGCCTCCGGCCGTCGCGCCGGAGGAAACGCCACATGTTCAATGACATACGTCTGAATCGTCGTGCCATCCTGGCCAGCGCGCTGGTCGCGCCGGCCATTGCCCAGGCGCAGCCCGCCTTCCCGACCCGCCCGATCAGCCTGATCGTGCCCTTTCCGCCGGGCGGCACCACCGACATTTCGATGCGCGCCCTGGCCGAAGCCGCCGGCAAGCACCTGCCGCAGCCCGTCATCATCGAGAACAAGCCCGGTGCGGCCAATACCCTCGGCGCCGCCCAGGTCGCCCGCGCCCGGCCGGATGGCTACACGCTGACGCAGTTCCCGGCCTCGGCGATCCGCGTGCAGATCCTCCAGCGCCTGCCCTATGACACGCTGCGCGACTTCACGCCGATCATCTGCGTCGTCGGCTACCCCTTCATCGTCGCCGCGAAGAAGGGCCGCTTCGCCCATGGCTGGCGCAGCTTCATCGAGGAAGCCCGCGCCAATCCCGGCAAGCTGTCCTTCGGCAGCACGGGCGCCAACGGCACGCCGCATGTCTACATGGCAGAACTGATGCGTCGCGAAGGGCTCGACGTCACCCACATCCCGTTCCGCGGCGATGCCGATGGCTCGCAATCCATGCTCGGCGGCCATATCGACCTGATGGCGGGGTCCACCAGCATGGCCGGCCTGGTCGAGAGCGGCCAGTTGGTCTTCCTCAACAGCTGGACGCCGGAACGACTGCGCCGTTTCCCCGATGTGCCGACGCTGAAGGATCTCGGCTACGACCTGGTGGTGACGACGCCCTTCGGCATCATGGCCCCGGCCGGCCTGCCGGCGCCGATCACCCGCACGCTGCATGACGCCTTCAAGGCCGGCATGGAAGATCCGGCCTTCATCGAGATGCGCGACCGCTACGAGATGCTGCCGGAATATCGCAACAGCGCCGACTATGCCGCCCTGCTGCGCGAAATGGTGCAGCAGGAGAAGGCGCTGATCCAGCGCCTCGGCCTGACCGCCGGCTGACCTTCCGGCCCCCGCCATTCGGCGGTAGGACCCCAGCCTTGCGAAACCCGGGCGACTCGCGCCCGGGCGGAAAGGGGTGGCTGGATGACGGTTGGGATCGAGATGGGTTCGGGGGCCTCGGGTGAGGCCGCGCGCATCGACCTCGAGGAACTGCTCTCCACCCGCCTGCTGGTGCAGGGCAATTCGGGGTCCGGCAAGTCGCACCTGCTGCGCCGCCTGCTGGAACAATCCGCCCCCTGGGTGCAGCAGGTGGTGATCGACCCGGAGGGCGACTTCGTCACCCTGGCGGACCGGCACGGCCATATGGTGATCGATGCGGCCGACCATTCCGAGGCCGCCCTGCACCGCAATGCCGATCTGGTGCGCCGCCATCGCGTCTCGGTCGTGCTCAATCTGGAATCGGTCGAGGTGGACGACCAACTCCGCCGCGCCGCCGCCTTCCTCAACGGGCTGTTCGAGGCGGAGCGCGACCTGTGGTCCCCGGTGATGGTTGTGGTGGACGAGGCGCAGCTCTTCGCCCCCGCCGCCGCCAGCGAGACCTCGGACGAGGCGCGCCGCCTCGCGCTCGGCGCGATGACCAATTTGATGTGCCGCGGCCGCAAGCGTGGCTTGGCCGGCGTCATTGCCACCCAGCGCCTCGCCAAGCTGGCCAAGAACGTCGCCGCCGAGGCGTCGAACTTCATGATGGGCCGCACCTTCCTCGACATCGACATGGCGCGCGCGGCCGACCTGCTCGGCATGGATCGCCGCCAGGCCGAGATGTTCCGCGACCTGCCGCGTGGCACCTTCGTGGCCCTCGGCCCCGCAATGTCGCGCCGGCCGCTGCCGGTGCGCATCGGCGGCGTCGAGACGGCGACGCGCAGCGCCGGGCCGCGCCTGGTGCCGCCGCCCGACCAGGCCGCTATGGAGCAGGCGCGCGAATTGATCCTGAACGCCCCGGAGCCGGAGGCCCTGCCGCCGCGCCAGCGCCGCGCCCCGCGCCCGCCGGCGCCCGATATCTTCCAGCAACTGGCGCAGTATCGACCGCCCGCGGCGCAGGACGCCCCGGCCGAACCGCCCGCGCCGCCAAGCGCCGAGGAGGTCGCGGAGCGCGACCGTCGCCTCGCTGCCATCCTGCGTCAGATCATGACCGATCCGGAGGCGCCGTTCCGCCCCGCCGCGCTGTTGTACCAGGACTTCCTGGTCCGCTGCCGCATTCAGGAGATCGCCGGCACGCCGCTGGAGTTGCCGGCCTTCCGGCGGATGCTCGCCGGCACCCTCGCTGGCATCGACGAAGCGGCGATGGAGGGCACCGACTGGCCGCTCGCGGTCGAACGCGCCGAGGCCCTGCCGGAAGACGCACAGGGCGTCTACCTGCTGCTCGCCCGTGCGGCGCTGGAACGTGCTCCCTGCCCATCGGATGCGACCATCGCGCGCGCCTATGGCAGCCGATCGCTCGGGCGGGCGCGGCGGCTGCTGGGGTGGCTCGAGGAACGCGGCACCATCGTGCTGCGGGCCGAACGTGCTGGACGGCGCGCCGTGGCCCTGGTCGGGCTGGGGTGGGAGACGGCGCCCGGTGATCCGGATGCGCCGGAGGCGAATGCAGCGTGATCCCGGATGGGCGCTGCCCCTCCGGACCTCCCCGCCAGGGGCTAACGGGCCCCTGGACCGCGGGATTTTGGCGCTTTGTTACGGGGGACAGCGCGTGGCTGGAGCGGCGCCAAGGATGGCACCATGATTCTCGGATCGAACCGCGGTGTTCAGCATCAAACCGAGGTTTCCAAAGGCCTTAAGCCTTTGGTCGGGAGAGGTTCGGAGAGGGGCGAAGCCCCTCTCTGAGGCGCCACGGCGCCCCAACTTCGCGTCAATGGGGCAGGGCCCCTCCAACCTTCAAACCTCCATCCGGCCCAGCGACGCCCCGCCCGTCGGCGCCGCCGTCCGGCCGCCATCCACGACGTACTGCGCCCCGGTCACGTTCCCCGCGAGGTCGGAGCACAGGAACAGCACCACATTCGCCACTTCCTCCGCCGTGCCGTACCGGCGCAGCGGCAGCCCGGCGGTGTAGCGTTCCTCCACGCTGTCGGGGTTGTTGGGCGAGACCTGCCGCGCGATGTCCGCGATCATCCGCGTCGAGATCGGCCCCGGGCAGACCGCGTTGACGCGGACGCCCTGCGGTCCGACCTCGCTTGCCGCCACCTTGGTCAGCCCGATGACGGCATGCTTGGAGGCGACATAGGCCGGCATCCCCGGCGTGCCGATCAGCCCGGCGGTCGAGGCGGTGTTCACCACCGCGCCGCTGCCCTGGCGGATCATCACCGGCAACACGTGGCGCAGGCCGAGGAAGACGCCCTTCACATTCACGCCCATCACCGCGTCGTAGATGGCTTCGTCGTATTCCGCGGTCGGCGCCACGCGGCCTTCGATGCCGGCATTGTTGTGGAAGCAATCGATCCGGCCGAAGGCCTCCAGCGCGCGCGCCACATAGGCCTGCACGTCGGCCGTGCGTGTCACGTCGGCGGTGCAGGCGATCGCGTGCTTGCCGATGTCGGCGGCGACGGCAGCGGCGGCATCGCCGTCACGGTCCACCACCACAACCTTTGCACCGCGTTCCGCGAAGCCGAGGCAGACGGCACGACCAATGCCATTGCCGCCACCGGTCACGATGGCGACCTTGTCCTTGAGATTCACGTTCGTTCCCTCCGTTCCGCTCAGCGCTTCGTCGGCGCCCAGCCGTAGATTGCCTGCACCGTGCCGCCCATCAGTGCGCCGCGTTCCGCATCGGTGAGCCGTTCGGTGAGGCGGAAGGCATCGACGCCCTGTGCGTAGGTCAGGAAGGCCGTCGCGCGCGTCCAGTCGGTGCCCCACATGCAACGGCCGAAGCCGAAGGCATCGAAGATGCGCGCCAGCGGATCCCAGATGTCGGGGAAGGGGTATCCCTTGTGCGACAGCGTGCCTGCGCCGCTGATCTTCACGGCGACATTGTCGTGCTCGGCAAGTGCCAGCAACTGCGGCAGCGCGGCGAAGGGTTCGGCAGGCACCGGTGGCTCGAAGGGCTGTTGCAGGCCAAGATGGTCGATTACCAGCCGCGTGCCGGGATTGCGCGCAGCGAGCCCTGCCACCTGGCCGAGCCGCCCCCAGCACAGCAGGTTGACCGGCAGCCCCGCACGCCCCGCCGCCGCGAGCATGCGGTTCACCGCGGGATCGGCGGGATCGGCGGGCACGTCGTCATTCATCATGATGCGGATGCCGACGGCGCCATCGGTCCTGGCCCACTCGGCGATGACCTCCTCGACCGCCGGGTTGCGCGTGTCCACCGGCTTGACCAGCGCGAAGCGGGTCGGATGCGCCTGGTGAACGCTGATCGCATAGGAGGCATCGAAGCGATACATGGCGTAGATCGAGACGATGATCGCGCCATCGACGCCGACGGCGTCCATCGCCTTCACCATGTCGTCGCCGGTGACCTCGGGTGGGCCGTGCAGCACGCCGGCCCAAGGACGCCCGGGGTGGTTGCGCTCATAGGCATGGACCTGGACGTCGATGATCGCCATGGCGTTGTTTCCCCTTGTGGGATGGAACGCTACGCAGCGCGGCGCGTGGCATCAAGGCCGGGCCTTCCGGCTTGCGAGGCGACGCGCGTCGCGGGACACTTGCCCGGAAAACGTGGAAGCGATCCGGCATGTCCCCTGACGCAAACCCTGCCCCCGCCAGGCCCAGGACCGTCGATGCGCTGGTGATCGGTGCCGGTTTCGCCGGGCTGTACCAGTTGCTCTGCCTGCGTGACCGGCTCGGCCTGTCCGTGCAGGTGCTGGAAGCCGGCGACGGGGTGGGGGGCACCTGGTACTGGAACCGCTATCCCGGCGCGCGCTGCGATTCCGAAAGCCATTCCTACGCCTTCTATTTCGACGAGGCGCTGCTGCAGGACTGGTCCTGGTCGGAACGCTATCCCGGCCAGGCCGAGATCATGCGCTACCTGAACCACGTTGCCGACCGCTTCGACCTGCGTCGCGACATTCGGTTCAACGCGCGCGTCGCCGGCGCCGAATACGATGCGGCGTCGAACCGCTGGCATGTCCGGACGGAAGCCGGCGATCACTACATCGCGACCTACCTGATCACCGCGGTCGGCTGCCTGTCCGCGGCGAATGTGCCGGATATCCCCGGGCGGGAGAATTTCGACGGTCGCTGGTTTCATACGGGCCAATGGCCGCATGAGGGCGTGGACTTCACCGGCAAGCGTGTCGGAATGGTCGGCACGGGATCGACCGGCATCCAGGCTGCACCCGCCATCGCCGAGACCGCCGGGCACCTCACGGTATTCCAGCGCACCGCGAACTACTCCATCCCCGCCCGCAACGCGCCGCTGACCGAGGCGTTCAAGGCCTGGGCGAAGTCGCATACCGGCGAGATCCGTGGGCTGATGCATGCATCGACCAATGGCCACCCATTCCTGATCCAGGATCGTTCAGCCCATGACGTCAGCGCGGAGGAACGCGAGGCGATCTACCAGGCCGCCTGGGACCATGGCGGGCTGAAGTTCCGGGCGTCCTTTCGCGACCTGCTGACCGACAAGGCGGCAAATGACACAGCCGCCGACTTCCTGCGCGCGCAGATCGGCAAGGTGGTGAAGGACCCGAAGACCGCGGCGATCCTGTCCAACATCGACCACCCCTTCGCCACCAAGCGCCCGCCGATCGACACCGGGTATTTCGAGGCCTTCAACCGCGACAATGTCTCCCTCGTCGATCTGCGCGCGGCACCGATCGAACGCATCACGCCGAATGGCATCCTGACGCAGGATGGCGTCAAGCATCCGCTCGACATCATTGTCTTCGCAACCGGCTTCGACGCCATGACCGGGCCTTTGTTAGCCATGGACATCACTGGCCACGACGGCATGACGCTGCGCGATGCCTGGCGAGAAGGGCCGAAGACCTATCTCGGCCTGCAGGTCACGGGCTTCCCCAACCTTTTCACCATCACCGGTCCGGGTAGCCCGTCCGTGCTGACCAACATGCCCGTCTGCATCGAGCAGCATGTGGAATGGATCACCGCCTGCATCGCGCATATGCGGGCGAATGGCATCCCGACCATCGAGCCCGCGCCGGAGGCGATGGAGCGCTGGGTCGCGCATGTGAACGACGCCGCCAATGCCACGCTGCTGCCGCAGGCGGGGCATTCCTGGTATCTGGGCGCGAATGTGCCGGGCAAGCCGCGCGTCTTCATGCCCTATGCCGGCGGCATGGCGCGGTATCGCGCGATCTGCGCCGAGGTGGCGGCGCGCGGCTATGACGGTTTTGTCCTCGGCGCCCCGGCGCGCGGGGCGTTGGAGACGATCAATGAATGATGACGCAGTCGCCCCCGAGGCGATGACCTTCGACGCGCGGTTGGATCGCCTGGCTGAATTGGCGGTGCGCGTGGGGCTGAATCTCGCCCCCGGGCAGGAATTGGTGATGACCGCATCGGTCGAGGCGCTGGACCTGTCCCGCCGCATCACCAAACAGGCGTACAAGGCGGGCGCCTCGCTGGTGACGACGCTGCTGTCGGATGACCGCGCGGCGCTGGCGCGCTACCGCTTCGCGAGCGACGCGTCCTTCGACACCGCACCGGGCTGGCTGTTCGATGGCATGGCTGCGGCGTTCCGCAGTGGTGCGGCGCGGCTGGCGGTCGTGGGCGACGATCCTTCCCTGCTGGCGCAGGAAGACCCGGAGAAGGTCGCGCGCGCGAACCGTGCCCGCTCCAAGGCGTACCAGCCGGCACTGGAACTGATCGTGACCTCCGCCATCAACTGGACGCTGGTGGCTTCCGCCACGCCGGCCTGGGCGGCGACCGTCTTCCCCGACGATGCGCCAGATGTCGCGCTGGCAAAACTGTGGGATGCGATCTTCAAGGCATCGCGTGTCGATGCGCCCGACCCGGTCGCCGCCTGGGCCGACCACAACGCCGCGCTGCTGCGCCGGCGCGACATGCTGAACGCGAAGCGTTTCCGCGCGCTGCGTTTCCAAGGGCCGGGGACCGACCTGCGCGTTGGCCTCGCCGATGGCCATGCCTGGATGGGCGGTGCCAGCCCCGCCAAGAACGGCATCAGCGGCAATCCCAACATCCCGACCGAAGAAGTCTTCACCACCCCGCACGCGGCGATGACCGAGGGTGTCGTGCGCGCGACCAAGCCGCTGTCCTACCAGGGCACGCTGATCCGCGACATCGCCGTGCGCTTCGAGGGCGGGCGCATCGTGGAGAGTTCCGCGAGCAGTGGCGCCGCCGTGCTGGAACGCATGATCGGCACGGATGATGGCGCGCGGCGGCTCGGCGAGGTCGCGCTGGTGCCGAATTCCAACCCGATCTCGCAATCGGGCCTGTTGTTCTTCAACACGCTGTTCGACGAGAACGCGGCGAGCCACATCGCGCTTGGCCAGGCCTATTCCAAATGCTTCGTGCGTGATGACCTGTCCGCCGCCGAACTCGACGCCGCCGGTGCGAACCGTAGCCTGATCCATGTCGATTGGATGATCGGGTCGGCCGAGACCAATGTGGATGGCCTGCATGACGACGGCCGCGCCGAGCCGCTGATGCGCGCCGGCGAGTGGGTGTGACGCAACGATGAACCAGGATTTCGACGTCGTCATCATCGGTGCCGGCATGTCCGGCATGTATCAGCTGCTGCGCCTGCGCCAACTCGGCATGCGCGTGCGTGTCTTCGAGACCGGCTCTGGCGTCGGCGGCACCTGGTATTGGAATCGCTATCCCGGCGCGCGCTTCGATTCCGAGAGCTACTCCTACGGCTTCTCCTTCTCGCCGGAACTGCTCCAGGAGTGGAGCTGGTCGGAGCATTTCGCACCGCAGCCCGAGACGCTGCGCTACCTGAACCACGTCGCGGACCGCTTTGACTTGCGGCGTGACATCCAGTTTGGCAGTCGTGTCATGAGCGCGCATTACCGCGAGGCGACGCAGGATTGGAGCGTGACTCTCGCGGATGGCAGCACCCATACGACGCGCTTCCTGATCACCGCCGTCGGGCCGCTTTCTGCCGCCACGCTGCCGAATATAGAAGGGCGCGACAGTTTCCAGGGGCAGTCCTTCCACACCTACTACTGGCCGCATGAGAAGGTGGATTTCGCCGGCAAGCGCGTCGCGGTGATCGGCACGGGTGCCACGGGCGTGCAGACTATCCAGGAAGTGGCGAAGACCGCCGCGTCGCTGACCGTGTTCCAGCGCCGGCCGAACTGGTGCGCGCCACTGCACAACCGTCCGATCACGGATGAGGAACAGGCGCGCATCAAGGCGAGCTACCCCGAGATCTTCCGCCGCTGCGAGGAGACCTTCGCCTGCTTCCTCCATACCGGCGACCCGCGCGGCACCTTCGAGGTCACACCGGAGGAGCGCGAGGCCTTCCTGGAGAAGCTGTACAGTGAACCGGGCTTCGGCATCTGGGTCGGCCTGTTCCGCGACATGCTGACCGATCCGGCGGCCAATGAGATCGTCTCCGATTTCATCGCGCGCAAGATCCGCAGCCGCGTGAAGGACCCGGTCACGGCCGAGAAGCTGATCCCGAAGAACCACGGCTTCGGCACCCGCCGCGTGCCGCTCGAGACACGCTACTACGAGGTCTACAACCAGCCCAACGTCACGCTGGTGGACATCAAGGCGAACCCGATCGAACGCATCACGCCGACCGGCATCAAGACCGCCGAGGCAGAATACAACTTCGACATCATCGTCTTCGCCACCGGCTTCGACGCGCTGACCGGATCCTTCGACCGCATCGACATTCGTGGCGAAGGCGGACGCAGCCTGAAGGATGCCTGGTCAGGCGGGGCACGCACGCTGGTGGGCATGCTGGTCGATGGCTTCCCGAACCTGCTGATGCTGTTGGGGCCGCATACCGCGTTGGGGAACATCCCGCGCAGCATCGAATACAATGTCGATTGGGTCAGCCGCCTGCTGGCCCACATGCAGCAGCACGGCCAGACCCATGTCGCCGCGCGACCCGATGCGGTGGCGGTCTGGATGGACCACGTCATGGCATGCGGTGAGGGCCTGCTGTCGAACCAGGTGGATTCCTGGTTCACCGGGGTGAACAGCAATGTCGAGGGCAAGCAGACGCGGACGATTGCGCGCTACAGCGGCAGCGCGCCGGATTACCGCGCGAAATGCGAGGAGATCGCGGCGAAGGGGTATCCGGAGTTGGTGCTGGCGTAGCGGCTTGGCTGGGGGACCTGGATTCGAACCAAGAATGCCCGAGTCAGAGTCGGGAGTTTTACCGTTAAACTATCCCCCAAGCGGGCCCGACCATTGGCCGGGGGCGCGCATGTAGCATCGCCCGGCCGGGTGGGCAACACCGGCTGACAGGCATTCCGCGCATGGCAGCATGGAAAGCGCTTGCTCCGGCCCCCACATGTCCGGATCATGAACGCGCGACCGGCCGCCGCTGCGCCGGCCCGGACCCTGGAATGACCGAGATTGTCGCCCGCCACCCCACAGACGCCCCGCCCGACACGGCGGCGCCGGTGTGCGCGCGTTCCGATCACGGGCAGCCGGCCTTCGCCGCCATTGATCTCGGCACGAACAACTGCCGTTTGCTGGTCGCTGCCCCCACCAGTTCGGGTTTTCGCGTCGTCGATTCATTCAGTCGCATCGTGCGCCTGGGCGAGGGGTTGGCCCAGTCCGGCCGCCTGGCGGAAGGGGCCATGGACCGCGCCGCCGCCGCCCTGCGCGCCTGTGCCGACAAGCTCGGCCGCCGCCCCGTCCGGCGGTTCGAGGCGGTGGCGACCGAAGCCTGCCGGCGCGCCACCAACGGTCCCGCCTTCCTGGCCCGCATCACCGCCGAGACGGGGATGCGCCTGCGCATCATCTCCGCGCGGGAGGAAGCGGAACTCGCCATGGAATCCTGCGCCCCGCTGCTGGAGCCGGAGGACCGCCGCGCCCTGCTGTTCGACATCGGCGGCGGCAGCACCGAGATCGCCTGGATCCGCGTGCCGGATGGCGCGCGGCTTGGTGCGCCGCCGGAACTGATTGGCTACCTGTCCCTGCCGCTCGGCGTGGTGACGCTGGCCGAACGTGCCGGCCAGGACTGCTTCACTGAACGCGGCTTCTGCGATGTGGTGGACGAAGTCGCCCACCATTTGGCGGAATTCGACAAGGTCCATTGCATCGGCCAGGAAATTCGCGCCGGCGGGGTGCGGTTGATGGGCACCTCCGGCACGGTCACCACGCTGGCCGGCGTGGCGATGGCGCTGCCGCGCTACAAGCGGCCCCTGGTCGATGGCAAGACGCTGGAATGCGAAGCGGCGGACCTCGCCCTGGGCGATCTGTTCGCGCTCGGGCGGGAAGGGCTGGCACAGCACCCCTGCGTCGGGCCGGAACGGGTGGAATTCGTGCTGCCGGGCTGCGCGGTGTATGCCGCGATCCGGCGGGTCTGGCCGACGCCGCGGATCACGGTCGCCGACCGGGGCCTGCGGGAAGGCATGCTGACCCGGATGATACGCGCCGAACGCGCCGCGCCGCGCCGCCGCGCCGGGCGCTGAAGGAAGTCTGACTATGGCGAAGCAACCGCCCGGCTCCGGCCGGGGCATGTCGACGCGGCTGAAGACCGCCGAGGGCCGCAGCACCGCCAGCCAGCGCTGGCTGACCAGGCAGCTCAACGACCCCTATGTGAAGGCGGCCAAGGAGCAGGGCCTGCGGTCCCGCGCGGCGTTCAAGCTGCTCGAGATGGAGGAGAAGCTGAAGCTCCTGAAGCCGGGAATGCGGGTGGTTGACCTCGGCGCGGCCCCCGGTGGCTGGACGCAGGTGGCGGTGCAGGCAGTCGGCCCGCGCGGCCAGGTGGTGGCGATCGACATCCTGCCGATGGACCCGGTCACCGGCGCCACCGTCCTGCAAGGCGACTTCCAGGAGGTGGAGGCCGAGGAACGCACCATCGATGCGATGGGCGGGCGGGCCGATATCGTGCTGTCGGACATGGCGCCCAACACCACCGGCCACCAGGCGACGGACCATCTGCGGATCATGGGGCTGGCGGAGATCGCGCTTGATTTCGCGCGGCGGGTGCTGGCGCCCGGCGGCGCATTCATCGCCAAGGTGCTGCAGGGCGGCACGGAGGCCGAGATGCTGGCCACGCTCAAGCGCGACTTCGCCACGGTGCGGCACATGAAGCCGCCGGCGAGCCGCAAGGACAGCGCGGAGCTGTATGTGGTGGCGACGGGGTTCCGCGGCAGCGCAGCGGCGACGTGACGGAGATGGAGGGGCGCTGCCCCTCCAAACCACCCCGCCAGGAGGCTACGGCCTCCTGGACCGCGGGGATCTGGTTCCGGGCGCGGCTGGTCAGCCGAGGCCGCACGCAACGGATGGCGCAATTGCGCGGGCACACCTTGGTCGATACGGCAGCGTGCCGGTGGCCACCGGCCCCTCCGCAGCGCCAGCCCGTCACATCACCAGCGCCATCGCACCAGATACAAGGGGCAGCGCCCCTCCCTGGCCTCCGCCCACGTCACGGCGGCAGCACGATCGGCACCAGCAGCACGCAGACCAGCATCACGACGATCGTAAAGGGCACGCCAACCTTGACGAAATCCCCGAAGCTGTAGTTGCCGGGTCCCACCACCAGCGTATTCACCGGCGAGGACACCGGCGTCATGAAGGCCGCCGACGCGGCGAGCGCCACGATCATTGCGAAGGGATAGGGCGACGCGCCGACATCAGCCGCGACGGCCAGTGCGACCGGCGCCATCAGCACCGCCGTCGCGGTGTTCGAGATGAACAGCCCGAGCATCGCCGTGATGACGAAGATCACCCCCAGCAACACGCGCGTCGATGCCGCGCCCGCCAGCGACAGCACCGCCTCGGCCGCGAGATCCACCCCACCCGTCCGCTGCAATGCGATCGAAAACGGCAGCATCCCCACGATCAGCACCAGCGTCTTCCAGGAGATGGAGCGATAGGCGCTGTCCATGTCCACGCAGCGGAACAGCCCCATCAGCAGGCAGCCTATCAGCGCGGCATGGACGTTGGTGACCCAGCCGCTGATCATCAGCCCGACGGTCAGCGCCAGGATCGCCACGGCCTGCGGCATGCGGCCCGCCGCCGGCAGCAGCTCGGCATGTTCCGCCGGCAGGTTCATCACCACCAGCGTACGGCCATCGGCCTGCAGCTTGCGGATGTCGGACCAGAAGCCGGTCAGCAGCAGCGTGTCACCGGCCTTCAGCTTCTCCTCCAGCAGGTCGAGCCCTGCCACTTCCTGCCGGTGCCGCAACCCGATGACGGTCAGGCGGTGCTCGCCGCGGATGCGTGCCTCGAGCACGGTGCGGCCGACCAGCGGCGAGTCCGGTGGGACGATCGCCTCGATCATGCCGATCTCCTGCGACCGGTCGAGGAAGTAGTCGCCATCGACCAGCGGTAGGTTGGCCACGCGGTATTCCTCACGCAGTTCCCGCATCCGGTCGGGCGCGACGCGTACATCGAGCAGCAACACGTCGTCTGCGCCGAGCTCCGTCGTGCCTGAGGGGCGGATCACATCGACCGCGAAGCGGCGCTGCCGCTCGATGGCCAGGATGTTCACACCCTCCTTGCGCATCGACAGCTGATCCAGTCGCTTGCCGACAAGCGGTGAATCGGCGCCGATCCGCACGCGATAGGCGCGACCATGGAGGCCATAGGCGCTCACCCAGTCCCGCAGGCTCGGCGCGCGATGGCTGTCGGTGCCTGGCGGGCGGCGGTCCGGCAGCATGCGGCGGGCGAACAGCATGTAGCCAATGGCCAGCACCAGGATCGGCAGGCCAAAGGGCGTGAAGGCGAAGAAGCTGAAGCCGGGATGCCCCTGGCGGACCAGCTCGGCCGCGACCACGAGGTTCGGCGCCGTCGCCACCAGCGTCATCATGCCGCTGATCAGCGCCGCGACGGACAGCGGCATCATCAACTGGCTGGGTGCTGCGCCGCTGTTGCGGCAGATGCGCAGCACGACCGGTATGAAGATCGCGACCACCGCGGTCGAACTCATGAAGGCGCCGAGGCCCGCACCGGCAATCATCAGCAGCACCAGCATCCGCGTCGCGCTGTCGCCGGCCTTGTCGTTCAGCAGGTCGCCGATGCGCTGCGCCGTGCCGGTGCGCACCAGCCCCTCGCCGACCACGAACAGGGCAGCGAGCAGCACGACGGAGGAATCGGCGAAGCCGGCCAGCGCCTCATTGATGGTCAGCGCGCCGGTGAAGGGCAGCAGCACGATCATCAGCAGCCCGACCGCATCCATGCGTGGCTTGTTCATGATGAACATGGCGATGGCCGCAACGAGCAGCGCAAGAACAAGGATCAGTTGCGTCGTCATGGGGCCACCATTCAGCTGCGAGCAGCCAGAAGAACGCGGAGCGCGTCGGACACCCCGGTCAGCATGATCTGCACGCCGATGCACAGCAGCAGGAAGGCGGTCAGCTTGGTCGCGATCAGCGTACCCTGCGGCCCGATGCGCCGCGCGATCGGTTCGGCATAGGCATAGGAGATCCAGACGCAGGCCCCCACGGATGCCGCGACCATCAGCGCGGACAGGGCGCTGACCAGCAGCACGTCCTGTGACGAATTACCGCGTTCCGCACCCAGCGCGATGGCCGCGGCGATCGAACCCGGTCCGGTCGTCAGCGGCAGGGTCAGCGGGAAGAAGGCCATGCGCTCGATCGGCGCGGTATCCATCGCGGTGGGCGCCGATTTCGGCTCGGCCGGTTCGGCGCGCAGCATGACCCAGCCCGATGCCGCGACCGCCAGCCCGCCGCCGATCCGCAGCGCCTCGAGCGAAATGCCGAAGAAGGACAGCACGCGCGAGCCCAGGAACATCGCGACGACCAATACGATGAAGGAATTCACCCCGATCTGGCGCGCCAGCCGCGACCTTTCGCGCGGCGTCAGCCAGCGCGTCATGTCATGGAAGACGAAGGCGATGCCGAAGGGGTTGATGATGCTGAGCATCGTCGAGAAGCCGAACAGCCACAGCGAGATCAGCTTGGCGAACAGGAAGCCATCGATCATCGCGTGGCCCCCATCAGCGCAGTTCGATCGTCACCCCGGCTTCGTTGATGCGGAACTGGCCGCCGGCGCGTTCCGTGCGCAGGCGCAACTCCACCCCGGCTGCATTGCGCAGCCATCGCGTCTCGGGTCCGCTCGCGCCCTCGACGCGCGCGCGCGGGACCACTTGCTCGGTATAGCGGCCGGCGAAATCCTCCAGTCGCCGCAACCCGAAGACCTCCCCACGCGCCGAGAGGGTGGAGACGCCGAGGCTGCCGAATTCGATGCCGCGGACGCTGAAGCGGTGTTCCTCCCCGCGGAACTGGAGCCTGCCGCCACCGACCGAGGCGCCGACTGCCAGGACACCGACGCGGACCTGTTCGATCTCGACCGAAGCGTCGGGATTGGGGTCGGGCCGGTTGCGCTGCGCCTGTGCGGGCCAGGCGGCGCAGATCGCCATCATGGCCGACCAGGCGGTGATCAGGCGACGACTCGGCAAGACTCGGCTCCCCTCGCGAATGGGAGCGCCGGGCGGCCCGAAAGGCGCCCGACGCAGACCGCACCTTATGCACGAAGGCTGCCGCCGCGTCGCCCCCGGGCGGGTGCAGCGACCTGCCGGTGGTGCCCTGCGGCCCGCACCGTCACAGCCCCCAGGGCAGTCCGGCCAGGTGCCAGAAGGCCAGGAACACCGTCCAGACCACCGAGATCACCACCACATAGGGCAGCATCAGCGCGATCACGGTCCCGACACCGGCATCCTTCTGGTACTTGATGGCGAAGGTCACGATCATCGCGAAATAGGCATTGAGCGGCGTGATCGAGTTCATCGGACTGTCGCCGACGCGGTATGCGGCCAACACCGCCTCCGGCTCCACGCCCAACTGCATCAGCAGCGGCACGAAGATCGGCGCGAAGATCGCCCATTTGGCGATGGCCGCGGTGATGATGAGGTCGAGCAGGAACACCACGACCACAAAGCCGATCAGCAGCCATAGCGCATCGAGGTTCATCTGCTGCAGGATGCGCGCGAGCGACACCGCGGCCAGCGTGGCCATGTTGGTGTAGTTGAAATAGGCGATGAACTGGCTGATCACCAGCAGCAGCAGGATCAGCCCCGCCAGCCCGGCGATCGCTTTCTGCATGGCCGCGATGACGTCGTTCGACCCCTTCATCGTCCCTGCGCCGATGCCATAGGCCGCGCCGCAGACCAGGAAGATCAGCGCGATCGACACGATCAGGCTGGTCATGAAGGGGGACGAGCCGATGATCGCCCCCGTCTCCGGGTGGCGCAGCGGTGCCCCCGGTGGCAGCACCAGCAATGCCAGGAAGGCGAAGACGCCGAGCATGCCGTACAGCGCGAAGAGCAGCCCGCGATGCTCCTGGTCCGACAGGCCGGTATCCCCCGGCACCTGGTAGTCGCCGGTATAGGTGCCCAGGCGCGGTTCGATGACGCGTTCGGTGATGACGGTGATCAGGATGGTCAGCAGCACCACCGACCCGATCGAGAACCAGACATTGGCCGCGAGGTCGATCGAGCGCGTCGGGTTGACCAGCCGGATGGCGTCGTTCGTGATCTCGGTCAGGATGCCGTCCACCGGCACGATCAGCACATTGACCAGGAAGGCCGAGGCCACCGCCGCGAAGGCCGCGGCAAGGCCCGCCAGCGGATGCCGCCCGACACTGATGAAGGCCGCCGCCGCCAGCGGGATCAGCACGAGGTAGCCCGCATCCGCCGCGATCGAGGAGATGATGCCGACAAACACCAGGATCAGCGTCAGCGCCTTGGGCGGGGCCACCACCACCAACTTGCGGATCAGCGCCTTGACCAGCCCGGCTTCCTCGGCGACGCCGACGCCGACCATCGCGACGATGATCACGCCGACCGCGTTGAAGTTCATGAAGTTCTGGACGAGCCCGGTGAACATGAACCGGATGCCGTCCACCGTCAGCAGGCTGCGCGCCGCCGTGCTGGCCGGTTCGATGTCGCCCGTCGCGGGATTGTAGGCCTGGTAGGACACATGCGCGCCGAACCAGCCCAGCACCGCCGAGAGCACGATGACGATGCCGATCAGGTAGACGAAGATCATCACCGGATGCGGCACGCGGTTGCCCACGCGCTCCACCGCATCGAGCAACTTCTGCATCGTGGTCTTGGATGGTTCGGCGATCACGGTCATGGCTGGGTCCTCAGGCGGCAAGCGCGTGCAGGATGCGCGCCCAGGATCGCATGCCCTTGCGGAAGGAATGCAGGTTGTATTTCTCGTTCGGGCTGTGGATGCGGTCGTCCTCCAGCGCGAAGCCCGTCAGCATCACATCCATCCCCAGCGCCTTCTTGAGTTCGGCGGTCACCGGGATCGACCCGCCGCCGCCGATGAACACCGCCGGCTTGCCCCATTCGGCGGTAAGGGCGTCGCGGGACTTGGTGAAGGCGGCGTCGTCGATCGGGAAGCGGATGGCGCTGCCCGACCCGTGCTCGATGAATTCCACCTTGCAATCGGCTGGGATGCGCGCGCGGACATGCTCGCGGAATGCGGCGCGGACCTTGTGCGGGTCCTGGTCGAAGACCAGCCGGAAGGAGATCTTGGCCGAGGCGATGGACGGGATGACCGTCTTGAACCCCGCGCCCTGGTACCCGCCGCCCATGCCGTTCACCTCGCAGGTCGGCCGTGACCAGGTCATCTCCAGCACCGACCGGCCCTTCTCACCGGCCGGCACGGACAGGCCGATGGCACCGAGGAAGGCGCCGGCGTCGAATTCCAGGCTGTCCCACTGCTTCTTCAGCGCTTCGGGAAGTTCCGGCACGCCGTCATAGAAGCCGGGCAGGGTGATCCGCCCATTGGCGTCGCGCAGGTCGGCGATGATGCGCGACAGGATGTGGTTCGGGTTCGCCGCCGCCGATCCGTAGAAGCCCGAATGCAGGTCGCGGTCGGCGGCGGTGATGATGATCTCCTCTCCGCAGAGCCCGCGCAGCATGGTCTGGATCGCCGGGGTCTTCTCATCCCACATGTTGGTGTCGCAGATCAGGCCGATATCCGCCTTCAGCTCGGCGGCATGCTGCTTCAGGAAGGGTGGCAGGTTCACGCCGCCCGATTCCTCCTCGCCTTCCAGCAGAACGGTCACCGGGATGGGCAGGGCGCCGTTGACTTCCTTCCAGGCCCGGCAGGCCTCGATGAAGGTCATCACCTGGCCCTTGTCGTCCGAGGCGCCACGCCCGCGGATCACCTTCGACCCGTCCGGGCGGATCTCGATCTTCGGCTCGAAGGGGTCGTGGTCCCACAATTCCAGCGGATCGACCGGCTGCACGTCGTAATGGCCGTAGAACAGCGCGGAAGGCCCCGCTGCGGACCGGTCATGCGCCACGACGATCGGATGGCCCGGCGTTGCCCGCGCCTCGGCGGCGAACCCGATGGAGGCGAGATCCGCCGCATGCCAGTCCGCGCAGGCCTTGCACTCGGCGGCATAGGCCGGGTCGGTCGAAATCGACTTGATGCGCAACAGGGTCATCAGGCGATCGAGCGCCGCATCGGCATTCGCATCGATGCGGGCGAGGACGGCGTCGAGCTTATCCATGACAGGTCCCGAAATGAGAGTTCAGCAGGCGTGCGGTCGGGAAGGGCGCCGCATCCGAAATGCCGGCCATGTGGTTTCCTTCCCTTCGCGGTTCGCCCGCCGCGGCATGCTGCCACGGAGGGCGGCCGTTCCGCCACGTCACGCGAGCGATCAGGCTAGCCGCCATTGCCCGTGACCGGCATGCGCCCGGCATACCGCGTCTTGGTCGCGCGTCCCGCTATCCGGCATCAGAAGCGCGCAATCGCGGCAAACAGCACGCGGTTGGCGATGCCGTGACCGTCTCCGGCCAACCCTGCCGCCGTCGCGCCTCCGAACAAGTCGCGCCGCGTGAACAGGTATTCGATGCCGAGGTCGAGCCAGCCGCTGCCGAAGGTGCCGTTGCGCACCTCGGCAAAGGGGCTCCAGATCAGATTGGCGAAAACCTGCTGGTAGTCGCGGTTCAGCGAGGTGGCCGAGACCGACCCCGGTGCGAAGCCCAGCGCATAGGACGGGTAGTCGTTGCGCGAATAGGAATAGGCGAAGTTGCTGCGAAGCTGCGTCGTCCAGAACCGCCGGTAGGCGACCGTCGCACCGTAGGATTCGATGGCGTCGAGGCTGGGTGAATCAACCCCCGGCAACCCGAGATTGGTCACCGCATCCTGGCCCGAAGTCTGCCCGGCGAAATACCGGCCGATGCCCTGGCCATAGAAGGCCATGACCGCGATGTCGTCCTGCCCGAAGGCCTCCGCGACCAGGCGCATCGGCAGCCGGGCCATGCCGGCGAAGCCCCAGGCCGGGGTCGTCTCCGACACGTTGGGCGTCGCCGCCGTGCCGGCGGTGCGGATCTCGATCTGGCGCAGCAGGCCGCGCAGGTTGAACTCCAGCCCATCCTGCCGCCACGTCAGCCGTCCCAGCAGGTCGGGCACCGAGCTGAAGGCCGGGCTCGCCCCGCCCTGGAGATTCGTGGTCGGGCCGAAGATGCCGGCGGCCGAGGTGTAGGTCGTCTCCGGCGCCTCGATTGAGACCATGCCGGTCAGGTTCTCGGCGAGCCGCCCCGTCACCCGGATCTGCGCCTGCCGCACGAAGGACTGGTTGAGGTTGGTGGCGTCGATCAGCGTCTCGAAGACGCCTTCGTTCCACAGGCTGTTGGCCTGGCCGATCAGCACGCGGAAACTCTCATCGCCCAGTTCGCCCCAGGCTTGGCGCAGGCGGAATACGGCGTTGTTGCTACCGGCCGCGCCGCCGCCGAAATCGCCCTCCAGCCGGGTTTCCAGCGTACCCCAGCGGGTCAGCGACCGCGTATCGACGCCGAAGCGGCTGAACCGCGCCGTCATCGCGAAATCGCCGCCCTGCTGGTCGGCGGCGCTGCCGGTCAGCGGGATGGTCTGCGGCGGCGGCGCGTCGGTCTGGTTGCGCGGGCCGAGATCGTAGTAGCCGGTCAGCTTGGCGAAGCCATACAGCCGCACCTGCGTGTCCGTCCCCGGCACGCGGAAGGCCACCCCCGGCAGGTCGGACCGCAGCGCTTCTTCCGTCGCGAAGTCCCGGCCCATCGGATCGGGCGGGTCGAGGCCGGGCACGCTGGACGCAATCGACGCACCGGAAGCGGGGGCGGCGGCCAACGCTTGCTGCGCGGCGCGCGCCTCGGCCGCCGCGGCGCGGGCTTCGGCGGCGGCGGCCCGTGCTTCGGCCTGTGCCGTCGAAGGGGCAGGTGGTGGCGTGCGCGCCTGGGCCGGTGCCGTGCGCGCCCGTGGCGGTGCCGGCGCGATCGTGGCCGTCGGCGCGGCACCCGCGGCGCGCGCCTCAAGCTGTTCCAGCCGCCGGCGCATCGCGTCCAGCTGTTGGCGCAATTCGGCGATGGTCGCGGCGTCGCTGGCGGAGACCTGCGCATGGGCAGGCGCAGGGACGATGGGCCAACTCAGCGCGCCGGCAAGCGCCACGAGGCGCATCGCAGGCGTGGCCGCCGGGTTGCGCCACCGATGACCCGAAGGCGCGGTGCACCGCTTCATTGGCTCCCATTTCTCCGGCAGTTTCGTCCGGTGACGTTAGGGGCGCCGCGCCGACGGCAGCAAGGTTGCTGTGACCGCGCGCCTGTGCACAGCGTCCCGCTTGCGCGAACCCGGCGGCACGACCGCGTGTCGCCAGGGGACCTGGGACGTCGGGTGAAGTGCCGGGATAGCCGACCAATGACGCAGTGCGGCAAAGCCCCTAGAATCAGGTGCCGAAGGATGGAGCCGTGAAGCGAGGTGCGGTCGCGATGCCCCTGATCGTGAAGCCTGATGTCACCGCGGAGCCTGACCCGAGTGATGCGCGTTTCGCCGATGCGCGTCATACTGCTTGCGCCCCATGCATGGTCCCCCGAATGTCCCGTCACCTGCGTCGTCCCACGCCTCCTGCACCCACGGTCCCGGACCTTGTCATGCCGTATCGGCCCTCGCGCCTCCCATTGCTCCGGTCGGGACTCGGCTCCGTGTCGGCGGTGCTTGCGGTCCTGTTCGCCGCCGGCTGCGACGGCGGCCCACCAGCACCGCAGGCGGAGGTTCGCCCGGTCCGCGTCGTCGCCGTCGAGCACAGCGCCGGCGGGGAAGTCGTGTCCCTGACCGGGACCGTGCAGGCCGAGACCGAGGTGAACCTCGCCTTCCGCATCGACGGGCGCATGGTGGAACGCCTGGTCAATGTCGGCGACGTGGTGCGCGCCGGGCAGGTGGTCGCCCGCCTCAATCGCGAGAATGAGGAGAATGGCCTGCGCGCCGCTCGCGCCCAGCTCGCCGCCGCCCGTGCCCAGCTGACCGAGGCCGCCAACAACTACTGGCGCCAGTCGGAACTGCTGCGCGACGGATGGACCACCCGCGTGCGCTACGACCAGGCCAACCAAACGCGCCAATCCGCGCAATCCGCCGTCGATGCCGCCGAGGCGCAGGTCGGCATTGCCGAGACGCGGCTCGGCTACACCGAGCTGGTGTCCGACGTGAACGGCCGCGTCACCCAGCGCGGCGCCGAGCCAGGCGAGGTGGTGCAGCCCGGCCGGATGATCGTGCAGGTGGCGCGCGACGAAGGCCGCGACGCCGTGTTCGACGTGCCGCCGACGCTGAAGGACCAGGCGCCAGCCAATCCCGTCATCGATGTCGTCCTCGCGACCGACGCCGCGGTGCGCACCACCGGGCGCGTGCGCGAAGTGGCGCCGCGCGCCGATGCCGTGACCGGCACCTTCCAGGTCCGCGTCGGTCTCGCCGATCCGCCCCCGGCGATGCGCCTGGGGGCCACCGTGACCGGCCGGATGACGCTGGGGTCCAGCGCCGGCTATGCCATCCCGGCCTCGGCGCTGACGCGCGCCAACAACCAGCCCGCCGTTTGGGTGGTCGACCCGCGTACCGAAACGGTCGCGCTGCGCAGCGTGGAACTGGTACGCCACGATCCCGGCCATGTGGTGGTCGGCTCGGGCCTTGAGACCGGCGACATCGTCGTGACAGCCGGCGTGCAGGCGCTGCGGCCCGGCCAGAAGGTGCGGTTGCTCGGCGGCGCCGCGCGATGATCGGTCCGAATCTGTCGGAATGGGCGATCGGACGGCGTTCGCTCGTCATCTATTTCATGATCGTGGCGTTGCTGGCGGGCGGCTTCGCCTTCTTCAAGCTCGGTCGCAACGAGGACCCCGCCTTCACCTTCCGCACCATGATCGTCTCTGCGGTCTGGCCGGGGGCGACGATCGAGGAGACGCTACAGCAGGTCACGGAACGCATCGAGCGCACCCTGCAGGAAACGCCGAATCTCGAGCGCGTCCGCTCCTATACCGTGCCTGGCCAGACCACGATCTTCGTGGACCTGAAAGGCACCACGCCGCCGCCCGCGGTGTCGGACACCTGGTTCCGGGTGCGCCAGCGCGTGGCCGACATCCGCCACACCTTGCCGCAGGGCATCGTCGGGCCGTTCTTCAACGATGATTTCGGCGACACCTTCGGCATCATCTACGGCTTCACCGCCGATGGCTTCAGCCAGCGCGAATTGCGCGACTATGTGGAAGCCGCGCGGTCGCGGCTGCTGCTGGTGCCGGATGTCTCGAAAGTCGAGATCCTCGGTGCGCAGGACGAACGCATCTTCATCGAGTTCTCGACCGAGCGCCTCGCCGGCCTCGGGTTGAACCGCGCCGCGCTGGTCCAGGCCCTGCAGGCGCAGAACCTGGTGCGCCCCTCCGGCGTGGTCGAGACGGGCCAGGAACGCCTCGCCATCCGGGTATCCGGCGCCTTCGAGACCGAGCAGGACATCCGCAACGTCAATTTCGTGGTCGGCGACCGCATCTTTCGCCTGGGCGACATCGCCGAGGTGCGCCGCGGCACCGCAGACCCGCCGCAGCCGATGTTCCGCGTCAATGGCCATGCGGCGATCGGGCTTGCCATCGCCATGCGGGAATCGGGCGACATCCTCGCCCTCGGGCGAAATATCACGGCGGCGATGGCCGACATCCGTGCCGGCCTGCCGGTCGGCATCGAGCCCATCCTGGTCGCGGACCAGGCGGTCACGGTCGACGAGGCGATCGGCGACTTCATGGAGAGCCTGTGGCAGGCGATCCTGATCATCATGGTGGCGTCCTTCGTGGCACTGGGCATGCGCGCCGGCTCGGTGGTGGCGCTGTCCATCCCGCTGACGCTCGCCATCGTCTTCCCGCTGATGTCGGTGTTCGGCATTGACCTCCAGCGTATCTCGCTCGGCGCGCTGATCATCGCGCTGACGCTGCTGGTCGATGACGCGATGACCACCATCGACGCCATGATCCGCCGGCTGGCGGCCGGCGACAGCAAGCCCAAGGCGGCGGTCTTCGCCTATTCCTCGCTGGCCTCGTCGATGCTGACCGGCACGCTGGTGACCATCGCGGGTTTCGTGCCGATCGGCTTCGCGCGGTCCTCGGCCGGCGAATACACCTTCTCGATCTTCGCGGTGGTCGGCATCGCGCTGATCGTGTCCTGGTTCGTCGCGGTCATCTTCGCGCCGCTGCTCGGCATGGCGATCCTCAAGGCGCCGAAGCCGGGCGCCAGCACCGAGCCTCCGAAGCCCAGCGCGATCCTGCGCGGCTATACGCGCTTCCTCACCATGGCGATGCGCGCGAAGTGGATCACCATCGGCTTCACCATCGCCATGTTCGGCGTCGCCATCTTCGGCATGCAGTTCGTCCCCCGGCAGTTCTTCCCATCCTCCGACCGGACCGAATTGCTGGTCGAGGTGACGCTGCCGCAGAACGCCTCGATCTTCGCCTCCGAGGACCTCGCCACGCGCCTCGATGCTGCGCTGGCGCAGGACCCCGATGTGGAACGCTGGTCCACCTATGTGGGCCGCGGCGCGATCCGCTTCTACCTGCCGCTCAACGTGCAGCTGGCGCTGCCCTTCTTCACCCAGGCGGTGGTCGTCGCTAAGGACCTGCCGGGGCGCGAACGCTTGCACCGGCGCCTTGAGACGCTGCTGGCCGAGCAATTCCCCGCCGCCGTGTCGCGCGTCTATCCGCTGGAACTCGGGCCGCCGGTCGGCTGGCCCCTGCAATACCGCGTCAACGGCCCGGACATCGAACGAGTGCGCGCGATCGCGCAGGATGTGGCCAGGTTGATGGCCGAGGCGCCGGGCAGCCGCCATGTCCATTTCGACTGGATGGAGCCCGCCCGCCAGCTGCGCGTGGTGGTGGACCAGGATGAGGCGCGGCGCCTCGGCTTGTCCTCCGCGCAGCTGTCCAGCGCGATCAACGGCGCGCTGACCGGGCAAGCCATCACGCAGGTGCGCGACGACATCTACCTGATCGACGTGGTCGCACGCGCCACGAACGACCAGCGCCTGTCGCTCGACACCCTGCGGTCCTTGCAGGTGTCGCTCCCGGGCGGGCGGACGGTGCCGCTGACGCAGCTCGCCACCTTCGAGCCCACGCAGGAATTCCCGCTGATTTGGCGGCGCGACCGCGTGCCGACGCTGACGGTGCGCGCGGATGTGAACCCCGGCGTGCTGCCCGATACGGTGGTCGCGGAACTTCAGCCGCGCATGGACGCGCTGAACGCCACCCTGCCGCGGCCCTATCGCGTCGACCTCGGCGGCATCGCCGAGGAAAGCGCCGACAGCCAGGCATCGGTCATCGCGGTGGTGCCGATGATGCTGCTGCTGATGTTCACGCTGCTGATGTTCCAGCTGCAATCCTTCCGGCGGCTGGGGATGGTGCTGGCATTGCTGCCGCTTGGCATCATCGGCGTCGTCCTCGCATTGCTGGTGTTCAACCGGCCGCTCGGCTTCGTCGCCATCCTCGGCATCCTGTCGCTGCTTGGCATGATCGCGAAGAACGCCATCATCCTGATCATCCAGATCGAGACCGACCGCGCCGAGGGCAAGAACGTGTGGGATGCGGTGGTCGCCGCCGCATCGTCGCGCCTGCGACCGATGCTGCTCACCGCGATCTCGACCGTGCTCGGCCTGATCCCGATCGCGCCTACCGTATTCTGGGGGCCGATGGCCTTCGCCATCATGGGCGGGCTGATGGTGGCGACGCTGCTGACCCTGGTCTTCCTGCCGACGCTGTATGTCGCCGTCTTCGACCGCAAGCCGGTGAAGGCGGAAGCGCCGGCGGCCTGAGATGGCGGCGACGGGGGTCTTCCGCTTCGGGCTGCTGCTGCTGCTGTGGGCCGCCATCGCCGGTTGGGATGTTGCCGCGCTGCCGGTCGGCGCGGCGGCTGCCACCCTTGCGGCGTGGACCAGCCTGCGGCTGCTGCCCCCCGCCGAGGCAAGGCCGCGCCCTGCCGACCTCGCGATGCTGCTGCTGCGCTTCCCGGGGCAGGCGCTGCGCGCGGGGGCGGAGGTCGCGCGGCTCGCCCTCGATCCGCGCCGCCGGCCGTCGCCCGCGACCATCGCCTGGACACCGCGCCTGCCGCCCGGCGGCGCGCGCGACGCCTTCCTCGCCTATGCCAGCCTGCTGCCCGGAACGCTGCCGGCCGGCAACGTCGCGGGTGGCGGGATTGCCATCCATGCGCTGGACGCCACCACCGACATCGCCGCGGCCATGTCGGCGGAGGAGGCGCGCTTCGCCCGCGCCTTCGGCCTCGATGGCTGAATTCCTGCTGGTCGCCGCGTTGCTTGTAGGCGCCACCGTCGCCGCCGGGCTGGTCCGTATCCTGCGCGGGCCGTCCGCTGCCGATCGCATCATGGCCGCGCAACTGCTCGGCACAGGCGGCATCGCGACGCTGCTGCTCGCCGGCGTGGCGACGGCAAACTCGGCGCTGGGTGATGTGGCGCTGATCCTCGCGGTCCTCGCCGCCTTCGCCTCCGTGGCAATGGCGCGCGCCGCGCCGCCGCAGGAGGACCGCGGGGAGCCGCGCGCGTGACCCTGCTCGCGGACGCCTTCACCATTCTCGCCATCCTCGCCGGGCTGGTGTTCTTCATCGCCGGCACTGCCGGGCTGCTGCGCTTCCCGGATACGGCAAGCCGCCTGCATGCGCTGACCAAGGCGGATCATCTCGGCCTCGGCCTGATCGTGCTCGGCCTGCTGCCGCGCGCCGGTGGCCTGGGTGGCGCGCTGAAGCTGCTCGCCATCTGGGCGCTGGTGCTGCTGTCGAGCGCTGCCGTCGGCCCGATGATCGCGCGCCTGACGCGCAGCACGGAACCGCCGGCGTGATCGTCGACATCATTCTGGCCATGGCGATTCTCACGGTCGCGCTGGCCAGCATCCTGGCCCGCGGGACCTTCACCGCCGTCTCGCTGTTCGTCGCCTATGGGCTTCTGCTGACCTTCGCCTGGGTCCGGCTCGCCGCACCGGACGTGGCGTTGACCGAGGCCGCGATCGGCGCTGGCCTGTCCGGCGTGCTGCTGCTGGGCGCCGCGCGGCGCCTGTCCGCGACACCGGTGGCCCCGCCACCCGGCCTGGCGATGACGCTGCTGATCGGCCTGTGCTGCGCCGCCATCGCAGCCGCCCTCGGCGCGGTCATCCTGGCGCTGCCCGACCCCGCGCCGAGCCTCGCCGCCGCCGTCGCGGCCGACCTGCCGGCGACCGATCTCGGCAACCCCGTCACCGCCGTGCTGATGTCCTTCCGCGCACTCGACACGCTGCTGGAATCCACGGTGGTGCTGCTCGCCGTGATCTGCGTCTGGGCGCTGACGCCCGATGGTGGCTGGGGCGGCGCGGCCGGCGCGCCGCAGCCGGTGCAGGCCGATGGACCGCTGGCGCTGCTGGCGCGCGCCCTGCCGCCGCTAGGCATCGTCGTGGCCGTGCATATCCTGTGGGTCGGCGCCGATGCGCCTGGCGGCAAGTTCCAGGCGGCGGCGATCCTCGCGGCGATGTGGCTGCTGCCCTGGATGGCGGGGCTGGCGGCGGCGCCGCGAATCTCCGCGCGCTGGCTGCGCTGGGGCTTGGCCGTCGGGTCGGCGCTGTTCATCGCCATCGGCCTGGCCGGCGCGGTGCTGGAAGGTGCCTTCCTCGCCTATCCGCTGGGTTGGGCAAAGCCGCTGATCCTGGCCGTCGAATTCGTGCTGACCGGTTCGATCGCGGTGGCGCTCGCGCTGCTGGTGGTCGGGCCGTCGGCGCCGGACCGCGGCCCGTGACCGCCGCGGTCTTCGGCTTGGTGGGCGTGGCGCTGGTCGGCATCGGCCTGTTCGGCATGCTGGTGCGCACCGAGGCACTGCTGCGCATCCTCGCCTTCAACCTGCTCGGTGGCGGTGTCTTCCTGGTGTTCGGCGCGGTCGCGCGACGCGGGGCCGGCGCGGGCTTCGGCGGCGACCCGGTGCCGCAGGCGATCATCCTGACCGGCCTCGTCGTCGCTTTCGCCGCGACCGCGCTGGCCGTGGCGCTGGTGCTGCGCCTGGCCGGGACCAAGGATCGATGAGCGCGGCCATGCTGCCGATGCTGGCGGTGATGCTGCCGGTGCTGGCGATGGTGCTCGCCATGCCGCTGGGCGCGCGCGGGGCCGAAAGGCTGACCATGGCGCTGCTGCCGGTGGGCCTCGCGCTGTCGGTCATCATTGCGGTGATCGTGCAACTTGGTGGCGCGCCGATGGTGAGTCATTTCGGCCACTGGGCGCCGCCGCTCGGCATCGCCTTCCGCGCGGATGGGTTGTCGGCGGCGATGCTGGTGACCGCGGCGCTCGTCATCGGTGCGGTCGCCATCTTCGCGCGCGCCGATTTCGGCACCGCATCCGGCGCGTCGGAACGCCGCGAGGCCTTCGCCTTCTGGCCGCTGCTGTTGGCGCTGTGGGCGGCGATCAACCTCATCCTCGTCGCCAATGACCTGTTCACGCTGTATGTCGGGCTCGAATTGCTGACCTTCGCGGCCATGCCGCTGGTCTGCCTCGATGGCAGCCGGGCGACGCTGGAGGCCGCGCTGCGCTACCTGATGTTCGCGCTGCTGGGGTCGGTGCTCTATCTGCTTGGCGTCGCGCTGATCTATGGCGCGGCCGGCACGCTCGACATCGTGCTGCTGGCGCAGCGCGTCACAGGCCAGCCGGCGGTGGTCCTCGCCATCGCCGTGATGACGGTGGGCCTGCTCGCCAAGACTGCGCTGCTGCCGCTGCATCTGTGGCTGCCGCCCGCCCATGCCGGGGCGCCGGCGGCCGCGAGCGCGGTGCTCTCCGCCCTGGTGGTGAAGGGGTCCTTCATCCTGCTGCTGCGGCTGTGGTTCGGCGTCATGGCGCACGTGCCCATGCCGGGCGCCGCGCAGATCCTCGCCGCACTGGGTGCCACCGCGATCCTGCTCGGGTCCGTCGCGGCGCTGCGCGAGAAGCGGCTGAAGCTGCTGGTCGCCTATTCCACCGTCGCGCAGATCGGCTACCTGTTCCTGATGTTCCCGCTGCTGGCATCCGTGCCGGGTGCGTCCGACGTCGCTGCCAAGGCCTGGACCGGCGGGGTGGTGCAGGCGGTCTCCCATGCATTCGCCAAGGCGGCGATGTTCCTCGCCGCCGGCATCATGGCCGCGCGCTTCGGCCATGACCGCATCGCGGATATCGGCGGCGCGGGCCGGGTCATGCCGGTCACGCTGTTGACCTTCGGCCTCGCCGGCCTGTCGCTGATGGGCGTGCCGCCCTCGGGAGGTTTCGCGGCCAAGTGGCTGCTGCTGTCCGCCGCGATCGGCGCCGGCCAATGGTGGTGGGCGCTGGTCGTCCTGGGTGGCGGATTGCTGACCGGCGGCTATGTCTATCGCGTCCTGGCCGCCGGACTGCGCGCGGGCGAGAAATCCGCGCTGGAACCCGCCACCGTCACCTGGTCGAGGGACGGCATCGCGCTTGGCCTTGCGGTGATCTCGGTGATGCTGGGCTTCCTGCCGCTCGCCTCCTTCGGGCTGGTGCAGGTCGGCCGGCTGGACATCGCGCCATGAACGCCCTGCTGCTGGCGGCCACGCCGCTCGCACCGCTGCTGCTGCTGGCGGCGCTGACGGTGCCGGCGCTGCGTGGCCGTGCGCTCGCGCTGCTGTGGATCGCGCCGCTGCCGGGCCTCGCCTGCGCGCTCCTGGCCGCCGGTGGCGAACCCTTCATCGTCTATGCGCGGGTGCGGCTGACGCTTGCCCTCGACCACCCCTCGGCGCTGCTGCTCGGCGCCGCGTCGCTGCTGTGGTGCGCGGCCTCGGTCTATGTGCGCGCCTATGTCGAACGGGACGCGCAATGGCGCTTCGCCGCCTGGTGGCTGCCGACCATGGCGGGCAGCCTCGGCGTCTTCATCGCCGGTGACCTGGTCGGCTTCTACCTGGTCTTCGCGCTGGCCAGCCTGCCGGCCTGGGGCCTTGTCATCCACGACCGCACGCCACGCGCCTGGGCGGCCGGGGCCAGCTACATCCTGCTGACCGTGGTGGGAGAGGCGGCCCTGCTGGCCGGCTTCGCCCTGCTCGCCGCCTTCACCCCTGGTTCCAGCCTGGCGATCGCCGATGTGCTGCCGTCGCTGGCCACCGCGCCGCTGCGCGACCTGGCCATCGCCTTCCTGGTGGCCGGCTTTGGCCTCAAGGCCGGGATGGTGCCGCTGCATGTCTGGCTGCCGCTGGCGCATCCGGCAGCCCCCATGCCCGCTTCCGCCGTGCTGAGCGGTGCCATCATCAAGGCCGGCATCATCGGCCTGATCCGCTTCCTGCCGGGCGATGTCACGCCGGCGAACTGGGGGGAGGTGCTGACGGTGCTCGGCTTCGTCACCGCCTTCTGGGGTGTCGCGATCGGCATCACCCAGCGCAATCCGAAGACCGTGCTCGCTTACTCCTCCGTCAGTCAGATGGGCGTGGTGGTGGCGGCGATCGGCATGGGGCTGGCGCATGGGATCGGCACCACGCCGGTGTCGGCGGCCTTCTATGCGACGCATCACGTGCTGGCGAAGGGCGCGTTGTTCCTCGCCGTCGGTGTCGCGGCGGTGGCGGGCGGGCGGGCGCGGTGGCTGGTGCTAGGCCCGGCCGTGGTGCTCGCACTCGGCTTCGGCGGCATGCCGCTGACCGGCGGGTGGCTGGCGAAGGAAGCCGTGAAGGCGGAACTCGGCAGCGGGTTCGTCGGCACCCTGTCGGTCCTGTCGGCGATCGGGTCGACCCTGCTGATGCTGCATTTCACGCGGCGCCTCGCCGCCGCAATCACCGAGGATGCGAACGCCCGCCCACCCGCCGGCATGCTGCTGCCCTGGCTGGCGATGGCGGCGGCTTCCATGGCCGTGCCGTGGCTGCTGTTTCCTGGCGCGTGGCCCGATGTGCTCACCATGGCCGCGCTCGCCAAGGCGATCTGGCCGGTCCTGCTCGGCGCCGCGGCACTGCTGCTGCTGATCCGCTGGGGTGACCGCCTGCCGGCCATACCGGAGGGCGATGTCATCCACCTCGCAAGGCGGGTGATCCGTGCCGCTGCCCCGCTTGGCGATATGCTCGCCCGCGCCGAGACCCTCCTGCGTGCCTGGCCGGCCGCCGGCCTGGCCCTGTTGCTGCTGACCGTCGCCCTTGGCCTTGTCATGATCGGGTCATGAAGCGGGCCCTTCGCATCGCTGCAGGGCTAGTCCTGGGCGTCCTGCTGCTGATCGGCGGCGCGATGGTCGCGCTGGAGGTCGCGATCGCGCGCGGCGAGCTGAACACGCAGATCGACGCGGCGCTGGAACGCGCCATCGGGCGCGAGGTCAACCAGGGCGCGTTTTCCCTCCGGCTCGGCCTGCGTCCGCGCATCGCCATGGCCGATGCCACCATCGCCAATATCCCGGGCGGGTCGCGGCCGGACTTCGCCCGTATCGGCCGGCTCGACGTGACGCTGGCGCTGCTGCCGTTGCTCTCCGGCCGGGTCGAGATCGACAGCGTCCGGCTTGCCGATGCCGATATCATCCTGGAACGCGATGCCGAGGGTCGCGCCAACTGGATCTTCGGGCCGGGTGGCAGCACGGGCTCGGCCGGTGGCCTGACCATCGCCGCGGTCGATATCGAAACCTCCCGAATCCTGCTGCCCGGCGGGCCCGTCACCACCGTCGAGATCCCGGCGCTGCACCTCGCCCGCGACGAACCCGGCGACCCGCTGGAACTCGATGGTCGGATCCGCCTCGATGACGAAGCGCTGTCGGTCTCGGCCCGCCTGGGTCCGGAGGTGGATGGCGTGCTGGCGATGGACGCCTCGATCGAAGGGCAGGGGCTGCGCCTCCGGCTGCACGGTGCCTGGCCGCGCGGGACGGACGCCCCCGGCTGGTCACTGGCCGTGCAGGCCGAGGCCGACCGCGCCGCCGCGCAGCGCCTGGGCCGGCGCTTCGGCCGTTTGATCCCGGCGACCGGCCCGATCAGCCTCGCCGCACGGCTTGGGCCGGGGATGCCGGTGCCCGCCGTCTCGGACCTGGTCCTGCGGGTCGGCGAGACCGACCTCGGCACCGTCCTGACAGGACTGCGCCTGTCGCGGGCCGAACTGCGCGCGGCGAGTTTCGACGGGCCGGCGACGATTGCCGCGCAGGGGCGGCGCGGTGCGGCCGATCTCGGCCTGACGGCGACCCTGCCGTCCCTGCGACGCCTGGCGACCTGGCCCGAGGGGCAGACACAGCCGATCGAGGCGGTGCTGACCTCGGGCCGCGCGCGGCTGGCGCTGTCGGGGCCGATCAGGCGCGACCTCGACCTCGGCGCCGCGGTCTTCGACGCGCGGCTGACGACGCCGGATTTCGCGTTGGTCGGGCCGGTGCTCGGCGTCGCGCTGCCGCGGGTCACCGGCGTCACGACGAATGCCCGGCTCGGCGGCCTGACGACGCGTGAATTGCGCCTGGACGCCCTGTCCGTCAGCGCCGATGCGCTGGCGCTGCAGGGCAACCTCGCGATCACCCTGGCCGAGCGCACCGCCTTCCGCGGTCAATTGGTGGCCCAACGCGTCGATCTTGACGCATTGGGCGGTGGCCCGGCCGCGCGCCCCGCTCACCGCGGCGAGGCGGGGCGCCAGATCCCGGACATCGCATTACCGATCGATACGCTGCGCGGTGCCGATGTGGCGCTGCGCCTGTCGGCGGCGCAACTGATCGTCGGCGGCGTGACCTGGCGCGACGCCAGCGGGACGGTCGCGTTGACCAATGGGCGGCTGGCCATCGACCCGCTGGCCGTCACTACCCCGGGCGGGCCGGTTGCCGGGCAGGCTCTGCTCGATGCCGCCGCCCAGCCGGCGCGGCTGGAACTGCGGATCGACAGCCGGGGGCGGGGGCTCGACCTCGCCGCGCTGCGCCGTGCCTTCGGGGTGCCGGCGGGCTTCGAAGGCAGCGCGGAACTGGCGCTCGACCTGCGTGGCCAGGGTAGCACGACGCGCGCGGTGGCGGCCTCCCTGACGGGGGAACTCGGCATTGCGATGGTGGGCGGTCGCTTCACGGGTGCCACGGCGCTGCGCATCGGCCCGGATCTGTCCCGCGCCTTGTTGCCGCGTGGCACGCCGGCCGAAGGGGTCACGCTGCGCTGCCTGGCGCTGCGCCTGTCGGCCGAGGCCGGCGTGGCGCGCAGCGAGACGCTGCTGATGGTCGGCGATTTCGGCCGGATCGACGGAACCCTGGCCTTCAACCTGCGCGACGAGACGATCGCCGCACGCCTGCTGCCCGACATTCGCCTAATGGGCGTGACGGTGCGCGCGCCGGTCACGATCGGCGGGACGCTCGCCGAACCGCGCATCGGCGTGGATCCCGGCGCGGCGATGGCGCGCGTGATCGGCGACACCGTCGCCAACCGGCTGTGGCGCAGCAGCACGATCGAATTCCTGCGCGATGCGACCGGCAGCGCGCCGCCGGGCGGGGATTGCGGGCCGGCGCTGACGCTCGCAAGGCTCGGCCGGGCCGGGCCGATGCCGGACGCGGCGGCAGCGCCGATCCCGCTGGTGCCGCGCGAGATCCAGGGGGCGGCGCAGGATGTGCTACGCGGGATCGGTGGGTTGCTGGGTGGGCGGCGGCGGTGACGAGTTGGAAGGGCAAGGCCCCTCCGCGCCGGCTCAGAACTGCATCGACAGGCTGATCGACCCGAACTGCGCGGTTTCCCGCTGCGCCTGGAATTCGCGCGTGCGCGCGGCATAGGAGAATGTCACGCGGCCGATCGGCGTGAACACCGCGAAGCCGGCGCTCGCCTCGCCCACGAAGGTTTCCTTCTCCACGCTGCGGCTGTCGCGCCAGGTATTACCGTCGAGGAAGATGTCGAGCGCGACGGCGCGGGCGTCGAAGCCGGCGAAGACATACCAGCCCCAGCGCCGGACGGGTTCGTAGAAGGCCGAGCCGGAGACCGAGGGGCGCATGCGCGGCGGGCCGAAATCGGCGGCAAGATCATTGCCGACCCTGACCATCAGCCCGGCCGAGCCATAGGTCTGCACATTGCCCAGGCTTGCGGTCAGGCTCGGCACGAAGCCCACCGCGATGTCGTCCCACACCGGTTCGCTGTTGAAGCGCCATTGGCGGGTCAGCACCAGGTTCACGCCCGGCTCATCCTTGAGCTGGTAGTCCCAGCCATAGGCACGATCGATGTTCAGCAGGTCGTGCACGCCGTTTTGCGTCTGCTCGCCCAGCGCGCTGGGGCCGACCACGCCGAGCTGCAGTTCGATGCTGCCATAGGACGTCGGCGTGGTGGAGGACAGGCTGATCGAGCCGTAGAGCCAGCCGGCATAGGGCCGGTCGGTCGGGTCGGGATTGCGCAGCGTCGTGTCGTCCGGCGTGAAGATGTTCTGCCCGAAGGCGAGGCCCCAGCGCAGCGCGCCGCCGGAGGGCAGCACGATGCCGGGCCCGTCGGCGATCCAGGATGGTGGCTGGTAGGGCGCCGAGCGCCAGGCAAGTTGGAAGCCGCTGGTGTAGTAGCGGTCGGTGCCGGCGAGCAGGTCGTTCTCATAGGTGAAGGTGAAGGTGCCGAGCCCTCCGGACGCAGCCGGCGCGGCCGGTGTCTGGCCGAAGGCCGGCGCCGCCAGCAAGGCAAGGGCGAGGCCGGCCGCGACCGGCACGCCGCCTGTCCTGGGGCTGTGCTGCGTGGCCATGGGACCGGGACTCCTCGATGTCGTTGCGGCCGAAGGCGCTGGCTTCATTGGAAGTGGGCGAAGGCGCCGATGGTTGCATCGCGGCCTCCACCGCGGCGCAGCGCCAGGCCTGCCAGCAGCCGCGCCTTCGGCCCCGAGAGCGTGCCGGCGGGGATGGCACCGCGCCGGATCAGGTCGATCTCACCACCCGGATAGCCATAGGTCTCGCTGAACACGGGCCCTGTCGCGCAGCGTGAGGCCAGCACCACCGGCATCTGCGCGGCCAGCGCACCGACCGCCTCGACCGCATCGGCCGGGACATGGCCCGCGCCCATGCCTTCGATCACCGCGCCGGCATAGCCGAGGCCGGACAAGGCGCCGAGCATCCTGCCGTCATCGCCCATCGCCCAGCGGATCAACGCGACCGGGGCGGGCGGACCGGCATCGGCGGCCATCGGGGGGGTGCGATCGATGCGCACCAGGATGCGCACCCGATCCTCCGCCACCAGGCCGAGCGGGCCGGCCATCGGGGAGGTGAAGGCCGAGGTCAGCGCGGTGTGCGATTTCTGCACGAAGCGCGCCGCATGGATCTCGTCGTTCAGCACAACCAGCGTACCGAGGCCGCGCGCAGCATCCGATGCCGCGACGCGCGCGGCGGCGAGCAGGTTCGCCGGCCCATCGGCACCAGGCGCCGCCGCGCCGCGCATCGCACCCGTGACGACGACCGGCTTGTCGCCGGCCACCAGCAGGTCGAGCAGGAAGGCGGATTCCTCGATGGTATCGGTGCCCTGGATGACGACGGCGCCATCCACGCCGGCGGCAAAGGCTGCCGCAATGCGCTGCGCGACATCGACCAGATGCGCAGGCGTCAGCGACGGGCTGGGCAGCCGCGCCGGGCTGTCGGCCTCGATGGAAGCGACCTTGGCGAGATCGGGCACCGAGGCCACCAGTTCCACCGCGCCGAGCCTGGGCGCGATCCCGCCCTCGGCCGAGGGCACCATGGTGATGGTGCCGCCCAGCGAGAGGAGGAGCAGGCGCCTGAGGCTCATGCCTTGGTCTCCCGCGGCGTGATGCCGTCGGGGATCTCGCCGGGCTTGTAGCCGGGCAGGCGGCTGGCGGGGACGATCGCCAGCGCGGCGAACAGCGCCATCAGCAGCAGGCCGATCTTCAGCGCCTGCAGGCGTGCCTCGGTGTTGACGCGCACCGCCTCGGCCACCTGGGCCGGCGCGGCGCCGGTGCGTTCCATCACCGCCAGCAGCCGGTCGTTGTTGACGAAGTTGATGCTGTCGAGATCGATCTGCGACACCACTGCCGGCGGCAGCAGCGGGTTCTCCGCGATGCGGTACATGATGCCGGCCGAGAGCAGCCCGACCAGCAACGCCCCGGCAACCGCCGTGCCGACGCCGGCCGCGAGGTTCTGCGTGGTGCCGCGCAGCGAGCCCACATCGCCCGCCAGTTCCTTCGGCGCGGCGGTGACCAGCACGTTGAACACCAGCGTGACCAGCGCGCCCTGGCCGATGCCGAAGGTGATCAGCCCGAACATCACCGGCACTGCCGACCAGTCGTTGCGCACCACCCAGGCGAGCCACAGCAGCCCGATGACGCAGAGCACGAAGCCACCCTGCGCGATGCGGCGTGGCGTCACCTTGTCGTACAGCCGCACCACCAGCATGGCGGTGAAGAACACCGTCAGGTTGAAGGGCATCATGGCGATCGCCGTTTCAATCGGCGTGCGGCCCTGCACGATCTGAATGTAGAGCGGCACGGTGAAGTTCAGCATGGCCTCGAGCCCGACCACGGTGAACATCGCATAGACCGCCGCGCGTTCGCGGCCCGAGGTGATGACGGACAGGTCGAGCAGCGGCGTGCCGCCGCGCGCGGTGACGCGCCGGCACCAGGCGAGGAAGCATTGCAGCAGGATCGCGCCCGTCACGATCATGATCGGCGCCGGCGACAGGCCGAGGACGTCGAAGGGCGCGCCCGGCCGCGCGACGCCGAGGCCCCAGCGGTTGAGGTTGTTGAAGCCGAAGACGATCATGATGATCGCGGCAGCGGCCAGCACCACGCCGACGATGTCGATCTTCACCTCGGGCCGCGCCGCCTCCGGCTTCAGCTTGAAGGACAGCCAGAACACCACGCCCGCTGCGACCACCAGGATGCCGAAGACCGGCCGCCAGCCGATGAAGGTGCCGAGCATGCCGCCGATCAGGAAGGCCGCCACACCGGCCGCCGCGCGGGCGGACCCCAGCGCGCCAACCGCCGTGGCCTGCTGCGCGCCGCGATAATGATGCGCGATCAGCGCCACCAGCGCCGGGACGATCACCGCCGCCGCCAGCCCCGCCAGCAACTGCGCGGTCAGCATCACCGGCGCGGCCGGTGCCATCACCATCAGCACCTGCGCCACGGCAAACAGCCCGACCACGGCGCGGAACACCTGCGTGGACCCGAAGCGCTGCACCAGCTTCGCGCCCAGCATCACGAAGCCGGCGACGGACAGCGAATACATCACGATGCCGGTCGCGATGGTGGTGGGCGGCACGCCGAAGCTCGCCACCATGCCGGCCAGCGAGACCGGCAACGCCGCGACGTTGAACGACATCAGCATCTGGCCGAGCGCGATGGCGATCATCGGCACCCAGGATTCCCGCTGCTCGGCGGCGCTTGCGCTGCTCATGGTTCCGTCTCCCCCTGTTCCGGTTCAGGCCGCCGGCTGTGATGCGAAAAGATTGAGGCCCAGGCGTTCCGACAGGAAGCGCGTCACGAGTTGCCCGCGCACGCTGTTGCCCGCGGCATCGAGCGGCGGGGAGAATACCCCAAGCCCGCCCTTGCCCGGCGCCGTCGTGACCAGCCCGCCGGCGACGCCGCTTTTCCCCGGCAGCCCGACCTCATAGAGCCAGTCGCCCGACTGCTCATACAGCCCGGCGGTCGCCATCACCGCGAGCACCCGCCGGCAGCGATCCTCATCGACCACGCGTTCCCTGGTGACCGGGTTCACCCCGCCATCGGCGAGCGTCGCGCCCATCACAGCGAGGTCCCGCGCGGTCACGTTCAGCGCGCATTGGCGGGTGTAGATGTCGGTCGCTTCCTCCGGGTCGGAATACATCCGTTCGTAGCCGAGCAGCAGCCGGGCGATGCCCTGGTTGCGCTGGTTGGTGGCGGCCTCGGATTCATAGACCTCCTCGTCCATCACCAATTCGCGACCGGCGAAGCGGGACAGGCCGTCGCGGATGAAGCGCCAGCGTTCCTCGGCATTCGCACCCGGGGCGAGGCTGGTGGTGGCGATCGCCCCGGCATTGACCATCGGGTTCATGGTGCGGTCGGCGTTGAGTTCGATCGCCATCACGGAATTGAACGGCAGGCCTGTGGCATTGACGCCGATGCTCGACCGCGCGCGGCCACCGCCGAGCGCCTGGCAGACCAGCGCGAAGACGAAGGGCTTGGAGATCGACTGGATCGAGAAGGCGCGATCCGTGTCGCCCACCGCATGGATTTCTCCATCGACGCCGGCGACGCAGACGCCGAACCAATCGGCCGAAGCCTTGGCCAGCGCCGGGATGTAGTCGGCGATCTTGCCCTCGCTCACGCCGCGATAGCGTTGGAAGGCTTCGTCCACCAGCACGTCCACCGCCGGATTGGGCGGCAGGTGGCCAGTAGAGACGGCGGCCGGGCCAATGGCTTCGTCACTGTGCAGGCGATCATGCATCGCGTCTGTCTTCCGGATTCGTTTCCACCCAGAGCCCATCATGGCACGGGGTGCCCGGAATGCCGCCATCGGATGCGGTGGAAGGGTTCGCCGAGTCCCGTGCCCCAACCGGCACGCTAGGTGGGCCGCATGCCGCATGCACCGGCCAGGAATCCCTCCCCTGGACGATGCGTTCCAATCTGCCGTTGGTGTCAGGGGGCGAGGATGGCCGCCACCGCATCGGCGAGTTGGCCGGCCGCAGCACTCGCCGCCCCGACGAAGGCCGGCATCTCCGCGCCCGCGACCGGCGAGGTCAGCGCCTCGGTCCGCGCTACCTCGCGTCGGCGCGGCTCGCGCAGCGTGACGGCAATCTGCGCCGTCATTGCCAGCGTCTCCGGCCCCGTCTGGCCGAGCCGCTGGAGGTTGACCTCGACGATCGCCTCCGGCGTCACCGAGATCGCGCCGCCGGTGGCGAAGACATTCGACCCGGGCAGGCGCTGCGCCAGGTTCTCGACCAGCAGACGCGTCATCATGGTGTCGAGATTCTCGCCCCACCAGTCGTTGCCCGAGACAGCCAGGCGGTACTCCGCCACCGACCGCACGATCGCCACGCGGTCGAGGTAGCGGGCGAGCGAGACTTCCCGCACACCCACGTTGCGCGGCCCGTTGCGGCGCTGCGGGCCGGCGACAGGCAGCAGCGTGTACAGCGCCGGTTCGGTCGAACGGCAGGCGGCCAGCAGGGCGAGTGCTGCCAATGGCGCGGCATCGCGGCGATGAAGCGTCATATGGTCACGGCCCCTGCGTCGAGCGGCCCCGGATCAGCGATTCCGGGTTGCGGTTGAGCTGGTCCACCAGGCCGCGCAGCGATCGCGCGGCGACGGTGATCTGTTCGAGCATGCGTTCCAGGTCGCGCTGGAATTGCGATTCATCGCCATAGCCGCGATTGGCCGAGGCGATCAGCCGGCTTGCCTGTGCCACGGTGTTGTTCAGGTTCGTCATGATCTGCGGCAGCGTCCGCAGCGCCGGCTGCAGGGATGTGTCGAGCCGGCGCATCGTCTCCTCCGCCGCGGCCAGCGTGCCGTTCAGGGCGGCGAGGGATTGCCGCAGCTCCGGCCCGCGGATCAGCTCGTTCACCCCGGCGACGGTGTTGTCGACGTTGCGGCCGATATCCGCCAGGGGCAGCGCCTGGATACCCTCCAGCACGCGGTTCACTCCGTCCATGATCGAGGCGAACTGGCCGGGCACGGAGGGCATGACGATGACGTTGCCCTGCATGGTGATCTCGGCCGGCGCGGGATTCTCGATCATCTCGAGCGCGATCTGCTGCTGGCCGGTGATCAGGTTGGCGCTCATCAGCCGCGCCCGCATGCCCTGGTGCACCAGCAGCCGTGCATTCTCGATCGCGGTGCGGCCCTGGGCGTTGATCGATCCGGCGACGCGTTCCGGCTCGATCTCATAGCGCACGGGAACGCGCAGCGTCTCGGTGGCCGCATCGTAGGTGAGGTCGTAGCCCAGAACTTCGCCGATGCGCACGCCCTGGAAGGTGACCGGCGCGCCGGGGGAGAGGCCGGTAATCGAGTCGGTGAAATACGACACCACGGGGATGCGTCGCGTCAGCGCCGCGTTGTTGGCGGCTTCCTGGTTGGCGTAGAGGCGGAAGGTCTCGTTCGGCGGGACCTCGCGCCCCTGTCGGGCGGCGTCCGGTGTCTCGAACGCGATGCCGCCGAGCAGCAGCGCGCGCACCGATTCAAGCTGCAGCTGGATGCCGTCGGCCCCCATCCGCAGGGAGACGCCCGACGCATTCCAGAACCGCGAGCCTTCCCGCACATAGCGGTCGAAGGGCGCGCGGATGAAGGCGTGGATGGTCACGCTCTCGGCCATGTCGGCGAGGTCCCAGCCCATCACCTGGCCGACTTCGAGGTCACGGTAGAACAGCGGCGAGCCCAGGCTGATCGACCCGATCCGGTCGGCCTGCAGCCGGAAGGTGCGTCCCGGCTCCTGGGCGGTCAGGAGCGGCGGGTCCTCAAGGCCCGTGAAGTGTCGCGCCGGCTCGCCGCTGGCCGTGGGTGCCGGCGCGATCTGGATGTAGGACCCGGACAGCAGCGTATCGAGCCCCGAGATCGACCCGGCGAACAACCGCGGCTTGACCACCCAGAAGCGGGCATTCTCGGTCAGCAGGGGTTCGGCGGCGCGCGTCGTGCGCACCGTCATCGTCACATGCTGCATGTCGGTCGACAGCGCGATGTCCTGCACCGTACCCATCACCACGTCGCGGTAGCGCAGCTGGGACTGGCCCGCGGTCAGCCCCTCCGCGCCGCGGAAGGTGATGGTGATGGTCGGCCCGCGCTGCGAATAGGTGTGCCAGACCAGGAAGCCGGCGATCAGCACGGTGACGATCGGGATCGCCCAGATGGGCGACAGCCGCCCGCTGCGCGCCACCTTCGCCGTCACCTTCGCCTCGGGGTGGTCGAGCGCCATCAATGCGTCTCCCCGCGCATGTCGCGGTTCTGCCCGGCGGTGTCCCACATCAGGCGCGGATCGAAGCCCTCGGCGGCGAGCATGGTCAGGATGACCACGCCGCAGAAGGCGATCGCACCCATGCCGGGCTCGATGCTGACGACGTCGCCGAAGCGGACCAGGGCCACCAGGATGGTCTCCATGAAAATGTCGATCATCGACCAGCGGCCGATGGCATTCACCGCGAAATACAACTTCGTGCGGTCGCGCAGCCGGCCCGTTGCGCCGAGCTGGCACGACACCAGCAATACCACCATCCCGATGATCTTGAGCATCGGCACGGCGACGGAGGCGAAGAACACCAGCGCCGCGAGCGGCCACATCCCGCCATCCAGCAATTCGACCACACCGCCCAGGATGGTGCTGGGCTGGCCGGACCCGAGCTGGATGAACTGCAGCACCGGATACACATTGGCCGGCACGTACAGGATGGCTGCGGCGATCAGCAGCGCCCAGGCGCGCACGATGGCGTTCGGCTTGCGCGTGTGCAGCCCGCTGCCGCAGCGCGGGCAATGGTCGTCATGGTCGTGCGGCAGGCTGACCAGCCCGCATGTATGGCAGGACACCGCGCCATCGGCCGGGCCGGACAATGCGGTCGCCGCGTGGTCGATATCGCCATGCGGCACGCCGCGTCGTTCCATCTCGTCCCACACGGCCTGGCGGTCCAGCACCGCCTCGGCCGCGATCATCGTCAGCATCAGCAGCGCCATCGCATACAGCGCGACGCCGATCTCGATGTGCACCAGGTCGATCAGCTTGGTGTAGGCAACCAGCACGCCGAGCAGGAAGACCTCGACCATCGACCAGGGCCGCAGGTGCTCGACCAGCGCATAGACGCGGCGGATGTGGCGCGGCGGGCGCGGCAGCCGCAGCCCGATCAGCACATAGGCCATGGCCGACAGCTTCGCGACCGGGGCGACGACGGTGGTGAACAGCACCACGATGGTCAGTTCCCACAAGCCGCTGCGGCCCATGTCGATCGGGCCGCTGAACAGGCTGGCGTCGCGCACCATGCCGGCGGTGCTGACCGTCATCATCGTCATCAGGCAGGCAACGGCGAAGATGGACAGGGCGGCGATGTTCAATGCCAGCGCGCGGCCCAGCGGGTCGATGCGCGCCCGCCGCAGCACCGCGTCGCAGCGGATGCAGTTGGCCGATTGCCCCGGGACCAGGGAGGGCAGGCGCTGGAACTGCCCGCAACTGCCGCATTCGCACAGCCTGCCGGGAGTCCGCCAGGCTTCGAGCCAGGCTGACCGTGCCGCATCCACGGTCGGTGCGGCCGCGTCAGACATCAGCCGATAGTGTCGAAACGGTCGATCATGGAACGGGTTGTAGCCTGTCCAGCCGTTGGCGCTACAGCGGAAGGCTATCCCGAATCAGTCAGGCCGGCCCGGGCGCCGCGCCGGCCCGCCGCATGGCGAGCCTGGCCGCAGCCGGCACCGGCTCGATGATCGGCACCGCCAGGCGCGGCCGCAGCGCCGAGGCCGCGGCCGCCAGCGGGCCGCCACCAATGATGATGGCATCGGGCGCCGCCTCCGCCATGGCCCGCCGGATGGCGGCCTCCAGCGCGGCTTCGAGCATGGTGGGGTCCGCCATCAGCCGCCCCGGCTCGCCCGTGGTCAGCCAGCTGCCGGCGAAGGTGCCGCCATGGCCATAGGCGCGCGCGCGGGCCGCGATGGCATCGACCAGCAACGGGGTCGTGGTCACGATGGCGAAGCGGCCATGGGTGGCGGCCTCGGCCATGGCGGCCTCGGCGATGCCCGTGACCGGCACCACGGATCGCTGCCGGGCGGCCGCCAGCCCCGGATCCCCGAAGGCGGCGACCACCACGCCGGCGAAGGGCGCCAGGTCCGTCCCGGCCAGCAACGCCTCCACCGCCCCGGCGGCTGTGGCCAGCATCGCCTCATCGAGGATCAACGGCGCGCCGGTTGCCGCGGTCGCACCTTCGATGGAGACGCCGGACGGCACGGCGCTGGTCGCGATCTGCGTCATCAGCGCGGTGGTGCGCGCATTGGTGTTGGGGTTCACGAGCAGCAATCGCATGGCGTCGATCCGGCGCAGGGCGCGGCGGGATCGCGCGCGGCAGCCGTTCATCCCGCGTTGCCGTCCCGGGGTCCAGGGGGGGGCGGCACGGCGGCGACGGCGCGCTGCGCGACGCACCGGGCCATGCCATCCTGACGCCGCACGAACCGCGAGCACAGGCAGCATGACCCATCGACCGGCGATCGGCAGCATCGTCCCCTCATCGAACCGGGTGGTTGAACGCACCCTGGCCGGGATCATGCCGCATTTTCCGGCGATCGATTCCTGCGTCGCCCGGATCACCTTCTATGGTGCGGGCAACGGCCAGCCGGCGGATGGCTATTGCGACGAAGCCTATCGCCACGCCGCCTGGAATCTCGGCCATGCCGGCGTTGGCGTGGTGTGCTGGAACGGCACGCGCGGAGCCGGGTTGGGGCTGGATGCGGATCGCGGGCTCGCGACCGTGATGGCCGAGGCCGCGGGATGCCCGGCGACAACCGCATCGCTCGCGGCGGTGCGGCTGCTCAATGCCTTCGGCGCGGCGCGCATCGGCATCGTGGCACCCGGCGATGCCGGCCAGGCGCGCGAAGCCGCGGCGGGCCTCGGCCGCGACCTGACCGGCGTGCGCGCACTCGGCCTCGCCGACAACCACGCTGCCTCGCGGGTGCCGGCCTCGCGCATCGTGGCGCTGGCGCGCGAGATCGCCGCCGAGGCGAAGCCCGACGCCATCCTGGTCTGGAGCACCAACCTGCCTGGCCTGGACGCCGTGGCGCCGCTCGAATCCGAACTCGGCATCCCGGTCATCGATTCCGCCACCCTTGGCGTCTGGGCCTGCCTGCGGGAGATCGGCGCGGATATCGCGCGCGCCGCTCATCTCGGCCGGATCTTCACCATCGGCGCCTGAACGCCCCCGTCTGTTCGGCCGCCCCGCGCCGTCCTAGGCTCGGCGGCAAGAAGGGACGTCCACATGAAATGGCAAGGCGGCGGCTGGGACCTCGAGGTCCTGGTGAATGGCTATCCGGGCAAAGCGTATCCCCATGGCGGGCTTGGCTGGAGCACGGTGGTGCTGCTGCGCGGGCATGGCCGCATCGTCGTGCTGGATGGCGGCGGCTACGGGCTGCGCAAGGTTCTCCCGGCGCTGCTGAAGGATCGCGGCATCGCGACCGGCGACGTGACGGACCTGCTGCTGTCCCACGCGCATCACGACCATTCCGTGAACTGGCCGATGTTCCGCCAGGCGCGCATCTGGATCGGGCGGCAGGAACTCGCCTGGGCGCTCGGCCTGCCCTGGGGCGAGACCGCGGTGCCCGAACACGCGATCGAGGCGCTGTCCCGTTGGCCCACCCTGCGCCTGATGGATGAGGGCGACGAGGTGCTGCCCGGCATCACCACTCGCCTCGCGCCCGGCCACACGCCGGGGCACCTGATCTTCCTGATCGCCGGCGACGGCCAGGACTGCGTGCTGCTGCAGGACGCCGTGAAGAACCGCGTCGAGCTGACCACGCGCGACACCGACATGACCTACGACCCGGCGGTCAGCCGCGCGACGATCGACATGGTGTGGGAGATCTGCCGCACCCGCCCCGGCGTGCTGCTGATCCCCGGCCACGACCTGCCTCTGGTGGTCGAGAACGGCATCCCCCGTGCCATCGGCCGGCACGCCGCCGCGATCCGCGGCTGGTTCGGCACGACCCTCGACGAGACGACGCGCTTCGATCTCGCCCCCCTGGATCCCGAGCCGTCACCGGAAGGAGCGACCCCATGAACCAAGCCGCCGCCCTGGCCATCGCGCCGCTGCAGGCGTCCGTCAGCGCGGCCGAATGGCAGGCGCGCGTCGATCTCGCCGCCTGCTACCGGCTGTGCGACCGCTATGGCATGTCGGACATGATCTACACCCACATCACGGCGCGCGTGCCGGATGCGCCGGGGCAGTTCCTCATCAACCCCAACGGCCTGCTGTTCAGCGAGATGACCGCGTCATCTCTGCTGAAGGTGAATGGCGATGGGGAGGTGCTGTATCGCCCCGACCTGCCCTATGGCCTGCATCCGGCGGGCTTCACCATCCATTCGGCGATCTATCGCGCGCGGGCGGATGCGGCGGCGGCGATGCACACCCACACCATCGCCGGGATGGCGGTCAGCGCGCTGAAATGCGGGCTGCTGCCGCTGACCCAGACGGCGACGCGCTTCTATGGCCGCACCGCCTATCACGATTTCCGTGGGCCGGAGCGCGACCCTTCGGAACGCGACCTGCTGGCGACGTCGCTGGGCTCGCTGAACTACTGCATCCTCCGCAACCACGGCCTGCTGACGGTGGGCGCTTCCGTCGCGGAAGCCTTCATCGCCATGTGGGGCCTGGAACGTGCCTGCCAGGCGCAACTCGCCGCCATGGCCTGCAACACGGAACTCGAAATGCCAAGCCCCGAGGTCGTGGAGAAATCCTGCTCCATGTACGCCCCCGGCAACTCGCGAACCTACGGGCCCCTGGAATGGCAGGGATTGCTGCGCCTGCTCGACCGCACCGACCCGGGCTTCCGCGACTGAGACCAACGGCCGCTGTTCGCGAACGCTGGTGTCGGCCTTGCCATGCGCCGGGCGCGAGCCTGCGGTTTGCGTCGCGCCACAGCCGCGCCGCCGGCGTGATGCCGGGTCGCATGCGCGGCCTGGCCACGGCTCAATGCCTCGTGCCGCTGCCATGAGACCCGCCCCGCCCGGTTTCCGAACTCCCCGCCGCGTGCGCGCCCGAGACCCCGTCGCGCCGCATCCAACCTGGAGACAGCCCGTGTCCTATTCCTCCCAAGCGCGTCGCGACCGCATCAACCCGCACTTCCCCAAGCTGGTCGATATGACGCGCGACTATGTCTACGCCGATGTCTGGGAACGTCCGCAGCTGTCCAAGCGCGACCGCTCCCTGGTGACGATCGCCGCGCTCACCGCGCTCGGCTGGCGCGACCAGCTCGAAGGCCATATCGGCCGCGGCCTGGCCAACGGGCTGACGCGGGAGGAGGTGAGCGAGATCATCACCCATCTCGCACTGTATTCGGGCTGGCCTTCGGCGATGACCGCCGCCCACGTCGCGACGGATGTCTTCGAGCAGCAGGACAAGGCGAAGGGCTGAAGCCATGAAAGTCGGATTCATCGGCCTCGGCACCATGGGGGCCTTCATCGCGGCCAACCTGCAGAAGGCCGGCCATGCGCTGGTGATCCATGACGTCCGGCGCGAAGCCGGCGCCAACCGCCTTTCGGCCGGCGCCGTCTGGGCCGATACGCCGAAAGCAGTGGCCGAGCAGAGCGAGATCATCTTCACCTCGCTGCCCGGCCCGAAGGAGGTCGAGCACGTCGTCTTCGGCCCCGACGGCATCCTTGCCGAGGTGCAGCCCGGGACCGCCTATTTCGACCTGTCCACCAATGCGCAGTCGCTGGTGCGGCGCTTCGCCGAGGCCCTGGCCGAGAAGGGCGCCTTCGGCTTCGACGCGCCGGTCAGCGGCGGGCCGAAGGGGGCCGAGACCGGCAAGCTCGCCATCTGGGTCGGCGGCGACCGCGCGGCCTATGACCGCTTCAAGCCGGTGCTCGATGCCTTCGGCGACCAGGCGCGCTACATCGGCCCGATCGGGTCGGCCACCGTCGCCAAGCTGGTCCACAACATGGCCGGCTACGCGGTCCAGACGGTGATGGCGGAAGTCTTCTCGATGGGCGTGAAGGCGGGGATGGACCCGCTCGACCTGTGGTCGGCGGTGCGGCAGGGCGCCTATGGCCGCAAGCGCACCTTCGACCGCCTGGCCGAGCAATTCCTACCCGACCGCTACGACCCGCCCGCCTTCACCGTGAAGGGCGCGTGCAAGGACGTGTCGCTGGCGGTGAACATGGGTCGCGAACTGGGCGTGCCGATGCGCCTGTGCAACCTGACGCTCGAGGATTTCCACGAGGCGCTGAACCGCGGCTGGGGCGACCTGGACAGCCGGATGCCGATGAGGATGCAACTCGAACGCGCCGGCGTCGCCATCGCCTGTGACCCGGCGGCGGTGCAGGCGGTGCTCGACGCCGACTGACGGCGCGACCTGCCTGGGGTGGGGATGCCCGCCCGCCGGGATGGGCGAAGGTTGGAGGGGCGCCGCCCCTTCAAGCCACCCGACCAAAGGCCCACTGGCCTTTGGTGGGAGTGCCTCACGCGGCGGGGGCAAGGCCCTCCGCGGTTCCTCCGCTCATCAGCCCCCCAGCCGCGCCGCCAGCGCCGCCCGCTGCTCGCCGGTCATGTGCAGGCCGAGCTTCGACCGCCGCCACAGCACGTCCTCGGCCGTGCGCGCCCATTCGTGCCGCTGCATCCAGCCGAGTTCGCGCTCGCTCAGCCCGCCGCCCAGCGCTGCGCCCAGCGCCTCCAGCGACGTCGCGCCGTCCAGCATCAGGTCCAGTTCCGACCCGTAGGCCCGCACCAGCCGCCGCAGCATCGCCGGCGGCAGCCAGGGGTGGCGCCGTGCCGCCTCCGCCTCGAAGGCCGCCAACCCGCCGGGGCCGAGGTCGCCGCCAGGCAGGATGGCCGTTGCCGTCCAGGCCGGGCCCGCCTCGCGCACCGCAGCCTTGGCGATGCGCCCGACCGCTTCCTCGGCCAGCCGGCGATAGGTGGTGATCTTGCCGCCGAGCACCGACAGCAGCGGCGCCCCGCCGTCCGCGGCATCCAGTTCCAGCACGTAGTCGCGCGTCACGGATGACGCATCATCCGACCCGTCATCATACAGCGGCCGCACCCCGGAATAGGTCCAGACCACATCCTCGGGCCGCGGCGCGCGGGTGAGCTGCTCGCCCACCGCGGCGCACAGATAGGCGATCTCCTCCGCCGAGGCGTGGACCTGCCGCGCATCGCCCTCATGGGGCACGTCCGTGGTGCCGATCAGCGAGAAGCGGCCTTCATAGGGGATCACGAAGACCACGCGGCGGTCGTCATTCTGCAGCAGATAGGCCTGCGCCCCGTCATGCAGGGCCGGGACGACGATGTGGCTGCCCTTGATCAGCCGCACATGGCCGCGCGGCTTCTGCCCGGCCAGCCCGAAGGCGTCCATGACCCAGGGGCCGGCCGCATTCACCAGGACGCGGCACCGCAGCGTCGCGCGCGTGCCGTCCTGCGCCTCGGAGACGACCTCCCAGCCATCGGGCCGGCGCGTCGCGCCCACCAGGGCGGTGCGCGTGCGCACATCCGCCCCGCGCGCTGCGGCGTCGCGGGCGTTCAGCAGCACCAGCCGCGCATCCTCCACCCAGCAATCCGAATAGGCGAAGGCGTTGGTGATGTGCGGGTCGAGTGGCGCGCCATAGGGGTGCGTTCGGCAGTCGATCGCCTCATGCGCCGGCAGGCTGACGCGCCGCGCAAGGCTGTCATACAGGAACAGTCCGGCGCGGATCATCCAGCGCGGCCGCATCTCGGGCCGGTGCGGCAATACGAAGCGCATCGGCCAGACGATGTGCGGGGCGATGCGCAGCATGACCTCGCGTTCGGCCAGCGCTTCGCGCACCAGCCGGAACTCGTAGTGTTCGAGGTAGCGCAGCCCGCCATGGATCAGCTTGGTCGAGGATGAGGAGGTGGCGCTGGCCAGGTCGGCCCGTTCCAGCAGGCAGACCGAGAAGCCGCGCCCGGCCGCGTCGCGCGCGATGCCGCAGCCATTGATGCCGCCGCCGACGACGATGATGTCGAAGACCGTGCCGCCCGCCGCGCCGTTCATCGTGTCCATGCCGCTTCGTGATACCAATCCCGGCGAGGTGCAGGAAGGCGCATGCGGCCGCGTCAGCCCAGGCCGACGGCACGCGCCAGCGTTGCCCGGCAGGCAGGGCCGGAGGTCTGGGCCGGCGGCACCAGCAATTGCCGCAGGACCGTCCCCACGCCGCCGCCTGGCTGCATCAGCGTGAACTGGCCGCCGCTGCCGGGCTCGACGGATCCGAACCCCTTCGTGACCCAGCAGGACAGCGGCGGCGTGACGAATTCGCCGACCACCGCGATGGTGATGAGCACCGCGCCGATGCGGATCAGATGGAGCAGCATGACGACCCCCCCTGCCTGGCACGGCAGTCCAAGCGTCGATTCGGCAATGGGCCGGCAGGGTGCATGCCGTCGCACCCGCACCGCCAGAACAAAAAACCGGCCGGGGTTGCCCCCGGCCGGTCCTGCCGCTTCCGCCGGGGAAGGGGACTTCAGCGCTGGTCCATCGCGACGAAGTCGCGCTCGCCGGAGCCGGTGTAGATCTGCCGCGGGCGGCCGATGCGCTGGGACGGATCCTCGATGAGTTCCTTCCACTGGCTCACCCAGCCGACAGTGCGCGCCACGGCGAACAGCACGGTGAACATGCTGGTCGGGATGCCCATCGCCTTGAGGATGATGCCCGAATAGAAATCGACGTTCGGATACAGCTTGCGGCTGACGAAATAGTCGTCGGTCAGCGCGATCCGTTCCATCTCGATCGCCATGTCCAGCAGCGGCTCGTCCTTGATGCCGAGCTCGGCGAGCACCTCGTGGCAGGTCTCCTTCATGATCTTCGCGCGCGGGTCGAAGTTCTTGTACACCCGGTGACCGAAGCCCATGAGCTTGGTGTGGGAGTTCTTGTCCTTCACTTCCTTGATGAAGGCCGGGATGTTCTCGGGCGTGCCGATTTCCGCCAGCATCTTCAGCACCGCCTCGTTCGCACCGCCATGCGCCGGGCCCCACAGGGCGGCGATGCCGGCGGCGATGCAGGCGAAGGGGTTCGCGCCGGTCGAACCGGCGAGGCGCACGGTCGAGGTCGAGGCGTTCTGCTCGTGGTCGGCGTGCAGGATCAGGATGCGATCCATCGCGCGCGACAGGATCGGGTTGTTCACATACTCCTCGGCCGGCACGCCGTTCAGCATGTAGAGGAAGTTCTCGGCGTAGCCGAGGTCGTTGCGCGGATACAGGAAGGGCTGGCCGATCGAATACTTGTAGGCCCAGGCGGCGATGGTCGGCACCTTGGCGATCAGGCGGAAGGCCGCGATGCGGCGCTGGTTCTCGTCATTGATGTCGAGGTTGTCGTGGTAGAAGGCGGCCATCGCGCCGACCACGCCGCACATGATCGCCATCGGGTGCGCGTCGCGGCGGAAGCCGTCATAGAAGCGGCGCAGCTGCTCATGCAGCATGGTGTGGTAGGTGACGCCCTTGTGGAAGTCGGCGAACTCGGCCTTGTTCGGCAGGTTGCCGTTCAGCAGCAGGTAGCAGACCTCGAGGAAGTCCGACTTCTCCGCCAGTTGCTCGATCGGATAGCCGCGATACAGCAGCACGCCCGCATCGCCGTCGATGTAGGTGATGGTGCTCTCGCAGGACGCGGTGGCGCCATAGCCCGGGTCGTAGGTGAAGATCCCGAGGTCACCGTACAGCTTTCGAATGTCCGCCACCTGCGGTCCAAGCGTCCCGCCCAGCAGGGGCAGGGTGGTGCTCTTGTTGGACCCGTCCAGGGTGACGGTGATCGAGCCGCTGGCCTTGCTGGTCATTCAGGAACTTCCTCAGCCTGTTTGAGGGCGCGCGGAACGGTGCGAGCCGGTCATGATGCAGCGCAAGATAATCCTGTCGTCAGGATTGGCAATTGTGGTTGGAGCCCCGTGGCGGGGCGCGGTCATTCCCGGCCGCGCCAATCCTGCGGCAGCCCGCCGCGGTTCGCCCACAGGCCGCGGTCGCCCTGCCGCGCGGTCAGTTCGGCGTTGCGCATGGCGCCGCCGGTGGCCACCGCGAAGCCGCCGGAGACCAGCGTCCGCCCCAGGTCGAGCCCATTCGCCTCGCACTGCCCCATGCCACGGCCGAAGGCATCGCGCCCGACGATCCGGCAGGTGACCGCCCGGCCATCGACCAGGCGCATCAGCACCGCGGTCGCTGCGCCGCCGCAGTCGAAATCGGCGCCATCCGCCCTGCGGCATGTGTCCCCGCGCGACGGCGCTGCAATGCCCGACAGCCGCACCACGCGTTCGCGCAGGGCGATCGTTTCGCCGTCCACCACGCGGATATCCGCCGCATCCGCATGCCATTGGCGATCGGCCGGTGCGGAACCGAACAGATTGGTCGGTAGCCCAAGCGCGACCAGCAGCGGTGTGGCCACCGCTGCCGAGATCAGCAGGGCTGCCCCACCCATGCGGGGCCGGGTCCTGCGCCCCTTGAATATGCGCCGTCGTTCAAGCACGCCGGATCGTTAGACCGACCCGGCGGGAGGCTGCAACGGGGACCGGTAACCTTTTTCGGCGAGGACGTCAGAAAATCACACGCGATACGCGAATGCCGCCGCAAGAATCCCGTCTAGCCCTCTGACCAGAAACGATCCTTGCCGTGCAGGCGCCGCCAGGCATCCAGCGCATCGCCGCGCGTGGCCGCGACCCGCGCCTCGCTCCAGCCTTCCACCACGCCGACCGCCCAGGCACGCCCGCCATCGCCGGTCTTGGCCAGTCTCGCCGCCAGGCCGCGCGCCACCGCCGCATCATTGGCCAGCCCCAGCCCTTCCTGCAGCGCGGCCACGCGGCGAAGGAAGCGGCGGCCCGCCTTGGCCCCGAAGACCGGGGCGAAGACCTCGGCCGCATAGCGCATCCGCTTGCCGTCCAGCCGCAGCTCATGCAGCGCCTCGGCATCGAGCCCTTCGAAATCGCCACCGGCGCGGCGCATCCGGTGCCAGCGCCGGTCCATCACCGCCCGGCCGAATTCGGCGACCGGGGTGGCGAGCATCGCCAGTCGCGGCGGCTCCGCCGCCTCCCGCCACGGCCGGGCGAGCAGCATCGCCGTCGCATCGATCATCAGCAGTCGCCAGGATGCGCCGCCGAGCATCGCCAGCACTGCGCCATACGCCTCGCGCCGCTGGGCCTCGGCCGCCCGGCGCAGCGCGGCGATGCGCTTCTCCTCGGGGAAGGCGCGCTCGATCTCGCGGATGATGCCGCCCAGGAAGACATCCCAGTCGCGCGCCGGGCCGAGCACGGTCAGCACGTCGCGCATCTGCACGTCGATGGCGCGCAGCACAGCGCAATCCGTCGCCGCGCGAAATACCCGGAAGACCGACCGCAGCCGCCGCAAGGCAACGCGGGTCTGGTGCACGGGCTCGGGCGGGGCGTCGTGGCGGATGCGGGCGGATTGCTGCCGCACCACCTCGACCAGATGGCCGGCGGCGGCCAGGAAGGCGTCCTCGGCCGTGGTCGCGGCGGCGGTATCCGGCGCGCCGAGGCGATGCGCGCGCCGCGCCTGGCCGGACGCCAGCGCCCGGCCTTCCTCCGCCAGGGCGGCAAGCGGCGGCAGCAGCGGCAGTTCCGCCGCGATGGCGCGCGCGGCGGCCAGCACCGCCGGCAGAGGGCCGGTCAGCGACAGCCTGGCCGCAGGACATTCGGCCGCCAGGCTGCGCAGCCGGCCTTCGACCAGCACCGCCTGCACGGCGCCTTGCGGGGTATCGAGCCGCATCGATTGCTGGCGGCCGGCGAAGGCAGCCAGGGCGGCGAGCGCATCGCCGTCCGCCTCCTGCGGGGTCTCATCCGCCGCCAGCAGGCGCAGCACGGAAGGCGGCCGGCATGGGTGCCAGGTCTCGGTCGCCTTGGGCAGCGTACGCAGCAGCAGGCGCGGCCCGCGCGACGGCGCCTCGACCGCCAGCCCGGCGGCGGCGAGCCGGCCATCCACGGTGTCGAACCACATCAGCGACACCGCCGCGCCGCGCGCCCGTCCCTGGCGCAGGGCGGCGACCGCGGGCAGGCGCCCCAGCCGCCCCGCCGCCTCGGCCGGCAATTCGAATTCGAGGGTTAGGGGCTCGGCGACGTCAGCCACGGGGGCTGGCGTCGCCGGACTAGACGACGGTTCGGCGTCGCCCTCGGGCTGTGGCAATCGGCTATGGCCCGCGCTGGCTTCCGGCGTGATCACAGCACGGCCTCGGGCAGGTCGGCAGGCACCAGGAAGCGCGTCAGCCGCCCGCCGCCTTCCGCCAGGTCACGCCACGGCGTCGCGACGGTGAATTCGGCCAGCGAGCAGGTCGGGAAGCCTTCCGCCAGGCGCCGCGCGGCGACCGCGGCGGATCCGGCCATGGCGGCCGGCCCGGCCAGCGCCAGCGCCAGGTCGTGCAACCCGGGATTGTGGCCGATCAGCAGCACGCTGCGCGCCGTCTCCGGCACCGCGCGCAGCAGTTCCAGCAGCCGTGGCCAGGGCGCGAGGTAAAGGTCGTCCATCGGCTCGATCAGCGGGCTGTCGGCGAAGGGCGAGATCGCCTCCAGCGTCTGCAGCGTCCGCCGCGCGGAGGAGACGAGCACCACGTCCGGCGATAGGCCGAGGTCGCGCATGGCCGCCGCCATCGCCGTGGCGGCGCGTCGCCCGCGCGCATTGAGGGGCCGGGCATGATCGGCGAGCAACGGGTCGTCCCAGGAGGACTTGGCGTGGCGCAGGAGGAGGAGCTGTCGCATGTCCCGCCCATCCTGCCATGGACCGTCGCGCCTGTCGCCGCCGGTCCGCCCGCCCCTCGCGCAATCGCGCGGCGTCCCCATCTCCGGCCGGCATCACTCAGATGGTGGATCCATGACGGCAACGACGGTGGTGATCGGCGCGACGGGCGCGGTGGGCTCGGCGCTTGCCCGGCGATGCGCGGCGCGCGGGGATCGTGTCGTGCTGGTGGCGAGGGACGGCGCGCGCCTCACCGCCCTTGCCACGACCTTGCCCGGCGCCGTCGCGGTGGCGGCCGACGCGACCGACCCGGACGCGCTGCGCGCCGCGATCGCCGGGGCCGGTGCGGCGATCTCCGGGCTCGCCTATTGCGTCGGCTCGATCGCGCTGAAGCCGCTGCTACGCACCACCGAGGCGGATTTCATCGATGCCTTCCGCCTCAACGCGCTGGGTGCGGCGATCGCGGTGCAGGCGGCGCAGGATGCGCTGGTCGCGGCACAGGGCTCGGTGGTGCTGTTCTCGACGGTCGCCGCGCGGGCCGGCTTTCCCAACCACGCCGCCATCGCCGCCGCCAAAGGCGCGGTGGAGGGGCTGACGGTCGCCCTCGCCGCGGAGCTCGCCCCCGCGGTGCGGGTGAACTGCATCGCGCCGTCGCTTACCCGCAGCGCCATGGCGGCGCCGCTGATCGGCAACGACCGAATGGCTGAGGCGATCGCGAAGCTGCACCCCATTCCGCGCCTGGGGGAGGGCGATGATTCGGCCGCCCTCGCCGACTTCCTGCTGTCCGGGGCGGCGGGCTGGATCACCGGCCAGGTCTTCGCGGTCGATGGCGGACGGTCCACCCTCCGTTCGCGCGGCTGATGCGCCGGGGATGCGGGAGCCGCCCGGCATGACCGGCGGCGCGCTGCGTGTGGTCCTCGGCGACCAGTGTTCGCGGGACATCGCCGCGCTGGAAGGCCTCGATCCGGCACGCGACGTCGTGCTGATGATGGAGGTGCAGGCCGAATGCACCCATGTCCCGCACCACCCGCAGAAGATCGTGCTGGTGCTGTCGGCCATGCGGCATTTCGCGCGCGCGCTGACGGCGCGGGGCGTGCGCGTGGACTACGTCACGCTGGATGACGCGGCGAACACGCATTCCTTTCGTGGGGAGGTGCTGCGGGCCGTCGCGCGCCACCGCCCCGCGCGCATCGTCGCCACCCATCCGGGCGAATGGCGCGTGCTGCAGGACATGCAGGGCTGGCAGGACGCCGCCGGCGTGCCGGTGGAGATCCGCGAGGATACGCGCTTCATCTGTTCCCTGCCACGCTTCCGCGCCTGGGCGGGCGATCGCCGCCAATACCGGATGGAATTCTTCTACCGCGAGATGCGGCGCCAGACCGGGCTGTTGATGGAAGGCGACGACCCGGTCGGCGGCCGCTGGAATTTCGACGCCGAGAACCGCGCGGCCCTGCCCAAGGGCCTGGTTCCGCCTGCGGCGCGGCATGTCCCGCCCGACGACACCACGCGCCAGGTCATGACGCTCGTCGCCGGACGCTTCGGCGCGCATTTCGGTGCCGTGGAAGGCTTCGCCTGGCCGGTCACCGCGCGGGACGCGCAGGCGGCGCTGGATGATTTCATCCGCCACCGGCTGCCGCGCTTCGGCGACTACCAGGATGCGATGGCGATGGGGCAGCCGACGCTGTTCCACGCCCTGCTGTCGACCAGCCTCAACATCGGGCTGCTCGACCCGATGGACGCCTGCCGCGCGGCCGAGGACGCCTGGCGCGCCGGCAGCGCACCGCTCAATGCCGTGGAAGGCTTCATCCGCCAGATCCTCGGCTGGCGGGAATATGTGCGCGGCCTCTATTGGCACCTGATGCCCGGCTACGCGGACCACAACGCGCTTGGCGCCGACCGGCCATTGCCAGCCTTCTACTGGGGCGCGCCGACCTCCATGCGCTGCATCGAACAGGTCGTCGCGCAGACCCGCGACCTCGCCTATGCCCACCACATCCAGCGGCTGATGGTGACGGGTAATTTCGCGCTGCTCGCGGGCCTCGCCCCGGCAGAGGTGAATGCCTGGTACCTCGCCGTCTATGCCGATGCCTTCGAATGGGTGGAACTGCCCAACACGCACGGCATGGCGATCCACGCCGATGGCGGCGTGCTGGCCTCGAAGCCCTATGCGGCATCCGGTGCCTACATCAACCGCATGTCGGACTACTGCGGCGGCTGCGCGCATGACCCGAAGCAGGCGACCGGGCCGCGCGCCTGCCCGTTCAACGCGCTGTACTGGGACTTCATCGCCCGCAATGCGGATCGCTTCGCCACCAATCCGCGCATGGCCATGCCGCTGCGCACATTGGCGAAGATGGACCCGCGCAAGGTCGCCGCGCTGCGCGCCGAGGCCGCGCGGTTCCTTGCCACCCTCGACGCCTGAACGCCCAGGCGCCATCTTCCGCGCCACCGCATGCGAGAGGCGATTGCCATGGCGACCAACCCCGAAATCGAATGGATGAAGCTTACCTTCGCCGAGCTGAACGCCCGCGCGGCCGAGGATGCGCTGGTCATCGTCCCGGTTGCCTCGCTGGAACAGCACGGCCCCCATCTGGCGACCGGCGTAGATATCGTCTGCGCCACCGGTGTGTCCCATCGGATCGCCCGCCGCATGGCCGCTTCCGGCAAGCCCGTGGTGGTGATGCCCTGCGTCTGGACCGGCCTCGCCGAGCATCACGTTCCGTTCGGCGGCACCGTCACGCTCGACTACGCGACCTTCGCCGCGGTGCTGAAGGGCGTCGTCCGTTCCGCTGCCCGCGCCGGCTTCAGGCGCGTCATGCTGCTCAACGGCCATGGCGGCAATGCCGAGGCGGTCGCGGTGGTCGGCGGCGAATGCCAAAGCGAGTTCGGCATCGCGGTCGCCGCCGGCACCTATTGGCACCTCGCCGGCGACGCCTTCGCGCCCATCCTGGAACGCCAGTCCAACGTCCTGCATGCCTGCGAGGCCGAGACCTCGATGATGATGACCCTGCTGCCCGAAGCCGTCCGCACCGACCGCCTGCCCGAAGCCCATGGGCCGCACTCCACCCGGCCCGAAGGCCAGCCCGCGGCGATGATCCGCCGCCGGTCCTTCAAGGACATCACGCTATCGGGCGTGATCGGCGATGCGCGGTCAGCCTCGGCGGAGAAGGGGGAGGCGCTGCTGGCGGCGGCGGCGGAGAGCATTGCCGACGAGTTGGCGAATGCGCGGTTGTGGGGGTGAAGGTTGGAGGGGCGCCGCCCCTCCAAGCCACCCTGCCAGGGGGCAACGGCCCCCTGGACCGCGGGGAATTGGCGCCGGGGCTGGGCGCGGGAACGATCTTTGCCGGGCCTGTCGGCTGAAACGGCGATCCTTGGTGCCGTGCAAGGCGTCCCGCCGTCATGCGGCGCGACCGCTGCGTTTGCGGCCTGGCGGCATGACCACGGCCGCGCCCGTCTCGCTCTGTCGTGAACACTTGTCGCCAGGCACCCGGTAAAGGTTTCAAAAGGCCCACTGGCCTTTTGTGGGGTGAGGTCCGGAGAGGGCAAAGCCCCTCTCTGGTCCGTCAGCACCGCGCGCGCAGCGTCACGCCACCGGCACCACCGTCACCACCACCGCCGCGAAATGGCACGTCGCCGCGGCGACGACGCACAGGTGCCACGCCTCGTTCTGGAATGGCATGCGCCGCCAGACATGGAAGGCCACGCCGGCGCTGTACAAAACGCCGCCCACCCCCAGCAGCACCAGCGCCCCGGTCGGCAGCCGTTCCAGCATGACCGGCAGTGCGCCGAGCAAGGCCCAGCCGAGCGCCAGATACGCCGCGATCGACGCGCGTTCGAAGCGATGTGGCCAGCCGAGTTTCAGCACCATGCCGCCGAGCGAGCCGGCCCAGACGAAGCCGATCAGCGACCAGCCCCAGCTGCCGCCGATCGCAATCAGCGCGAAGGGCGTGTAGGTGCCGGCGATCATCAGGAAGATGGCGGCGTGGTCGAGCCGCCGCAGCACCGCCCGCATGCGTGCCCCGCGCGCCAGGTTGTAGGACAGCGCGAAGCCGAGCATGGCGACCAGCGCCAGCGCATAGAAGGCGAGGGCCGCGACCGGGCCCGGTCGCGCATGGGCCGGCAGGGTTAACGCGACGGCGATGCAGCCAGCGATGGCCGCCACCAGCCCGGTGCCGAGGATGATGGCATCAACGCGGCGTTCGGCCAATGTGTCGGCCCGTCCGGCCCGGACAGGCAGGGCGTGGCGGGAGGAGGGGGCATCGCGCATGCCGCCATCATAGCCTGGCGGCAGCCGAGCGGGGCGCCGATTACCGCGCCACGCCGCGCCGCTGGCCCGGATGCAGCGTCTTGCCCAGGATATGCGCACTCGCACCGATCACATGGGCGGTCGATCCGACGATCAGCGGGTCGGGTTCGTGGACGACGCCCTCGTCCTTGCCCTCATAGGGCAGGCGGAACAGGAAGTGGCGCATCGCCTCGATCCGCGCGCGGCGCTTGTCGTCGGACTTCACGATCGTCCAGGGCGCATCGGCGGTGTCGGTGTAGAAGAACATCGCCTCCTTCGCCTCGGTGTAGTCGTCCCATTTGTCGAGGCTGGCCTTGTCGATCGGCGACAGCTTCCATTGCTTGAGCGGGTCGGTCTCCCGCGCCAGGAAGCGACGGGCCTGTTCCTCCCGCGTCACGCTGAACCAGTACTTGAACAGCCTCAGCCCCGATCGCACCAGCATGCGTTCGAGGTCCGGCGCCTGCCGCATGAATTCCAGGTAGTCAGTGGCGGTGCAGAAGCCCATCACCCGTTCCACGCCGGCGCGGTTGTACCAGGACCGGTCGAACAGCACGATCTCGCCGCCGCTCGGCAACTGGCTGACGTAACGCTGGAAATACCATTGCGTCCGTTCCTGGTCGGTCGGCTTCTCCAGCGCGACGATGCGCGCGCCGCGTGGGTTCAGATGCTCCATGAAGCGCTTGATGGTGCCGCCCTTGCCGGCGGCGTCGCGGCCCTCGAACAACAGCGCGACGCGCTGCGGGGACGACTTGATCCAGGACTGCGCCTTCAGCAGCTCGACCTGCAATGGCAGGATGCGGGCGATATACTCCTTCTCGGTCAGCCGCGTGGCATAGGGATAGGCGCCGGTCTCGAAGGCGCGGCGCACGGCCTCGGGGTCATGCGTCGGGCGATGGCTGCGGCGTGGCGGCGCGGCCAGGTCGGCGGCCGCCTCGGCGATGGAACGCGCACCCTCGGCGGCGCCGGGGGGCTGGGTGTCCTGCTGCTGCATGCGACCTCCGCGGGGCCCTGCCGGCCCATGCTGCCTGTCATCAGACCGTCACGGAAGGCGTGCGTCCTTGCGGTGCATCAACGCCGGTCTCGGCCAGGCTGAAATCCTGCCAGGCCAGCGCGCCGCCCTTGCCCGCGCCGGTGTCGAGGAAGATGGCGCGCCCGCCGCGCTGGCCCGTCATCGTCACCGGCCGCCCATCGCGCGACCGGTTGTCGTGCCCGACCAGCACGGTCAGCCAGGGCGGAATGCGGTCCACCCACCCGGTCAGCCGGATGGGGAAGCCATCCGCGGCGCGGCGCCCGGTCACCTGGCCGAAGATTGCCCGGCCGACCAGGCCTTCCGGCCGGGCCGCGCCGGCATCGGGCGGGGAGGGGTGTTCCAGCATGGCATCGTGGAAGGCGGCATGGACGAACATCAGCCGGCCGAGCGACAGCCACGCTGGCGCGCGGCCGATCTCCGCGATGGCGCGCGCGGTCAGCGCCGCGGCGTCGGGCGCGGCGGCGATCTGGTCGAGCGTGCGCCCCAGCCCATCGCGTTCCATCCGCACGAACTGCCCGCCGAGCGCCCGCCGCAGCTTGTGGTCGTGGTTGCCCAGGATGAACAGGCCGCGACCCTCGTCGATGGCGGCGAACATCGCCCGCAGCACGGCCGGATTGTCCGGCCCATGGTCGGTCAGGTCACCCAGCTGGATGACGAACAGCCTGGACGCCTCGGCGCCCGCCAGCGCGGCGTCGAAGCCGCGGGCGTCGCCATGCACGTCGCCCACCACGCGCAATCCAGTGAAGCCCGCCTGGCGCAAGGTGTCGGGCGTCGGGATCACGCCGCCTCGATGCCCTTGATGGCGGCGAATGCCGCCAGGGCGCGGGCGCGGCCCTCCGCCAGGTCGATGATGGGGGCGGGGTAGGTGCGCCCGATCGCGACGCCCGCCGCGCGCTGGATGTCCGGCGGCGCCTCATGCGGGCAGTGGATGAAGCGGTCCGGCAGGCGCGCGAGTTCCGGGCACCAGCGGCGCACGAAGGCGCCCTCGGCGTCGAATTTCGCGCCCTGCAGCACCGGGTTGAAGATCCGGAAATACGGCGCGGCATCCGCCCCGCACCCCGCCACCCATTGCCAGGACGCGGCATTGGCCGCGAGGTCGGCATCGACCAGCGTGTCCCGGAACCAGGCCTCGCCCGATTGCCAGGGCTGCAGCAGGTGCTTCACGAGGAAGGAGGCGACGATCATCCGTACCCGATTATGCATCCAGCCGCTGCGCCACAGTTGGCGCATACCGGCATCGACGATCGGGATGCCGGTCCGCCCGCGCTGCCAGGCGCGCAGCATTGCGGGATCGGACCGCCAGGGGAAGGCATTGAATTCGGGCCGCAGCGGCTGCCCGGGCATCTCCGGCCGGTGCCACAGCAGGTGGTGGGAGAATTCCCGCCACAGGATCTCCTTGAGGAAGGTCTCAAGCCCCGCGCCGCCCTGCGCCTGCGCCGCATGCCAAACCTGGCGCGGGGAGATCTCGCCCAGATGCAGGTGCGGGGAGAGGCCGGAGGTTCCCCATTCCGCCGCGGGCATGTTGCGCCGCGCGGCATAGGTCGCCAGCCCGGCGTCCAGGAAGGCGGCAAGACGGGCGGCGGCGCCGGCCTCCCCGGGCGTCCAGTGGGATGGGAATTCGGCCGCCCAGTCGGGCTCCGGCGGCGCGGGCAGCAGGCCGAAAGCGGCGGGGCCAAGGCCTGCCGGGCCGCCAGTGGCGGGCGTCAGCCGGTCAGGGGCCGGGATGGGCGGCGGCAGGCCTTCCAGCAGCGCAAAGACCGCGCGCGAGAACGGCGTATAGACCGAAAAGGGCTTGCCCGCCCCGGTGCGCACCAGGTGCGGTTCGTGCAGCAGCGCGTTGCGGTGCAGCACGAGCCGCCGCCCGTCCCGTTGCAGCGCGTCGTGGGTCTCGGCATCGCGTTGGCGGGCGGCGGGTTCGGTCTGCCGGCCGGCATGGATTTCGGTGGCGCCCACCTGCGCGGCGATTGCGGGGATGAGCCGGCGCGGATCGCCGCGCAGCACCAGCAGCGGCGTGCCGCGCTCGGCGAGCGCGCGCCCCAGCGACACCAGGCTGTGATGCAGCCACCACCGCGCCGCGCCACCGGGTGCCCCGGGCCCGTCCTCCAGCACATGGACAGGCAGGACGGGGCGGTCCTGCACGGCGGCGAGCGCGGGATTGTCGGCGAGGCGGAGGTCCTGGCGGAACCAGATCAGTGCTGCGTCGGGCATGAAAGCCATGTGGTGCTTCGGCGGCCGACGTCACCATTCTTGCAGCATTCGAATTTGCACAGATTATGATGGATGCGGCCGCTGCTGGACATGGCCGGGCAGGGCAAGCTGACCCTGGATGGCGTGACCGGCCTGCCGTTCTGGATGTTGGCGACGTGCTTCGCGGCGATGCTGGTGGCCGCGCTGGTCGGCTGGAACGCTGGCGGCCATGGCGGCAGGAACTCGGCGCCGAGACCGATGGCCTGATGGCGCCCGAATCCGCCGCGCCACCGGCCCATGCGCTGCCGGCGGAGTGATGCCGGGCCCGGCGCGCGACGACTGCGGCCCGGTCGGGTTCAGCCCCGTTCCGGGCGCGCCAGCCCCAACTGGTCGCGCAGCATCGGCCCGGCATAGTCCCTTCGGAACAGGCCGCGGTCCTGCAGGATCGGCACCACCAGGTCGATGAAGTCGGTGAAGCCTTCCATGAACCAGGGCGGCATGATGTTGAAGCCATCCGCCGAGCCGCCCTCGAACCACGCTTGCAACGTGTCGGCGATGCTCTCGGCGGACCCGCACAGAACCCAGTGGCCGCGTGCGGCGGCGATCAGATTATAGACGTCGCGAAGCGACATCCCCTCTCGCCGCGCCTTGTTCAGCAGGGCCCGCGAGAAGGAATGATAGGTGTCGGGCAGCGGCAGGTCCGGCACCGGCCCGTCGAGGTCATAGGCGGACATGTCCGTGCCGAAGCGGTCAGACAGCAATTGCAGCGCGTTGCGGGAATCGATGAAGCCCTGCAGCGTGGCGAGGCGGTCGAAGGCCTCGCGTTCCGTGCGCCCGACCACCGGCATGACGCCCGGCAGCACGGTGACGTCCTGCGCCCGGCGGCCGTGGCGCGGAAGCAGGTCTTTCAGCGTGGCGTATTGCGCGCGCGCCTCATTGAAATCCTGCACCACCGAGAACACGACATCGGCGGTGCGCGCCGCGAGATCGAGCCCCGGCGCCGACCCGCCCGCCTGCAAAATGATGGGCCGGCCCTGTGGCGACCGTCCGATGTTCAACGGCCCCTGCACCGCGAAATGCGGCCCGGCGTGATCCAGCCGCCGCAGCCGTGCCGGATCGACATATACGCCGCTGGCGCGATCCGCGACGACCGCATCATCCGCCCAGCAATCCCACAGGCCGCGCACCACATCGACGAACTCGGCGGCGATGGCGTAGCGCTCGGCATGGTTCGGATGCAGCTTGCCGAAATTCGGCGCCGCCTGCGGGCTGGCGCCGGTCACCGCATTCCACGCCGCCCGCCCGCCACTGATGTGGTCCAGCGAGGCGAAGGCGCGTGCGACGGTGAAGGGGTCGCTGTAGGTCGTCGCCACCGTGGCACCGAGCCCGATATGCGTCGTGCTACCCGCCAGCGCGGCAAGCATCGTCAGCGGCTCCAGCCGCACCGTGTAGGACGGATGCGCGGCGGGATCGGCGTAGAGATTGTCCCCCATGAAGATCATGTCGAAGCGGCCGCGCTCGGCCTCCCGCGCGATGGCGCGGATCGCCGCCATGTCCTGGAAGCTGTCGATCGCGCCCGGATAGCGCCATCCCGCGACATGGCTGCCGGTGCCGAGGATGAACAGGCCGAGATGCATCTGTCGCGCCATGTCGTTCACCGCCAGAAGATCACGCGCCGTTCGATGGCGCCCACCAGGCCGAAGAAGGCGAGGCTGATCGCCGAGGCCACCAGGATCGCGGACCAGACCTGCACGAAGTCGATCAGCGTCACCGATTGGTAGATCACCCAGCCGAGCCCACCATAGGCGCCGAGCATCTCCGTCACGATCGCCACAATCAGACTGCGAACGGTGGCGACGCGCATGCCCGCAGCAATCAGCGGCAGCGCGGCCGGCAGGCGCAGCCGCCAGAACACAGCGTCTGGCCCGGCGCCGAAGCTGCGCATCAGGTCCACGCTGCGCCGGTCCACCCGGTCGAACCCCGCCAGCGCGCTGAGGAACACGGTGAAGCCCACGGCCAGCGCGACCATGGCGATCTTCGACCCCATGCCGACGCCGAGCCACAGCAGCACCAGCGGCGACCAGGCGACCACGGGGACCGAATTGATCGCCATGGCGGTGGGCAGCACGGGGCCGCGCAGCAGCGGTGCGACCACCAGCAGCCCGGCGAGGCCGATGCCGATGACAGTGCCGATGGCGTAGCCCGCGAGAGCTTCCTGCGCCGTGATCCAGCCGGCGGTCGCGAGCACCGCGCGATGCTGCCAGGCGGCAGCGAGAATGTCGCTGACCGCCGGCAGGGTATAGGCGGGCAGGGCGAAGCCGCGCGCCACCGCCTCCCACACCGCCAGCAGCAACACGCCACCGAGGATGCCGCGCAGCGTGCCGCGGTGCTGCGTCACTGTTCCGCCCCCCAGAATACGATGCGGCGTTCGGCCAGCGCCACCAGTGCATAGAACCCCGTCCCCAGCACCGCCGCGCACAGGATCGCCGCCCAGACAGCGATGACGTTCTCATTGTACATCGCCTGCAGCAGCAGCACGCCGATGCCGGTGGTATCGCCGAACCACTCGCCGACGATGGCACCGACCAGGCTGAGCGAGGCGCCGAGCCGCAACGCCACGAAGATCTGCGGTAGCGCCATCGGCAATTGCAGGCGGAACAGGATCTGCCGTCCCTTCGCACCGAAGCTGCGCAGCAGGGCGACCTGGCGCGGATCGACGGAATTCAACCCGAGCAGCGTATTCACCGTGACCGGGAAGAAGGTCAGGTAGAAGGCGATCACCGCCTTGGCCATGAGCGTATTGCCGAACCACATCACCACCAGCGCACCGAAGGCGATGACGGGAATGGTCTGGGATACCACGAAGATCGGCAGCAGCATGTCGCGCAGGATCGGCGCACGGAAGAAGATCAGCCCATTCGCCACGCCCACCAGCGTGCCGGCGGCGAAGCCGATCAGCGTCTCGATCGCCGTGCGCAGGAATCCGCTCCAATAGGCGCCGGGGGTGGCGGCGATCGCCGCCAGCACCTCCGTCAGTCGCGGCAGGGTGGATTGGCGGATACCGAAGAAGACGACCGTGCCTTCCCAGATGAGGCCGGCGAACAGCAGCCCGCCGGCCAGGCGCAACGCAGCCTTCATGCCATCCGGTCGGGCAGCGCGATGCCCTCCAGGAAGCTCGGCTTGTAGGCGGCGGCGAGGTCCAGCGGCGCCTTGATCACCTCATTGCGAAGAAAGAAGTCATGCGCCTTCTGGATGGTCGGCATGTCGATCCAGAACAGGCCGTTGGTCGCGGCGGGCCCGGCGACCATCAGCTTGCCGGCTTCCTCCAGCATGAATTCCTGATGCGGGCGGGCCAGCGTGGGTGCGACGGCCATCACCGTGTCGACGCCGAGCTTCTGGTCGCGCAGCGCATCGCGCCAGCCGCGGATGGACGCCTGCATGAAGGCCTTGACCATGTCCGGCTTGTCGCGAGCGGTCTGCTCGCTGACGATGACGGTGTCACGCGGGAAGGTGATGCCGTGGTCGTCGGGGACGAAGCTCCGCAGCTTGTCGCGGCCCATGCGCGTCATCAGCGTGTAAAATTCATTGTAGCGCGTGGCGGTGACGACATCGATCTGCCCGTCCACGAAGGGCGTCACGCTGACCTGCTGCGGCTGCATGGTGAAGTCGCCCGGCCGCAGCCCGGCCTGGGCCAGCATGCCCAGCAGCACGAAGTTCGCCCCCGTGTACCAGGTGGTGATGGTCTTGCCCCGGAAATCCGCCAGCGTGCGGATCGGCCCATCGGCGCGCGCGACGAAGACGAAGGGCGTCTGCTGGTGCATCACGCCGGTGCAGACGATGGGCAGGTTGCGCTCGCGCGCGGCAAACACGCTGTCCGTGCCGCCCGACAGACCGAAGGTGTCGGCGCCGGAGGCGACCAGGTTCTCGGTCAGCAGGTTCGGCCCGCCGGGGTTGATCGTCAGGTCGATCCCGGCCTCGCGGTAATAGCCCTTCTGCACGGCGACGTAGAAGCCGGCGAACTGCGTCTGGGTCAGCCATTTCAACCGCAGCGTGGCGCGCGTCAACGTCTGCGCGCCGGCGCGGGGAATGGCGGGCAGGGCGAGCGCCGCCCCGAGGCCGGTCAGAAGAAGTCGCCTGTTCATGGTGGTGGCTCCTTGGGGTGTCATGCGCGGTAGGATGGATCTTCGCGGTCGAGCAGGCGCAGGAAGCCCGGCCATTCGCGCTCGCCTGGAATCTTGATGTCGCCCTTGAGGTCCCAGAACTGCCGCGCGGCATGTTCGCAGACCTCATGAGGCGGCGCGATGATCGGCACGCCGGAGGCCTGCATCATCAGCTGAATCTTTGCCGCGCGCTCGAAATAGTATTGCAGCATGAAGGCCTCGCCCGGCGTGCGACCCAGCGTCAGCATGCCGTGGTTGCGCATCAGCATCACCGGATGATCGGCGAAATCGGCGATCAGCCGCTGCTGCTCGTCGAGATCGATCGCGACGCCCTCGTAATCGTGAAAGGCCTGGCGGTTGTAGAAGCGCATGGCGAATTGGCTGAGCGGCAGCAGCCCGTCCTTCTGCGCCGAGACGGCAAGCGCCGCATCCGAATGCGTGTGCAGCACGCAGGCGGCATCCTCGCGCGACTTGTGCAGCGCGCCATGGATGACGAAGGCGGCGACGTTCACGTCATGCGGGCTGTTCGACAGCTTGCGACCGTCAATGTCGATCTTCACCAGGGATGACGCCGTGATCTCCGCGAACATCAGCCCATATGGGTTGAGCAGGAAGGCGCCGGGTTCGCCCGGCACGCGCAGCGAGATGTGGTTGTAGATCACATCATCCATGCCGAGCCGTGCGACCAGCCGGTAGCAGGCGGCGAGGCTGATGCGGGCTTCCGCCTCGGCAGGGGTCATGCGGCGGTCTCCGCGACGAAGGATTTCATGGCTTCCTCCTCGATCGCATCGAGCACTTCGCGCTTGATGGCGGTGAATTCGGGGGAGGTGACGAGTTCGGCCTTGCGTGGCCGCGGCAGGTCCACCTTGCGCATCAGCTTCACGCGGCCGGGCCGCGCGGTCATCACCAGCACGCGGTCGCCGAGGAAGATCGCCTCATCCACGTCATGGGTGATGAACAGGATGGTGCGGCGATGGCGCTGCCAGATGTCGAGCAGCCAGCGCTGCATCATGCTGCGCGTCAGCGCGTCGAGCGCACCGAAGGGCTCGTCCAGCAGCATCAATTCCCGTTCGAACAGGAAGGTGCGCATGAGTGCGACGCGTTGACGCATGCCGCCGGAGAGTTGATGCGGATACTGCTTCTCGAACCCCGCCAGGCCGAATTCCGGCAGCATGGCGCGGGCTTCGGCGCGCATCGCGGCGCGGTTCGCGCCTTCGATCTCGCGTGCCAGGATCGCGTTGTCCACCACGTTGCGCCAGGGAAGCAGCAGGTCCCGCTGCGGCATGAAGGACACGCGGCCGAGCAGTTCCTTCGCGTGGCAGCCATTCCCCTTGAAGCGCAGGATGCCGCCGTCGTCGGGTTCTTCCAGGCCGGCCACGATGTTGAACAGCGTGGATTTCCCGCAGCCGCTGGGGCCGACCACGGTGACGAACTCGCCCGGTTCGACATCCATGGCGAAGCCGTCCAGCGCCTGCACGGCGCCGAAGCGTTTGCCGATCGACTGCATTTCCAGCAGCGCTGTGGTGGTGGTCTGCAAAGCCCCGCCTTCCGTCCTTGCATTCATACTGGCGGCTGGCCGTGGGTTGTGGAATACATAAATAGCAGTATGTGCACACAAGATTGGTCCGTAGGAATACAGATGCGCGGAAAACAGGCAGCCGGGCGTGCAGATTGGCCAGAAAAGGGGCGCGCCTCCGCCCGCATCGAGACCTTCCCCGCCACTCTCGCCAACACGCTGCACCGCCGCCTGGAAACCGAGATCGTCGCCGGCCGCATCGAGCCCGGCAGCCGCCTGGACGAGCAGGAGATCGCCGAGCGCTACGGCTGTTCCCGCACCCCGGTGCGCGAGGCCTTCCGCCTGCTTGCCGCCGATCGCCTGGTGGAATTGCGGGGACGCCAGGGTGCTGCTGTGCGGTCCATCGGCGCCCAGACGCTGATCGAGATGTTTCAGGTGATGGGCGAACTCGAGGGACTCTGCGCCCGCCTCGCCGCGCGGCGTGTCACCCAGGCGCAATCCCAGGCACTGCAAGCCATCCATGCGCGCCTGGTCGCCGCCGCCGGCGACAGCGTGGACGTGTTCTACGACATCAACGCCGAATTCCACGAAGCCATCTATGAGGCCGCCAACAACGCCTTCCTGGCCGATGAGACGCGCCGCCTGCGCAACCGCGTCGCTGCCTATCGCCGTCGCGTCACGCATATGCCGACGCGCGTCGAGGATACGATTCGCGAGCATGAGGAGATCATGGAGGCAATCCTCGCCCATGATCCGGAGGCCGCGCACCGGGCCATGCGGGCGCATCTGACCCTGCTGGGCGAGAACCTGCTGGACCTGATCGCCGGGCTCGGCTGATCTCTGGTATGCGGATTGCCTATCCGACGTATACATAACTCTGCGGAGATTCCCTTGCAGCTCGACCTCACCGGCAAGACCGCCCTGATCACCGGGGCTTCCAAGGGCATCGGCCTCGGCTGTGCGGAGGTGCTGGCCGAGGAGGGCTGCAACCTGCACCTCGCCGCCCGCAACGGCCCGGCGATGGAGGAAGCCGCCGCGCGGCTGCGCGCGGATCACGGGGTTCGCGTCACCGTGCATGCGCTCGACCTCGGCTCGACGCCGGCGATGGAAGCCCTCGCCGAGGCGGCGGGCGAATCCGACATCCTGATCAACAATGCCGGCGACATTCCCGCCGGCCCGCTGGACAGCGTGACGGACGAGGCGATCCGCCGCGGCTTCGACCTCAAGGTCTTTGGCTACATCACCCTGACACGCTGCTTCTATCCGCGGATGAAGGCGAAGGGCGGCGGCGTCATCATCAACGTCATCGGCAATTCCGGCGAGAACTGGGACGCGGCGTATTTCGCCGGCTCCACCGGCAATGCCGCGCTGATGTCCTTCTCCAAGGCGATCGGCGGGCGCAGCCTGGATGACGGCATCCGCGTCGTCGGCATCAATCCGGGTCCGGTCGCCACCGACCGCATGCTGAAGATCATGCGCATCAAGGCGCGCGACATGCTCGGCGACGAATCCCGCTGGGAGGAGCTGTACGCCAAATACCCCGGCAAGCGCCCCGCCACAGTGCGCGAGACGGCCGATCTCTGCGCCTTCATGGCGTCCCCGCGCGCCGGCTACATCACCGGCACGGTGGTGACCATCGATGGCGGCATCGCCGCGCGGGGTTCGGTGATCTGATGTCCGGCGCTCTGGTCCGCAACCGCTACTTTGACACGCTGACGGCCACGCCCGGCCTGGCCTGGATGGGCCAGAACACCAACCACATCCCGGCCCATCCGGCAGTGTTGGCGGCGATGCATGCCTCGATCGACGCCGCCGAATTCAACGCCTATGCGCCGCCGCTGGGCTTCGAAGCCCTGCGCGCCGCGATCGTCGCTGATCTCGGCGTGACTGGCGCCGAAGCGCTCGTCACCGAAGGCGGCGTCAACGCGCTCGCCTTAGTCTGTCGCGCGCGCTGCCGCCCGGGCACCACCTTCGTCACCACCGACCCGACCTGGAAATGGCCCTGCCTGTTTGCCCGCCAGGCGGGAGCGGAGGTGATCGAGATCCCGATCTACGACCCCGCCTGCGATTTCCGCCTGACGCCCGACGCGCTCCGCGCCGCCTGCGACGCGCGCACCGCCATCATCTACATCGTCGATCCCAACAACCCGCTCGGGATCCGCTACACGCGGGAGGAGATCGCCGCCTTCGCCGCCATCGCGAAGGAATTCGGTGCGCTGTTCGTGCATGACTGCACCTATCGCGACTTCGCCGATGGCCACCATCCCGCGCTGCTGGAAGCCCCCGACAACGCGGTCGTCTCGGTGTCCTTCTCCAAATGGCTTGGCCTCGCGGGGCTGCGCATCGGCGCGCTGGTCGCCCCCGCCGCAATGCTGGAGGATTTCGCCGCCCAATCCACCGGCGTGCTGGGTGCGAGCGTCATCGCGCAGCGTGCCGCACTGGCGGGGCTCGCGGTGAAGCCCGAATGGATGGCGACCGTCCGCGCCACGACGCGCGCCAACAACGCGCTGATCCGTGACGCCGCACTCGCCATCCCCGGCTTCTCCGTCCCGGTCTGGCCCTCCCACGGCAATTTCATCGTCATCGAGACCGGCGGACTGCAGCCCGAAGCCCTGGTCGAGGCCGCGAACCGCGAGGGCATCATGATCCGCCAGGGCGCCTATCACACCGCGCGCTTCGGGCATCGCTTCGTCAAGGTCAGCACTTCCGTCCCGCGCGACTGGGCGGAAAAGCTCGCCGACCGCCTGCCCGTCCTGGTCGAGACGGCGCGCAGCCTGAACGACCTGCCGCCGCAATTCTGAAGGACCGCATCATGCCGCGCATCACCACGCCGGACGGCATCGCCCTGCATTATGAGGAAGCGGGCGAGGGCGTGCCCATCCTCTTCATTCACGAATTCGGCGGCAATCACGCGAGTTGGGAACCGCAGATGCGGCATTTCAGCCGCCGCCATCGCTGCATCACCTATGCCGCGCGCGGCTATCCGCCATCGGACGTGCCGGCCGACGTCGAGCAGTATTCCCAGGCCATCGCGGTGGCCGACGCCATCGCCGTGCTGGATGCGCTGAAGATCTCCAAGGCGCATATCGTCGGCCTGTCCATGGGCGGCTTCGCCACGGTGCATTTCGGCCTGCGCCACCCGGACCGCGCGCTGTCGCTGACCGTCGCCGGCGCCGGCTATGGCTGCGAGAAGGAATTCGAGGAGTATTTCCGCGGCGTGTCGCGCGAAGTTGCCGACCGCTTCGAGAAGGACGGCGCCCGCGCCTTCGCCCCCATCTATGCCGAAGGCGCGAGCCGCGTGCAGTTCCAGGACAAGGACCCGCGCGGCTGGCGCGAATTCGCCGATCGCCTGGCGACGCATTCCGACATCGGCGCCGCGCTGACCATGCGCGGCGTGCAGGTACGCCGGCCGTCCTTCTGGGACCTCGAAGCCGAACTCAAGGCCATGGAGGTGCCCACGCTGGTGATCGTCGGCGATGAGGACGACCACTGCTTGCAACCGGGCATCTTCCTCAAGAAGACCATCCCGGCCTGCGGCCTGTCGGTCTTCCCCAAGACCGGCCACACGCTGAACCTGGAGGAACCCGACGCCTTCAACGCCCTGCTCGCGTCCTTCATCGCCCAGGTCGAGGCCGGCCGCTGGCGCAAGCGCGACCCCCGCGCGCTGCCCGGCCAGATCATGCGCACGACATGAGCGAAAGCCGCCTCTGGCAACGCCTGATGCGCCTGGCCGAGATCGGTGCGCGCGGCGATGGCGGCGTCGATCGACAGGCGCTCAGCCCCGGCGAGATCGACGCCTGGCGTCTGCTGCTGTCCTGGGCGACCGAGGCCGGGCTGGAGCCGTCCACCGACGCTGCCGGCAACCTGTTCCTGACCAGGCCGGGCCGTGACCGCGCCCTGCCGCCGGGGCTGATCGGCAGCCATATCGACACCCAGCCCACCGGCGGCAAGTTCGACGGCGCCTTCGGCGTGCTCGCGGCGCTGGAAGCTGCGACGACCCTGCCCACCCCGGCCCGCGACCTGACGGTCGTCGCCTGGATGAACGAGGAAGGCAGCCGCTTCGCCCCGGGCATGATGGGCTCGGAGGCCTTCGCCGACGTGCGGGACCTCGCCACCATCCGCGCCGCACGCGATGCGGCGGGCATCAGCGTCGGGGACGCGCTCGATGCGCTGCACGCCGCCTTCCCCGACATGCCGCGCCGCCCGCTCGGCTTCGCGCCGGCCTTCTATATCGAGCCGCATATCGAACAGGGACCCGTGCTTGAAGCGCAGGGCATCCCGCTCGGCATCGTCACCGGCATCCAGGGCAAGATCACCTGGGAGGTCGTGATCGACGGCGAGGAAGGCCATGCCGGCACGCTCGACATGGACCGCCGCCGCGATGCGGTGATGGCCTTCGCGCGCATCGCCACGCGGATGCAGCGCGATGTGGGCGAGGCCGATCCGATCGTGAAGTTCACCATCGGCCGGGTGACGGTGCAGCCCAATGCGCCATCCGTCGTCGCCGGGCGCGTGGTCTTCCGCATCGACCTGCGCCATCCGGATAACGCCGCGCTGCAGGCCCATGCCGCGCGGCTGGAAGCCGCGGCACTGGCCGAGGCACCACCCTGCGCCGTGACCGTCACGCGCCTCGTCGATGCGCCCTCCAACGATTTCGATGCGGGCCTGCGCGACCGGCTTGCGGCGGCGGCGGCACGGCTCGGCCTGCCCGCCATGCCGATCCTCTCCGCGGCCGGGCATGATGCGCGGCACCTCGCGCCGCTCTGCCCCGCCGCGATGATCTTCATTCCCTGCCGCGAGGGCATCAGCCACTCGCCCGAGGAATGGGCCGAGCCCGATGATGTGCAAGCCGGCGCCGCGCTGCTCGCCGCCGTGGTCGAGGAACTGACGACATGACCGACATGGCCGACCTGCCCGTGCAACACGCGCAGGCACCGGGTAGCGCCGCCGCGGCGCGAGCGCGTTTCTTCAATTCGGGCAACGCCTTCAACATCAAGCTGCCGGCCGTGCCGGCGGCGGATTTCGCCGCCCAGGCCGCCGCCGCCTTCGAACCTAGTGCGCCCACCGGCATCATCGCCTGCGACCAGTCGGCTGCGATCGGCTGCGCCTTCCCCGCGACCAGCCCGCTGATGCTCGCCCGCTACGCCGTGATCCGCGCGGGGGAGACGCTCGCCCTCGACACCCACGCCACCGGGCTGATCGGCTGCGTGCTGCGCGGCGCCGGCACGGCGCCCGGCTTCGCCTGGGGCGCGGGCGACATCTTCCTGCTGCCCGGCGGCGCGCAGCCTTTGGCCGCCACCGAGGATGCCGTGCTCTGGCTGGTCGGCAACGAGCCGCTGCTCGCTTTCGAAGGCCTGCGCGAAGGCCCCGCGCCGCTTGCCCCGGTGCACTACGCGGCGGCGGAGATCGAACGCCAACTCGCCATCATCGGCGCCTGCACCACCAATGCGGCGACCTCGGGCCTGGCCGTCATCTTCTCATCGGACGGGCTGGAGGCGTGGCGCAACATCACGCCGAGCATGACGCTCTCGCTCAACACCCTGCCGCCGGGCGAGCACCAGCGCGCGCACCGGCACAATTCCGCGGCGATCACCCTGGTCCTGCAAGGCGAGCACTGCCATTCCATGGTCAGCGGCGAGCCGCGCCCGTGGAGCCTCGGCAACACCCTCGTCACGCCGGCCGGCGACCCGCATTCACACCACAATGCCGGCCGGGTGCAGGCGCGCTTCCTCATCGTCCAGGATGGCGGGCTGCATTACCACGCGCGCACCATGGGGTTCGAATTCCTCGAAGCCGCGCCGGGCTGACCCGCGTCTGGCCCCGCCCTTGCTGGGGGTTCCGCGCCTTTGCGCCGGGAGCCCAGCATGCAGCGCCGTTCCGTCCTTGCCCTCGCCACCACCTGCCTCGGCGCGCCGCATCTGGCGCGTGCGCAGGCAGGCACGATCCGCCTCATCGTGCCCTTCGCACCTGGCGGCGCCTCCGATGTCACCGCGCGGATCATCCAGCCGGGCCTCGCCGCCGGCCTCGGCCGCAGCATCGTCATCGAGAACCGCGCCGGCGCATCAGGCGCGGTCGGCACCCGCGTGCTGGTGGCCGCACCGCCCGATGGCAGCGTGATCGGCATCTCCAACACATCCCCCAACGGCATCGTGCCGCTGGCGATGACGCCCAAGCCTTATGACGGCGACGCCGACTTCACCCATATCGCCATGGTCGCCGACACGCCGACGGTGATGCTGCTGCCGGGCAACAGCCCGTTCACCAGCTTCACGCAACTCCGCGAGGTCGCGCGCAGCCGTCCCAACGGGGTCAGCTACGGCAGTTCGGGTGCAGGCGGCATGCAGCATCTGCAGGGGGAGATGATGGCGAAGTTGTCCGGCGGCACCTGGGTCCACGTCCCCTATCGCGGCACCGGCCCCGGCCTGCAGGCGACCATCGCGGGGGAGGTGGATTGCTTCCTCACGCCGCTCGCCGGTACCACCGGCGCCATTGAAGCAGGGCAGGTCAAGGCGATCGCCGTCTCGACACCCGAACCATTCGCCCCGCTGCCAGGCGTGCCGACCTATCGCGCGCTCGGTCTGCCGGACCTCACGGTGTCCTCCTGGACCGGCATTTCCGGCCCGCGCGGCATGCCGCAGGCAGTCGCCGCCGAGATGCATGCAGCGATGCAGAAGGTGCTCGCCGATCCCGATACCGAACGGCGCCTGGTCGTGGCGGGGCTCTATCCGCTCGGGCGTCCTGTCTCCTCGGCCGAATACCAGCAGGTCCACATCGACTTCGCGCGCGTCTGGGGCCCGGTGGTGCGGGAGGCGCGGATCACCATCGACTGATGCCGGCCTGTCTGTCGGCTCGCTCGATGTCAGCGCTTCGTCCCGCGCGCCGCGGGCAAGCGTCTCCGACGAGACGCAGCACTCGCGGGCTTCCCCCTTGAGCCGGGACGGGCAGGGGGCGCAGGCTGCATCCCACGACGCCTGCCCGAGGACCCCGCCAGACCCGGTGCGCCGACCACATCCGCACCCCGCGAGAGGAACCCACCGCCATGCAGCGACGCACCCTGATCCGATCCGCTGGCGGCCTCGCCGCGACCCTCGCCGGGCCGCGCCTGCTGCGCGCGCAATCGGCCACCACGCTGCGCTTCACCCCACAGCAGGACCTGGTGACGCTCGATCCCGTCACCACCACCGCCTATGTCTCGCGCAACCATGGCTACATGGTCTTCGACACGCTCTACGGCATGGATTCCGCGTATCAGGCGACGCCGCAGATGGTCGATGGCCACCGCATCGAGGATGACGGCAAGCTGTGGACCCTGACGCTGCGCGACGGCCTGCTGTTCCATGACGGGGAGCGCGTGCTCGCACGCGATTGCGTCGCCTCGATCCGTCGCTGGGCGCGGCGCGACCCCTTTGGCACCACGCTGATGGAAGCGACCGACGAGCTTTCAGCGCCGGACGACCGCACCATCCGCTTCCGCCTGAAGCAGCCCTTCCCGCTGCTGCCGATCGCGTTGGGCAAGGCTTCGGTGCCGGTCTGCGCCATGATGCCGGAACGCCTCGCCAACACCGATCCATTCCGCCAGGTGCCGGAGCTGATCGGCAGCGGCCCCTTCCGCTTCGTCGAGAGCGAGCGCGTGCCCGGCTCGCAGATCGTCTATGCGAAGTTCGACAGCTACGTGCCGCGGCGGGACGGGCCGGGCGGCTGGACCTCCGGCCCCAAGGTCGTGCATTTCGACCGCGTCGAATGGAAGGTTCTGCCCGACCAGGCCACTGCCACCAACGCGCTGGTGCAGGGTGAGCAGGATTGGCAGGAATACGCCTATCACGACCTGCTGCCGCAGCTGCGCCGCGCGCGCGGCGTGACGGTGCGCGTGCTGGACCCCTCGGGCTTCGTCGGCATGGTGCGGATGAACCACCTGCAGCCGCCCTTCGACAATCCCGCCATCCGCCGCGCGCTGTGGGGGGCGATCGACCAGACCGCCTGCATGCAGTCGCTGGTGGGCGACGATGCAAGCCTCTACCACGTCCCCTGCGGCTTCTTCGGCCCAGGCACACCGATGGCCTCGGAAGCCGGGCTCGAACCGCTGAAGGGCCCGCGCGACTACGACCGCGTGAAGCAGGCGCTGCGCGCCGCCGGGTATCGCGACGAGAAGGTGGTGTTCATGATCCCCTCCACCTCCGCCCCCAACGCCGCGATGGGCGCGGTGATCGAGGACCAGTTCCGCAAGGCCGGCCTGAACGTCGAGATCTATTCGGTCGAGTTCAACGCCATGCTCCAGCGCCGCAACCGCAAGGGTCCGGTCAGCGACGGCGGCTGGTCCGCCTTCATGACCAACTGGGCCGGCACCGATTGGCTGAACCCGGCCGGTCACATCGCGCTGCGCGGCAATGGGGAGGCAGGCTATGCCGGCTGGGCCACCATGCCGCGCATCGAGGAACTGCGCGACGCCTGGTTCCGTGCGCCCGACCTCGCGGCGCAGCAGGCGGTCTGCCGCGACATCCAGATCGAGGCGATGCGCGAGGTGCCGTATTACCCGACCGGGCAGTATCTCCAGCCCACCGCCTTTCGCAGCAACCTGACCGGCATCCAGGAAGGCTTCGCGACGTTCTGGAGCGTGCGGCGCGGGTGAGCGGGAGGGGGGGCAGGCGACGCCCCGTGCGCGCGAGGATTGGAGGGGCGCTGCCCCTCCAAGCCACCCCGCCAGGGACCAACGGGTCCCTGGACCGCGGGATTCTTGCCGGTTTGATTGGACGGTAACCCTGTTTGGGCAGGTGCCACGACTTTCGTGTGGGGGATGATGCGTCGTGCCCGGGCTCTGGACCCTGTCCGCGCATAAAGCCCACAGCGCGCTTTCCGCTTTGGGCCGGCCCCAATGCCAGGCGCCAGGTTTCCGAGGTCCAGGAGACCGTTGCCCCCTGGCGAGGCCAGGCTTGAACAGCGGCCTTTTCGGCTGGCGTGTCCGTGTCTAGTGGATAAAGGCTAACGCTTGGTGCCCATGCTCAAGTTCGGCGAAGTGCTACAAGCCGACATTCGCGCCAGCTCCTACGCACGACCACTACCGATCAGCATCTCGACGCTCATGCGCAGCTTGCCGTTTGACTCGTACCGCAACAGACGCGAACGCACTTCCTCGCGCACAGTGTGGCGGTCCTTGGCGCCAAGCCGCAAATAGGCCTGCGGTATGGAGCCGATACCGGCTTCTATCGACTCCCAATAATCCTCGAAATTCTCGAAACTGTCATCGCGCGATGTGCGCTCAACGTGGACGTCGCGGAAGCCTGTGCCGACAAGCATAGCTTCCAGCCGTTTCGGATCATGCAGCGCAAACGAGAGAAACAAAACGTGGCGTAGTTCCGGCAGGAAGCGGCTGAGGACGTCCGCAAGATTACCCCACATGGGTGCGCGATCCGGGGTGGAGATCACACATATCGCCACCCTACCGCCCGCGCGTAGAACCCGTCGGAATTCCCCCACGCCCCGAGCTGGATCCGGAAAGAATTGCAAGCCCAGCTGGCAAACGACGGCGTCGAAGCTGGCGTCGCGGAACGGCAATGCTTGGCCATCGGCCGCGACCGGTACAAACGGCGACCCGTACAACCCAGCACGTGCGCTCGTAAGCATCTCGGGCGAGATGTCCGCACCGACCACGACGCCCTCGGTGCCGACAAGCGGAAGCGCAATCCGCGCGGCCTCGCCTGTTCCGGTGGAGACGTCGAGAACGCGGCACTTTGGTCCCACTCCGGCGGCAGCGAGCACCGCCGGAATAAAGAGCCTCGACCATCGTCCGGTCCAACGTTCGTATGCCGAAGCATTGACCGCCTTACCCGGTGCGGCATGGAAACCGGCCCCGAACGTCGTGCTCATTGCTGTCGCCACCCCACGTCAGAAGACGCCTGCAGTTCGGATAGAACCAGCAACTGAATGATAGCACACCCCGCCCGGTAGGACGTCACTGCGCTGCGGGATTTTCGATGCGCACTATGCCTGTTGTCGGTCAGAACCCGCCTTAGGTGCCGGGTACCAAGCGTTCGATTTTATCCACTACCGACCGCTGCGCCGATTGGACTCCAGCGCCTGCCGCAGCGCCGCCATCAGCCGCTCCCGCGCCGCCGGATCGGTGCTGCGGTCGATCGCGTCCTCGATCCCCAGCAGCAGGGCCGCGCGCGCATTGTGCCAGTCGGGGCGTCCGGCCGCCTCGGGGTTGGCGCGTCGCCGCGGCGCATCCTGGCGCACCGGTGCGGCAGCCTTCGGCAGCAGGAAGCGTTCGTCGAGCACCGGCATCAGCACCTGCGCGGCGCCAGCCTGGCGCTCGCCTTCCACGCGACGCGCCAGCGCGTCCATCGCGGGTTCCTCGCCATGGACCAGGAAGACCCCGCCGGTCACCGGCCCGCGCGCCTTCAGCCAGGCCAGAAGTTCCGTCGCATCGGCATGGCCGGAATAATCGCGAATCTCGCGGATCTGCGCGGCGACGCGGATGGTGTCGCCCTGGATGCGCACCTCGCGCCGCCCGTCCTGCAGCAGGCGCCCCAGCGTGGCTTCCGCCTGGTATCCGGTCAGCAGCACCGTCGCCTCCGGCGACCACAACCATTGCTTGAGGTGGTGGCGGATGCGCCCGGCATCGCACATGCCCGATCCGGCGATGATGATGTGGAAGCCGGTGACCGAGGCGATGCGGCGCGATGCCTCGCCGGTCTCGGTGAAGTTCAGCAGCGGGGACCGCAGGGCGCGCTTCACCGAACGCCCATCCTCGAGCACCGCGGCGTGTTCGAGGAAGACTTCGGTGGCGCGGATCGCGAGCGGGCTGTCCACGAAGATCGGCGCCTGCGGGATGCGCCCGGCCTGCATCAGCGTCACCAGGTCCCAGCAGATCTCCTGCGTGCGCTCGACCGCGAAGGCGGGGATCAGCAGCGCGCCGTCGGGCTTCACCGCTTCGTTCACCAGCGTGGCGAGGCGCTCGCGGCGCGTGGCCTGGTCGACGCAGGGCTTGTCCTCGTCGCCATAGGTGGATTCGACGAAGACGTGGTCCAGCGCCTCTGGCCCTTCCGGGTCGCGATGGAACACCGCGCAGTCGGGGCCGAGATCGCCCGACACCAGCACGCGCAGCGGCGGCGCCCCCGCCTCGGTGAATTCCAGTTCGATCGAGGCCGAGCCGAGCATGTGCCCGGCATTCCACCAGCGTGCGCGCAGGCCTGGCAATTCGTCGAAGGACAGCCAGCGATCCATCGGCACCGAAGCGAAGGCGCGGATGGCGGCGACCGCATCGGCGGCGGTGTAGATGGGTTCGACCGGCGCGCGTCCGCGCCGGCGGTTGCGGCGGTTGAGGTGATCGACCTCCATCTCCTGCACATGGCCCGAATCCGGCAGCATGACGGCGCACAGATCGACGGTCGGCGCGGTGGCGTGGATGCGGCCCCGGAAGCCTTCCTTCACCAGCTTCGGCAGCAGGCCGGAATGGTCGATATGCGCGTGGGTCAGCAGCACCGCGTCGATCTCGCGGGGGTTGTAGGGGAAGGGCTCCCAGTTCAGCGCCTTGAGCGTCTTGGGTCCCTGGAACATGCCGCAATCGACCAGGAAGCGGGTCTTGCCGGTTTCGAACAGCAGCGACAGGCCGGTGACGGTGCGGGCTGCGCCGCAGGCGCGAACGGTGACAGGCATGTGCTTCTACTCTGCCGTGACGCCGCCATCGACCGGCAAGGCGATGCCGGTGATGCCGGAGGATGCCGCCGAGAGCAGGAACACCGTCGGCCCGGCGATGTCCTCCGGTTCCATGATGCGGCCGAGCGGAATGCGCGCCCGCGTCGCCGCGACGAATTTCTCGTCCGCCATCAGGTCGGCCGCGAGCGGCGTATTCACCAACCCCGGGCAGACCGCATTCACCCGGATGCCCTTCGGCCCGAGTTCCAGCGCCATCGCCCGCGTCAGCCCCATCACCGCATGCTTGGTCGCGGCATAGAGGCTGCGGTTGCGCGACCCCACCAGCCCGGCGACCGAGGCCATGTTGACGATCGACCCGCCGCGCCCGGCCGCCACCATGCCGCGCGCGACCGCCTGCGCGACGATCGCCGCACCTTTCACATTCAACGCGAGGACGCGGTCCATCTCCGCCTCGGAGGCGTCGAGGAAGGGTTCGCGCGTCACGCTGCCGGCATTGTTGACCAGCCCGTCCAGCACCCCCGCTGCCGCCACGGCGTTGCGGATCGCCGCCGGGTCGGCCGCGTCGAAGGGCAGCACTTCGGCCACCCCGCCCGCGGCTGCGATCTCCGCCGCCGCCTCATCGAGCCCTGCCCGACGCCGCGCGGCGAGCACCACCGTCGCACCGCTTGCCGCAGCCGCCAGCGCAACGGCCCGACCGATCCCCATCGAGGCGCCGGTGACGAGGATCCTTTTGCCATCGAGACGGAAAGCGGGCGTGGCCTGGCTCATGGCTGAATTCCTCGGAACGAAGCGAACCAGCAGTGTCCGCACGCCACGCCGCGGCGCAAGCCGCGCGGCAGTTCCAACATGGCGCCTTCGCGCAGTATGTGGCATATATTCGTTAGTTCTTGATCTACCTCAACGGTGCGGGGACACTGACAAGCGTGGTCACCAGACCATGGGTAGCCCGCGGCCAATGAACCGCCGAGCCAGGTGAACGGGTAACATGCATCCTCTCGACAGTACCCGCGCGCTGATGGACGGCCTTGGCGGGGAAGCTGACGTCTGCCTGAAGTGCGGATCCCGCTCGATCGGGCTGTGCGCCCCGCTCGATATTGCCGCCCTCGACGACATGGCCGGGGAGAGCGAGCGACACACACTCGACCCGCGTGAGGCGGTGTTCCACCAGGGCGATCCGGCCCGCTACGTCTATACCCTGACCGAAGGCATGGCGCGGCTGACCCGCGTCCTTCCCGATGGTCGCCAGGCGGTGATCGGCTTCCGCTTCGCCGGCGACATCCTTGGCTTCACCCCCGCCACCGAATACGCCTTCGGCGCGGAGATGCTGACGCGCGGCACCGTCTGCCGGCTCGACCGTCGGCGGCTCGAACAGCTGTTCCGCCGCTACCCGGTGCTGGAGCGCCGCTTCCTCGACCTCTGCATCAAGGAACTCGCGGCGAGCCAGGACCATATCCTCGCTTTGGGCCGCTTCAGCGCCGAGGAACGGGTCGCCGCCTTCCTCGTCTCGCTGGCCGAGGCGCAGGAGCGTCGCAAGCATGTTGGCCCGGTCTTCGACCTGCCGGCGACGCGCGCCGATATCGGCGAGTTCCTGGGTCTGACGCTGGAAACCGTCAGTCGTGCCATCTCCTCCTTTCGCAAGCGCGGCTGGATTCGGCTGCATGGCCATTCGGGCCTCGAACTGTTGGACCGCCAGTCGCTGATCGGCCTGGGCAGCGGCGAAGGCTCCGACGCGGCCTGAGGCGAAGCCTCAGGCTGAGTCTTTTTTGATCCCTCAGACGGCGGGCGGCCGGCATCCGCCGGCCTTGCCTTCGCGCCGTGTTCGGGCGTGCCCTGGATGGCTTGCGGGTTGGGCGCGGTCGCGCTGTGCGCTCCCGGATCGAGGCATGGCCTCGATCCGCATGCCTGTTTGACCATCGGAGGCGAGCGGCTGGCAGTCACGGGTCTCGCCTTGATGCCGTGGGCTGGTGCGCGGGCGGTTTGGGTGCGGCCGCGCCGTGCGCTCCTGGGTGTTGAATGGTTGCGCTTTGCGTGCGACCTTCGCTTCCGGCGCGCATGGCCGCCCTGCATTCCCGCCCCTGGCGGATCGCGCGTTCGGCGTAATGTTCATCGCCGATGACCTCCCTGCCCAGTCCCCAACAACTCCGCTACCTCGTCGCCCTGGCCGAGCACGGCCATTTCGGCCGCGCCGCCACCGCCTGCGCTGTGACCCAATCCACCCTGTCCTCGGGCATCTTCGCCCTGGAACGTCAACTCGACGCCGCCTTGCTGGAACGCACTGGCGGCAAGCGCCCGGTCTTCACCCCGCTCGGCCGTGAATTGGTCGGCCGCGCCCGCACCGCGCTTGCCGCCCTGACCGCGCTGGTCGAGACGGTGGACACCGCCCGCGATCCGCTCACCGGCCCGCTGCGCCTGGGCACCATCCCCACCATCGGCCCCTTCCTGCTGCCCCGCCTGATGCCCCGCCTGCGCGACACCTTCCCCCGCCTGCGCCTGTGGCTGCGGGAGGACATCACCGATCGCCTGGTCGAATCCCTCGATGGCGGCAGGTTGGACCTCCTTCTCCTCGCCTTGCCTTGCGACTGCGGCGACATCGAATCGGTGACCATCGCGGAGGATCCCTTCCACGTCGCCATGCCCCCCACCCACGCCCTCGCGCAGATGACCGAGATCCTCCCCGCATCGCTGGCCGGCGAACGCCTCATGCTGCTGGAAGACGGCCACTGCCTGCGCGACCACGCCTTGTCCGCCTGCGGCCTGCCCGGTGCCGCGACCTCCGAGGAATTCGCCGCCACCTCCCTGCACACCCTCGTGCAGATGGTCGGCGGTGGCCTCGGCCTCACGCTGCTGCCCGGCATCGCCGTCACCGGCGGTGTCACCGCCGGGGCGAATGTGGCCACCCGCCCGCTCGTCGGCGCCTTCGGCCGCCGCATCGCGCTCGCCTGGCGCGCCCGCAGCCCGCGTGCCGAGGAATTCCGCGCCCTCGTCCCGGCCATTGCAGCGGCCCTGCACGGATCGTAAGCAGGAACCGACTCGCAGAAGGGATCGGGCCGATGGCGCAATTCGACCTCGGCGGCGTGCTCGGTGCGGTGCTCGGCGGCGGCCGCCCAACCCGCGGGCGCGGCGGCAACCAGCAACTCGGCCGCGCGCTGGCGATGCTGGCCGGCGTCGCCATCGAGGCGATGACCAAGGCCCAGCAAGCCCCATCGCCGGCGCCGCCACCCCCGCAGCGCGGGCGCACCGGCAAGCCACAAGCCGATGCCTGGGACAGCCCGGCCCCCTCGCAATCCGCCCCGACCCGCAAACCCGCGCCGATCCGATCCAGCGTCCCGTCCGCCGGCGGCCCCTGGGGCAACACGCCGGCGCCCGCGCCAGGCTCCTCAGGCCGCTGGTCCGGAACGCCCGGCGCCAAGCCGACCACCGGCGACGCCTGGAACCCTGTCCCGGGCACCCCCGCGCCCCCGCCCATCGCCGCGGAGGACCGCGAAGCCCTGCTCATGCTCCGCGCCATGATCGCGGCCGCGAAAGCCGACGGGCAGATCGACTCCGACGAACGCGCCCGCATCGCCGACCAGCTCGACGCCGCCGGCCTCACACCCGCCGGCCGCGACGCCGTGCTCGCGGAATTCGGCCGCGACGCCACACCGCAAGCCCTGGCGCGCGAGGCATCCGATCCTATGCTGGCCGCGCAACTCTACGCCGCCGCCGTCGCCGGCACGGCGACCATCGAAGGCGCCGAACGCGCCTGGCTCGACGACTTCGCCCGCGCGCTCAAACTCGACCGCGCGGCCACCGAAGCCATCGAACGCCGTATCCGGGGAGCCTGACGACCATGACCGACCTGACCGACGCCGAAGTCCGCCTGCGCGACCGCGCCCGCGAAGTGGCCCGCGAAGCCGCCGCCCAGGCCGCCGCCACCGACAAATCCGAGCAATACCCCTGGCCCATGGTCGCCCGCATGCAGCAGGCCGGCTTCACCGGCCTGACCATCCCCAAGGAATGGGGCGGCCCCGGCCTGTCGTATTTCGACGCGGTGCTGGTGATCGAGGAATTCTCCAAGGCATGCGCCGTCTGCGGCCGCATCGCCGTAGAAGCCAACATGGGCGCGGTCGGCGCCATCATGGCCTTCGGCACCCCCAGCCAGAAGAAACTCGCCGCCGAGCTGGTGCTGGCCGGCGACAAACCCGCCATCCTGATCACCGAACCCGAGGCTGGGTCCGCCGCCACCTCCATGACCACCCGCGCGACCCGCCGCGGCAATGACTGGGTGATCGACGGCGACAAGACCTGGATCACCGGCGGCGGCGTGTCCCGCCTGCACCTGGTCTTCGCCCGGGCCTTCGAGGACGGCGAGGAGAAAGGCATCGGCGGCTTCATCGTCGCCCGCACCGGGGACACCATGCCCGACGGCATGACCGCCGAGCGCATCCCCTCCATGGGCCTGCGCGGCATGCCCGAAGCCAACATCGCCATGCGCGGCCTGGTGGTGCCGGATTCGATGGTGCTGCGCCCGCCCGGCGGCTGGGCCCGCGGCTTCGGCCGGCTGATGGATGCCTATAACGGCCAGCGCGTCGGCGCCGGCACCGTGGCGCTCGGCCTGGCGGCCGGCGCCTTCGATCACGCGCTGGCCCGCGCCCAAACCCGCCAGCAATTCGGCCGCCCCATCGCGGAATTCCAGGGGCTGGCCTGGATGCTGGCGGATATGTCTATCGAGTTGGAAGCGTCCCGCGCGCTGATTTGGCGCGCGGCGCGGTCCGCCGGCCCCAACGGCTTTCCCGACCGGCTCGCGGCGGCCCAGGCGAAGGTGATGGCCGCCGACATGGCCATCCGCGTGACCAACAACGCGCTGCAGGTGTGGGGCGCGGCGGGGTATTCGCGGGAGAACCCGATGGAACGGTATGTCCGCGACGCACGCATGTTCGCGATCGCGGGCGGGACGGCGCAGGTGCTGCGGACGCAGGTGGCGGAGCAGATCCTGGGGCGGAAACTGCCGCAGACGAGGGATGGGTTTGTAAGGTTGGAGGAGAAGGCGCAGGTGGCGGCGGAGTGACGCGGTCGGCTTAGATTGCGACGGTCGGCGACGGAGAGGGGCGCCGCCCCTCTCCGAACCTCACCCCGCCAAAGGCCCGAGGCCTTTGGAAACCGATTTCTGGTATCGACCGCGGGGCAGCGCCGCCGCTGAACGCGGGCCGCCAACTGGACCGCCTGACACTCATGCACCGCCATTGGCGTTGTTGTAGGCGCTTGGCGGCAGGTTGACGCCCCTCGGGCGAGAACCGGATGTTGCATCGCTGCACGCCACCAGGCAGAGCAACAGCTGGATCAGTACAGCGAAGCGGAACATCCATCGGTTTCCCTGCTGCATGCGGCGCCTGGTCCACGGCGCGGGGGCGAGGCGCAGCCGCGGTCCCGTCGCCGATTGAAGGCTTCAAGGCGCCACCGATCCGGCCGGCGACGCCCTCGGATTCGCTAAACCGGCGATCATGCGGCAGACGGATAGCAGGCCGCCGCATGACGGGGCGTCCTGACGACGCCTCCGGTTCCGCGGCAAGCATCGCTCGAGCAGAGCGCGATCAGGTGGAATTACCCGACCGCGTCAGGGCCCCGGCGACGAACCGCGATACAAACCGGCCAGTGCAGGCCCGGCGTTGCGGATCCTGGGTGGCTGCGAGAGGCGCTGCACCGTCGCCTCAGGGCCGGCCCGGAAGATGTCACGCGGCAAGGCCGCCGCGACGCCCGGTCGATTGTTTGCTTCAAGGGCCGCCGCCGCGGCGATCAGCCCATCGATCACGCCCTGCGCGGGCGCGGATGTGGGAATATTGAGGGCGGCACGACCTTCGTTGCGCGCTTGGACCAACTGGGTGATGGCCGTCGGGGAGGCAGTCCGCCAGACAGGGTCGGTCGGCACATTCGCCGCGAGGAACTCGATATCGGCAATGGCGCGTGCCGCAGCGGCAGGCTTGTTCGCTTCAGGACGCCGGAAGAAGTTGGAAGCCTCCTGGCCTGCGCGGCGAATAGGGTCCGTCGTAACGGAGTCGGGGGTGGGGCCGGGCATCGTGGGCGGGGGCTCGGCCGGCGTGCAGGCAGCGACAGCGACGATACCGACCAACATCGATCTCCGGTTCATGGCGCTTCATCCTATGTTTCTTATATTGTCACAGTATGGCCTCCCGCAGTCCGTAGGATTGATGTGCGTCAAACGGGCATATCGAACCATCAAGCCTGGCGAAGGCGTGTTCTCAGAACCGGACTCAACAGTCCCTACGGCCGGGCGAGACTGCGGACGACGAGTTGGATAGCGGCGAGGTCTAGGAAGGCGGCGGCGGCATGGTCGGGACGCGATCGAGCTTCACAGGCGGCCGGTCCGGCGCAAGCCTCAGCGTGAGGAAGGTCGCCGCACCGATCGCAACCAGCGCGCCCGCCAGGATGAGGAAGGCCACCCCATAGGCCCGCGCCGTCGCGCGAGGCTTGGCCGGTGGCAGGAACCGGTCGGGCGAAGCCGGGACATTGGCGACCGCCCATTTGAGCCGCGTTTCGAGTTCGTCGACGGGTCCGGATTCGGTGCTGTCCTCGACCACATACCGATCCGTGGCCAGGTCGACCTCCACCACCATCCGGGCGCCGCGGCGATACGAATGCAGGGTGAGGCGGACCACCGCGCCGCGCGGAAATTCAACCGTTGCATCCCAATCCGTTCGCCACAGGTCAATCACGCGGCGGCCCGTCGCGAGTTCCGTCACGCGCGGTGGATGGACCCAGTAGCCGTTCGACCACTCCATCGCTTCGAATTCGACCATCATGGAACCATCGGGCGCCATGCGGCGGGCGATACTCCTGTTGGCCACAGCGAGGCTCTCGCGATGCGCCTCCGCCGCGGCCCCGGCGAGGTCGGCCAGCGGCCGCTCCGCCCCCGGCCGCGCGACATCCCGGAAGCTGCGGCGCGTCGGGCTGATATGGAACAGCGTCTGCTGACGGTTCTGTTCCAGAAGCAGGAGGAGGCTTCCATCCCGCTGCGGCACGACACGGCTGTCCTCCCAGTCCTTGCCATCGAACAGCAGCGTCCCTGTCCTCGCGTCGTTCAGCGTCGCCGTCGGGGCAACGGCGTCACGGCGGCCGCCGATCAGCTCGCCATCGCTGTGCGTGTAGCGCAGCGATCCATCGGTCGACCTGCCTTCAGGGGCGTCGGCCGGGACCACCCAGCGATAGAACCCCCAGACGCTGGCCGACAGCTCGGCCGCGGCAAAGCGTGTCGCCGTCCGGCCGTCATCGACCGAGTAGATGGTGAAGCTGTCCATCTGCGTGGGATGCGCAGGGTGCGGCAGAGCCACCGCCGGACGTGCTTCCGGCCGCCACGGCAGGGCCCAGATGTCGAGACCATCCAGCACCAACCCGTCATTCGCGGTACCGACATGCGCCGCCACCCAACCTGACGGCGGCTGAAGGCTGAAAGCGTTGCCGTCAGGCCTGGGCGATGGGGACGGTGCGGCCGATGGTCCCCGCGCCGGCACCGGGAGCGCCGGAGGCGCTGCCACCACGGTTGGTGTCTGGCGCCGTTTCCGCAACGCGCCGCCCGTGACAAAGCCGGCGAGGCAGGCCAGCAGCCACGGCACGGCCAGGAAGGACCCGATGAGCAGCAGCGCATGGACGAGCTTGCCCATATCGTCCTGCGTCGGGCTGCCCGCGGCTTCGACCAGGCCGAGTACGAGCAGCACCGCCGCCGGGCTGAGCATCCATAGGACCAGTGCCGCAACACGCCAGCGCTTCGGCAACCACAGGGCAATCATCGCCGGGACGCCGACGGCCAGTACGAGTGACAGGAGGTTCAGCGCGGCATTCATTGCGACCTAGGCCTCCACGCATAGCCGATCTGGCGATGCTCCCGATGAGCAGCGTCCGCTTTGCCCTTCACCGTGTTGCTACGGCCGCGATGCGTGGCGGCTTCCTTCCGATGGCGATTCTCGCCCGGGGTGAGCATCATGGAAAGGAAAAAAATCCTTGATACGCCGGCGCGATGTGAACACACTCAAATCTTGCTCTTTGACAACATGCATCCGCCCGCCAGGTTCTGCGCTGCCCCGACCGCAATTTGTCCAAAACCGACATTCCCGCCCGATAAAAACCTGAAAACCTAAAGTGCCACCCCCTCGCCGAGGTTGACGCCTGCCTCACCCCCCCCTAGAAGCGCCCCCTCACGAGGTAAGACCATGAAGATCCGCAATTCCCTGAAGACCGCCAAGACCCGCGACAAGAACTGCGTCGTCGTGCGCCGCCGTGGCCGCGTCTACGTGATCAACAAGAAGAATCCCCGCCTGAAGGCCCGCCAGGGCTGAACCCCGCGCCGGGGGCCACCCCCGGCACGGTTCACGCGAGTGGACAGAAGGGGGCTCACGCCCCCTTTCTCTATTTTCCGGTGCTGCCGCCGCCCGGCGTCAGCGTCTCGCTGCCCACGCCACCGCCTGCGCCCTGCGTCCAGGTGCCCAGCAGCCGCCCATCCGGCTGCACGGCATAGGCAACGACGCCCGTTTCCCGCCCGGCGACATATCCCACCACCAGAAGCGGCCCTTCCGGGATCAGCAGCCCCAGCCCGGTTGCGGTATCGCCGGCCACGTTCCAGGTCACCCGCCAGGTATTCGCCCCGGCCGACACCATCTGCAGCGTCCCGGTATACCGCTGCCCATCCGGCGTCTGCCCCGCCACGGCATAACTGCCCTGCCGCTGCGCCAGCGCCGGCGAGGCCAGCCCCGCGACCATCGCCGCGGCCAGAATGAACCGTCTCATGCACGCACCCTCCGCGCCGGCCACCACGCCCGCGCCACAGGCACAGTGAACGCCCCCGCACCACCCGCGCAACGTCCCAGCCGATCCCGCTTGCCCCGCCGCCGCGCGATGCGCATCTTCCGCGCATCGGAGGACCGCCGCCGTGATCGCCCAGCCAGCCCCCAAGCCCGAGATCCTCGCCCGCCGCGCCGAGATCGTCGCCGCCCTCTCCACCATCGTCCCCGGCGATGGCGTGATCAGCGACCCCACCCGCCTCAAGCCCTATGAGACGGATGGCCTCGCCGCCTACCGCCAGGTTCCGCTCGCCGTCGTGTTGCCGCGCACCACGGACCAGGTCGCCGCCATCCTGCGCTACTGCCACGAGAACGGCGTGCGAATCGTCCCGCGCGGCGCCGGCACCTCACTGTCCGGTGGCGCCCTGCCGCTCGCCGATGCCGTCGTCATCGGCCTGATGCGCATGAACCGCATCCTGGAGATCGACCTCGACGACCGCCTGGCCGTGGTCGAGGCCGGCGTCACCAATATCGGCATCACCAACGCCGTCGCCGGTGATGGATTCTTCTATGCGCCGGACCCGTCATCCCAACTCGCCTGCATGATCGGCGGCAATGTGATGATGAATTCCGGCGGCGCGCATTGCCTGAAATACGGCGTCACCGCGAACAACCTGCTCGGCCTGAAGTTCGTGACCATCGAAGGCGAGGTCATCACCATCGGCGGCGCCCATCTCGATGCCGCCGGCTATGACTGGCTCGGCCTGATCACGGGGTCCGAGGGCCAGCTCGGCCTCGTCACCGAGGTCACCGTCCGCATCCTCCGCGGCCCCGAGGGTGCCCGCGCCATGCTCGCCGCCTTCAACGGCACCGAGATCGCGGGTGCGGCCGTCGATGCCATCATCGGTTCCGGCATCATCCCCGTGGCCCTCGAATTCATGGACAAGCCCTGCATCCACGCCTGCGAGGCCTTCGCCCATGCCGGCTACCCGTTGGACGCTGAGGCGATGCTCATCATCGAGGTCGAGGGCAGCACCGCCGAGCAGGACGACCTGCTGAACCGCATCAAGGCGATCTGCGAACGCTTCGACCCGATCAGCCTGAAGGTCGCCGAATCCGCCGAGCAATCCCTCGCCATCTGGAAAGGCCGCAAGGGTGCCTTCGGTGCCGTCGGCCGCATCAGCCCTGACTACCTCTGCATGGACGGCACCATCCCGACCAGCGAACTGCCCTTCGTGCTCAAGCGCATCGGCGAACTCAGCACGCAATACGGCCTTGGCGTCGCCAACGTCTTCCATGCCGGTGACGGCAATCTCCACCCGCTCATCATGTTCGACGCCAATGACGCCGAATCCTTCCGCAAGGCCGAACACTTCGGCGCCGATATCTTGAAGCTCTGTGTCGAAGTCGGTGGCTGCCTCACCGGCGAACACGGTGTCGGCGTCGAAAAGCGCGACCTGATGACGGTGCAGTTCACCGCCCGCGAGCTCGACCAGCAACGCGCCATCAAGACGGCCTTCGACCCGCAATGGCTGCTCAACCCGTCCAAAGTCTTCCCGCTGCAAGGCGACCTGCTGCCGCCCCTGGCCGCCGAATGACCACCGCCCGCCGCCGCCCCGCCCCTGGCCACCGCCCTCTCGCCGCCCCGCAGCCTTCGCCCCGGAGCGTCGCGTGACCGCCGGCACCACCCTGGCCCCGCCCGACGAAGCCGGCCTCGCCACCGCCATCGCCGCCGCGCATGCCGCGAACGAACCCCTGTCCATCGAAGGCCATGGTTCCAAGCGAGGCCTGCTCCGGCCCGTCCAGGCCGCGCGCACCGTCTCCACCCGCAACCTGACCGGCATCACGCTGTACCGCCCGTCGGAACTCATCGTCGCCGCTCGCGCCGGCACCCCGATCCCCGAGATCGAGGCCGCCCTCGCCGAGAAGGGCCAGCACCTCATCGCCGAACCGCCCGACACGCGGGCGATCTTCGGCGCTGACGAACCCGCCACCCTCGGCGGTATCATTGCCGCCAACCTGTCCGGTCCGCGCCGCATCGCCTGGGGCGCGATGCGCGACCACCTGCTCGGCATCCGCTTCGTGAACGGGGCAGGGGAAGTGATGCGCTCCGGCGGCCGCGTGCTGAAGAACGTCACCGGCCTCGACCTCTGCAAACTGCTCGCCGGCTCCTACGGCACCCTCGGCGTGATGACCGAGATCACGCTGAAGGTCCTTCCCGCCCCCGAGGCGACTGCGACCCTGCTGTTCCAGGTGCCCGACACGGCCACCGGCGTGCGGGTCCTCTCGGCCGGCCTCGGCAGCCCGTTCAGCGTCACCGGTGCAGCGCTGCTGCCCGGCACGCCAAACCTCGCCGCGTTGCGGCTGGAGGACTTCGCCGCCTCCGTCACCTACCGCGCCGCGCGGCTGCGGGAATCCCTCGCCACCTTCGGCTCACCCACCCTGTTGGAAGGCGACCCGTCTCGCGGCTTCTGGCGTGAGGTGCGCGACGCCACCCCGCTCGCCGCCCACCCCGAGGAAGCGGTCTGGCGCGTATCCGTTCGCCCCTCCGCCGCGCCTGCCGTGGTGCGGGCCGCCGATGCGCTGGGTGGTCGTGCATTGCTCGACTGGGGCGGCGGCCTGGTCTGGGTGGCCGCGCCGGCCAGCGCCGCGGCGCATGATGCTCTGGTCGCCGCGGCGTCCATCTCCGGCGGCACCTGCACGCTGTTTCGTGCGCCCGAGGCGCTGCGACTCTCAGTCGCGGTGCTGCCCCCGGAACCCGCGCCGCTTGCCGCCATCGCGCGGCGCGTGAAGGCCGCGCTCGATCCGGCGGGCATCCTCAACCCGGGTCGGATACGCGCGGGCGTCTGAATGTCGGGCCGCGGCGGTAGCGACGCGGCCTCCCCGGCGTGCAATACTGGACCGGTCATGCAACCGCCCACGCGTCTCCCGCGCCGCGTCGTGTTCCGGGCGCTGGCGCCAACGCTGGCGCTGGTCACGGCGGGCGCGGCGCAGGCCCAGGCCATCGCCGACCACATCGACATCACGACAGTGGCAGTCGAAGGCCGCAGCGCCGAGCAATGCGCCGGGCGTACCGAGCGCCTCGCCGCACAATCGCGCAAGCTCTCGCTCGCCACCACGCCGCCATACGACCTGACGGATGGGCTGCGCACCTTCTACGACCACGTGCTGCGGCTCGATGCCAATGGAGAACTGTCGTCGACCGCGCAGCTCAGCACCGTCTACATCACCGGCTACACGGCCTCCGGCGATCGGCTGCGTCGTGCCGTGACACCCTTCATTCGCGTCGAGGTTTCACGCCCCGTCGGCACGCCGGCCGACGCGGCGTCGCGCATTTCGATCTCCTGGCTGTGGATGCAGCGCATGGTGCAGAACCACGATCCGGCCGGCCGGCTGATCGAGCGGCCCCAACTGCATCGCTTCGACTTCGTGGGTGAGGTTGTCACCACCTACGGCACCTGGGGGCACGCCATCGCGCCATGCCGGGCAGGGACAGATCGGCTGTGGTTCGGGGCGGTGGCGGTCTGGACCTATCTGCCGCCGTGAATCGGCGGCGCGTCGATGGCTCCGTGGCAGGTGTACGGGGGCGCCAACTGATGCACGCAAAGATTGGAGGGGCGCCGCCCCTCCAAGCCACCCCGCCAGGGACCAACGGGTCCCTGGACCGCGGGATTTCGGGCCGTTTGCATGGGCGGTGGCGCCGTTATGGAACGGTGCTCGGGGTGACACTGCGGTTGCCCTCACGGCCAAGCATCAAAGGGCTTTCATACCGACGGCACGAGTCATTGACTCGTGCCGAGGCCGCAAAGGCGGCCCGCCGGTAGTCCGGCGTCTGAGGGCACGCCGAAGCCGATACCAACGGGCGAAGAATTCGGCCGTTGGTATCAGTGGCGCAAGACGTCTGAAGTCGATGCCGGGTGCTGGGCGGGGGCTGTTCCATCGGGGTCACGCGCGCTTCGAGTCCAGAAGCAGGTTTCGGCGGGCGGACAAGGGCGCCACTGTCACGGCATTCCAATGGGACAAAGGCCTTTTGTGGGATGAGTCAGGGAAGGGCTCGGCCCTCTCGGCGCCGTCCCGCAGGATGACGATCGATGGCGGTCGGCATCAGCCGGCTTCCCGCACCGCAAACTGCGCCTTGCCTTCGGCTTCAAGCTGCGCGCGCCGCGCATTGACCTGGCCTTGCACCGTATCGCGGTCGGACCGGCTGTAGCGATAGCGCCGGCAGCCCTTGTTCCAATCCGCCACCGCGGTGTTGAAGGCCTGCACCTGGCCCTGCTTGGCGCCGCGCATGTCGGGGCGGGCGGCCTCGATGCGGATGTCGTTGAACATGCACCAGCGGAGTTCGGCCTGGGTCAGGCTGCGCGTGCCGTCATGGTCCGGCGGCCTGGTCTCGGTGAAGTCCTCGCTGCAGGCGGCCAGGGCAAGGCCCAGGGCCAGGAAGGCGGCGCCGCGAAGAAGCATGACAGGGGTTTTCCATCCCTCGTGTGACGACTCCGGAACAGCGTATCACGACCGCAACATTGTCATGCCGTGACCTTGCGCTCCGCCCGCGCACCCTTAGGGTGCGCGCCCAGACGTGAGGAGGCGCCCAATGGCCCAGCGCAAGCATCGCATCGCCGTCATTCCCGGCGATGGCATCGGCAAGGAAACCACGCCCGAGGGCCTGCGCGTGCTGGATGCCGCGGCGCGGCGCTTCGGATTCGAGCTGGACCTCACGCATTACGACTGGTCCTGCGAGACCTACGTCCAGACCGGCAAGATGATGCCCGATGACGGCATGGACCGGCTGCGCGACAGCGACTCGATCTTCCTGGGCGCGGTGGGCTGGCCGGGGGTGCCGGACCATGTCTCCCTGTGGGGCCTGCTGATCCCGATCCGCCGGCAGTTCGACCAGTATGTCAGCCTGCGGCCGTGCAAGCTGCTGCCCGGTTCGAAGTCGCCGCTCGCCAATCGCGGGCCGGAGGACATCGACTTCTACGTCGTGCGGGAAAATACCGAGGGCGAGTATTCCTCGGTCGGCGGACGGATGTTCCCCGGCACGGACCGGGAATTCGTCTCCCAGCAATCGGTGCTGACGCGCATCGGCTGCGACCGCATCATGAAGTACGCCTTCGAACTGGCGATGACGCGCAAGCGGCGGAAGGTGACCTCCGCCACCAAGTCCAACGGCATCACCTTCACCATGCCGTATTGGGACGAACGTTTCGCCGAGATGGCGAAGAACTACCCCGAGGTGACGACCGACCAGTTCCATATCGACATCCTCTGCGCCCATTTCGTGCAGCACCCGGATTGGTTCGACGTTGTGGTGGGCTCGAACCTGTTCGGCGACATCCTGTCCGACCTCGGCCCTGCGGTGGCGGGTTCGATCGGCATCGCGGCGAGTGCGAACATCAACCCGGAGAAGACCTATCCGTCGATGTTCGAGCCGGTGCACGGCTCCGCGCCCGACATCGCCGGCAAGTTCATCGCCAACCCGATCGGCCAGATCTGGTCGGGGGCGATGATGCTGGAGCATCTGGGCGAGAAGGACGCCGCCGCCGCCATCGTGTCGACTATCGAGAAGCTGCTGGCCGAGGGTGGCCCGCGCACCCGTGACATGGGCGGCCAGGCCGGGACGGTCGATGTGGGCCGCGCCATCGCCGAGGCGGTCGCCCGCGGCTGACGAAAGGAGGAGCACATCACGGAATTGTCGTGATGCGTTCCACGGCTTGAATGGCCGCGGTGCTGACGCTAATCTGGGGCAGCATTTGAGAACGATTCTCAACTGCGTTTGCGAATGATTATCAATCGACGCCGCGAGGTATCAACCATGGCCGGTGATTTCAGCCACATCGCGCGACGCTGCGAACGGGCGGTGGTGACCGCCTATCGCGAGCTGCGCGAACAGGGTTCGGCTGATTTCAGTGCCTTCGGTGCCTGCACCGCGCTGTATCGCATTCATCATCCGGAATCCTCGGTCAACGAGGCGCGGCGGCTGGTCGCGGAATGGATCGACCACCACGTGGTCCGCGGCGACAGCGGGCCGACCGATGGGTGCGACTGCGATTGAGATGGTAGCCGGAAAGGGGCTTTGCCCCTCTCCGGACCTCACCCCACCAAAGGCTTAAGGCCTTTGGAAACCATCACTTGGCGTTCGGCAGGGATGTCGTTCTTCACTGGGGAACGTGCCCGGCGCGCGGCGCGTAGATCCTCAACGCGCTGAGCACAGCGAGCGCACTCCTGTCTGCCATGCGCCAAATCCTCGCGGTCCAGAGGCCCGCAGGCCCCTGGCGGGGTGGTTTGGAGGGGCAAGGCCCCTCCATCCCCCATTCACCCCGCCGGCTTCGCCCAGGCGATCGCCGCCCGCGCCAGCGCATCGATCGTATCCGCCACCGGAAATGGCAGTGCCGGCCCTGCTGCGATGCCGAGCGGAATTTCGGTGCACCCCAGCACCACGGCGCGGCCACCGCGCTCGATCAGGCGACGCGCGATCTCCGCCAGCGGCGCGTAGGATTCCGAGACGCGGTTCGCCTTCACCAGGTCGATCGCCGGCATCACGATCCGCGTCATCTCCTCCTCGGTCGGCAGCAGGCAGTCGTAGCCGCGCGTCGCCAGCCGGTCCTGGTACAGTCGCATCGCCAATGTGCCGGTTGTCGCCATCAACCCGATCGGCCCGGCGGGCGCGTGCAGGCGGAGCAGTTCGTCGCCCGCGGCATGCACGATGTGCAGGATCGGCAGGCGGGTTGCGGCCTGCATCGGCTCGAACCAGCCATGGGCGGTGTTGCAGGGGATGGCGATGGCGCCGCAGCCGGCCGCTTCAAGCCCGCGTATGCCGCGCAGAAGCCAGGGCAGCGGGTCCTCACCGCCTGACAGCCGCGCCGCGGTGCGGTCGGGCACGCGCGGGTCGGACCACAGGATGGCGGGGATGTGCTCCTGGTCGCGGTCGGCCGGCGTCAGCAGCGTCAGCCGTTGCATGAAGGTGGCGCCGGCGAGTGGCCCCATGCCGCCCAACACGCCCAGCACCCGCGCAGCCGTCATGCGAAAACCCCGTCCCAGGTAAGTTTCACGCCCGTCACCAGCAGCAAAGCGTAGAGCACCCGGTAGAACAGCGCATCGGGCACATGCTTCTGCAGCCAGATGCCAAGATACACCCCGGCCGGGGCCAGCGGCAGCAGCACCAGGGCGGTCGAAAGGTTCGCCACCGACAGGTTCCCCAGCAGGAAATAGGGGATCAGCTTCACGTAGTTGACGATGCCGAAGAACACGACGGAGGTCGCAGCCATCACCTGTCGTTCGAGCCGGCGCGGATACATGTAGATCGCCAGCGGCGGCGACCCGGCATGGGCGATGGTGCTGGTGAAGCCTGACGCGGCGGCGCAGATGGCGCCCTTCACCGGGTCGTGCGGGGCGGCCGGGGGCGGCTGCCGGTGGCGTGCGAGCCACAGCGTGCGCCCCAGGAAGACCAGCGTGGTCAGCCCGACCATTGCCTTGATGGCGTGGTCCGAAAACAGGGTGAAGGTGAACCCGCCCGCCAGGATGCCCACGAGCGCCCCGGGCACCAGCACGCGCATCTCCCGCTTGTCCCACTTGCCCCACCAGGCGCGCAGCCCTGAGATATCCATCGCGCAGAGCAGCGGCAAGGCGATGCCGGCGGCGACCGGGGCCGGCACCGACAGCGCCATCAGCGGCATCATCATGTTGCCCGCGCCACCAGCGAAGCCGCCCTTGCTGATGCCGGTGATCAGCACCGCCGGGATGGCCAGGACGTAGAACCAGGGATCGATGATGAAGGGCAAGGCGGGGTGACGCTGAAAGGGTCAGCGTGTATGCCGCATTTTCCTTCCCTCGCCCATCCCGGACGGCGCACGCCATGGAACATCTGAACGACCCGCTCTGGCTTCTTGGCCTGGCCGCCGCGATGGCGGCGACAGGACTGGTCTCGGGCACGCTGGCCGGGCTGCTGGGGGTGGGTGGCGGCATCGTCATCGTGCCGCTGCTGTTCAGCGTGTTCCCGCTGTTCGGCATCCCCGAGACCATCCAGATGAAGCTGGCGGTGGCGACGTCGCTCGCCACCATCATCCCCACCTCGATCCAGTCGGCGCGCAAGCATTATGCGAAGGGTGCGATGGATGTGGCGCTGCTGAGGTCGATCTGGCCGTCCATGCTGGCCGGTGTCGCGCTCGGCACCTTTCTCGCCGTCTATGTGAAGGGGGAAGGGCTGACGGCGGTGTTCGCCGTGGTGGCGCTGATGGTCGCGCTGAACATGGGCTTCACCGGCGTCGAGTTCAAAATCACCGATTCCGTGCCGGAAGGCCCGCCGCGCGCGGCGCTGGGCATCGGCATCGGCTCGGTCAGCGCGATGATGGGCATCGGCGGCGGGACGCTGGGCGTGCCGCTGCTGTCGATGTTCGGCGCGCCCATCCGCTCGGCGGTGGCGACGGCATCGGCCTTCGGGTTGATCATCTCCATCCCGGCCACGATCGGCTTCGTCCTGGGTGGCTGGAACGACCCGCTGAGGCCGCCCTGGTCGCTCGGCTACGTCAACCTGATCGGCTTCGCCCTGATCGCGCCGACCTCGATCCTGGCGACGCCCTGGGGCGTGCACCTGGCGCACACCATTCCGCCGTTGTGGCTGAAGCGGGCCTTCGCGGTGTTCCTGTTCGTCACCAGCATCAAGATGTTCTGGTCGCTGGTCACCTGAGGGCGGCGAAGAAGCGCCAGATCTCGCGCGTCGCGTCGGGGGCGGGGGGGCCGCCCGGGCCGCCCGGCCAGCCCGCGGCGGCGCCGGGGATCGGCCAGAACACCGCCTGGGCGCCGCCGCAGGCGAAGCGTTCTGGCGGTGCGCCGGCGCGGGCGGGCAGGGCCTCGGCGCCGGCGTGGCAGCCGGTGCCGGACCCCCAGGCCTCGGCATAGCCGCGCGCCGGCACCAGGGCGCGCGCCGGCACGCTCGTGCGTCGCGTGGCGCTGGCCGGGCTGGGCTCGGCGGTGCCGTTGAACAGGATGGCCGGGGCGCGGGGGGTGTTGCGGCAGGGCGAGACGTATTCGCCCGCCACCAGGCCCACCCCGGCCACGAGATCCGGCGCGAAGCAGCCCAGTGCCGCAGCCATGACCGCCCCGCTCGACAGGCCGCCGGCATAGATCCGGCCGCGGTCGATCGGCGTGCGGCGGGCGATGTCCTCGATCACCAGGCGGGCGAAGATGATCTCGCTGCGCGGGTCGCGCAGGACCTGCCACTGGCCGTCCTCGCCTTCCGGGTAGGCGGCGATGAAGCTTGCCTCATCCCCCAGGGCGGAGAAGCGCGACTGCCGTTCAACCTGCGCGCCCTGCCCCCCAGATGCGTGGAAGACCAGCACGACGGGCCGCGCGCCGGACGCGCCGCGCGGCACATGCAGCAGGTAGTGCCGCGTCCGGCCGCCGGCCTCGATGGCGATGCGCTCGGTGCCCGGCAGCGAGTCGATCAGCGCGGGCGCGGCTGGCCGGCGCGGCCTTTCCCGCGCATCGGCGGGCATCGCGAGGACCAGCAGGGCAAACATCAGGAACAGGCGCGGCAAGGCGGACTCCGGCAGGGGGGACGACCACGGCAGATTGCCATGTCGCGGGCCATCCGTGTGCGACGAAGCGCAACCCGGGCGAAGCGCATCGAGACCGTTTGGGAATGCCGGCACCGGCCCGCACCCCCAAACGGTCTCTCAGGCTGCCGGCCTGTGGTCCTTGAACATGTCGCGCAGCTTCATCTTGAGGATCTTGCCCGTCGCGGTATGCGGGATCTCGTCCACCACGACCAGGTCGTCGGGCAGCCACCACTTGGCGACCTTGTCAGCGAGGAAGTCGCGCATCTGCGTGAGGTTCGGCGACAGCACGCCCGGCTTCATCACCAGGATGAGCAGCGGCCGCTCATCCCATTTCGGGTCCTTCATGGACACCACCGCGGCCTCCGCCACGCCGGGATAGCCGACCGCGGCGTTCTCGAGCGCGATGGAGGAGATCCATTCGCCGCCGGACTTGATCACGTCCTTCGAGCGGTCGGTGATCTCCATGTAGCCGTTCTCATCCAGGGTCGCGACGTCGCCGGTGTCGAAGAAGCCGTCGGCGTCGAGCACCTCCTCCTCCTCGCGCCGGAAATACCGCCGCGTGATGGCCGGGCCCTTCACCTTCAGGCGGCCGAAGGTGGTGCCGTCCCAGGGCAGCGGCCTGTTGTCGTCATCGGTGATCTTCATCTCGACGGTGTAGGGCGGCGTGCCCTGCTTGGCCTGCAGGCGCAGCATGTCGTCGCCGGTCAGATGCGCGACCTCCGGCTTCACCGCGAACAGCGTGCCGACGGGGGACAACTCGGTCATCCCCCAGGCATGGATGACGCGCACGCCGTATTTCTCCTGATACGCCTTGGTGATGGCGGGCGGGCAGGCGGACCCGCCGATCGCCACGCGGTTCATCGTATCGATGCGCGCGCCGGTCGATTCCAGATGCTGCAGCAGCATCATCCACACCGTCGGCACGGCGGCGGAGAAGGTGACGCGCTCGCGCTCGATCACCTCATGCACCGAGGCGCCGTCGAGCTTCGCCCCCGGCATGATCATCGCCGCACCGACCATCGGCGCACACAGCGCCAACGACCAGCCATTGGCATGGAACATCGGCACCACGGGCATGATGCGGTCGCCGGCCGACACGCCGAAGCAATCCACCTGCGTGCAGACCATGGCGTGCAGCACGTTGGAGCGATGCGAATAGACCACGCCCTTGGGGTCGCCCGTGGTGCCCGAGGTGTAGCAGATGCCCGCGGCGTCGTTCTCATCCACCCGCAGCCAGGCGAAGTCGCCATCGACCTCGGCGATCCAATCCTCATAGGCGACGGCGTTGCGCAGGGTGGTCTGCGGCATGTGCGCCGCATCGGTCAGGATGACGAAGCGCTCGACCAGCGGCAGCCTGTCCGCCAGCGCCTGGATCATTGGCACGAAGGTCAGGTCGAGCATCAGGATGCGCGACCCGGCATGGTTCATGATCCAGGCGATCTGCTCAGGGAACAGCCGCGGATTGACGGTGTGATAGACCGCGCCCGCGCCGGCGATGCCGTACCAGGCTTCGAGGTGCCGCCAGGTGTTCCAGGCGAGCGTGGCGACACGGTCGCCGGGCCGGATGCCGTCCTTCACCAGGCGTTGCGACACCCGCAGGGCACGGCCCCGGATCGTCGCATAGTCGGTGCGGTGGAAGGGGCCTTCCACGGATCGGCTGACGACATCGCGCTTCGCATGCTGGATCGCGGCGTGGTCCAGCACCGTATGCATCAGCAGCGGCCAATCCTGCATCAGGCCAAGCATGGCGAATCCTTCCCCAACCGGCCCATCCTTCGCGGCGGGCCTTCGTCAGGGGCAGGCTACACCCAATCCGGGGGGCGTCAGGAAGGGGCGCGACGCATCAGGTGTCGCGCCAGCAGCACCGCCGGGACCGCCGCCACGGCGCCGGCCACCCCCGCCCCGGCCAGCCCCAGCATCGCGATGCCCAGCCCGCCCGCCGCCGCGCCGCCCGCCTGGCCCAGGAAGATCGACGACGCGTTGCAGGCCATCACGAAGCCTCGTGCCTCCGGCGCCAGCATCGCGAGCCGCGAGGCCACGACCGGCGACTGCGCGAACAGGCAGCCCGCCGAGACCAGCACCGCCACCGCCTGCAACGGCAAGGCGAGCCCGCTGCCATCGGCCATGCCGGCCAGCAGCACGGTGTAGAGCAGGTTCGCCGCCAGCACGCCCGCCGGCAGCAGCAGCGCCGCCCGCCCGGCGCGGTCGGCCAGCCGCGCACCGATCGGCAACCCGGCGAGCGCGGCGACGCCGACCAGCGCCTGCATCGCGCCCACCCCGCTGCCCGTCAGGCCGGAGATGCGGTTGCTGACCGGCCCGATATAGGCCGCCACGGCGAAGACCGCGGTGAAGGTGACGAAGTTCAGCGCGAGGCTCGGCGCCACGCCGGGGATGCGCAGCGCAGCCATCCCGCCGGCCACGCCGCCGCGATCGCCCGGCACGCGCGGCACCAGCAGGCGGATGGCGGTGGCCGCGCAGATCGCGATGGCCGCGGCGAAGGCGAAGCAGCCGCGCCAGCCGAAGACCTGCCCGACCACCGCGCCAAGAGGGATGCCGAGCAGGAAGGCCGCCGTCGTCCCGCCGATCACGATCGCCACGGCCTGGCCGCGCCGTTCGGGCGCTGCCAGCGCGAAGGCCGCGGCCGTGGCCGCCGGGATGACGCCACCCGCCGCGATCCCGGCCGCGGCCCGCAACCCGAGCAGCGCGGGGAAGGAACTGACCAGCACGATCAGCAGGTTCACCGCGGCGAGCACCAGCAGCGAGCCGACCATGACGGTGCGGCGTTCGAACCGGCCCAGCAGCGCCGCGACCAAGGGCGCGGACAGGCCGAAGGTCAGCGCGAAGGCTGTGGCGAGCTGGCCTGCCTGGGACACCGGCACATCAAGATCCGCCGCCAATTCGCTGAGCAGCGCGGCGAAGACAAAGGATTGCGTGGCCGTGGCGAAGGACGCCGCCGCCAGGACGGGGATGCGCGAGGCAGCGGCGGAGGCGGCGGTCATCGTGATGGAGATGGGGGCTTACTCGGCCGGTGCCAGGGCCATGCCGTGCCGGGCCCCCGCGCGGCGCCGCCAGGGCAGCGCCAGGGCATACATGGCGGGCACCACCAGCAGCGTCGCGACGGTGGCGAGCGACAGCCCGCCGATCATCGCGATTGCCATCGGCCCCCAGAACACCGACAGCGTCAGCGGCACGAAGGCCAGCACGGCGGCGAGCGCGGTCAGGAGTACAGGACGCGTGCGGCGCACCGTGCTCTCGATGATGGCGGTGCGCAGATCGTGCCCGGCTTCGAGATCCTGGCGCACCTGGTCGACCAGGATCTGCGTGTTGCGCATCACCATCCCGGCCAGCGCGATGACGCCGAGCAGGGCGACGAAGCCGAAGGGCGCGCCCATCGCCAGCAGCGCGAAGGCAGCACCCGGGATGCCGAGCGGGGCGGTGACGAAGACCAGCGCCGTGCGCCCGAAATGGCGCAGCTGCGCCATCAGCAGCACCAGCATCGCCGCGATCATGATGGGAAACAGCGCGAAGAGCGCGGCATTCGCCTTGCCGGATTCCTCGGTCGCGCCACCGGTTTCGATGCGCAGCCCGACCGGCAGGGCGTCGATGACGGGGCGCAGCCGCGCGGCGACCGCAGCCGAGACGTCGGGCCCCTGGAGGCCGGTTGCGACATCCGCGCGGACGGTGATGTAGGCCTCGCGGTTGCGGCGGAACAGGATGGGTTCCTCGGCATCCGGCACCAGGCGGGCGACCTGGGACAGCGGCACCGGCCCGGCGGGCGTGGCGAGCGACAGGTCGGCCAGCGTCTCCGTCGTCAGGCGTTCATTGGCGGGCGCGCGCAGCACGACATCGACCAGGCGGTTGCCCTCGCGATACTGCGTCGCCGTAGCACCCGTCAGCAGCAATTGCAGGGAGGTCGCGACCTGCGCGGGAGACAGGCCGAGTTCCGCGACGCGGGCGCGATCGAGTTCCAGCCGCAGCGACGGCGCGCGCTCGCCCCAGGACAGCGAGGCATCGCGCGTGCCGGGCGTGGCACGCATCACGGCGAGCACATCCTCGGCGGCGCGGCGCAGCGCGGCGGGGTCGTCGCCATGGATGCGGAACTGCACCGGGTAGCCGACCGGCGGGCCGAAATCGAGCCGCGAGACGCGCACCCGCGCCTCCGGCACCAGACCATCCTGCACCAGCGTCATCAGGCGCTCGCGCAGGCGTTCACGCGCGGGGATGTCGCGCGCCTGCACCACCAGCTTGGCAAAGGCCTCGTTCGGCAGATCCGGGTTCAGCGCGAGGAAGAAGCGCGGGCTGCCCTGGCCGAGATAGGTGGTGACCAGACGCGCATCGTCGTCGCCTTCCAGCGCCTGTTCGACACGCCGTGCGGCGTCGAGCGTCGCGGCGAAGCTCGCGCCCTGGCGCAGGTTGATATCCACCAGCAATTCAAGCCGCGCGGAGGTCGGGAAGAACTGCTTGCGCACCGCGCCCATCGCCGCGAAGCCGGCGACCATCACCAGCAGCGTCGCGCCGATGACGATGAGCCGGTGCGATACCGACCAGCCGACGACGCGCCGCAGCGCGCGGTATCCGCGCCCGTCATAGGCGTGGTGGTGGCCGCCGGGCTTGGGCGTCGGCAGCAGCTTCACGCCGAGCCAGGGCGTGAACAGCACCGCGACGAACCAGGATGCGACCAGCGCGAAGCCGACCACCCAGAAGATGCCGCCGGCATATTCGCCGGCCGATGACCGCGCGAAGCCAACCGGCAGGAAGCCCGCCACGGTGACCAGCGTGCCCGACAGCATCGGCCCGGCGGTGGAGGTCCAGGCGAAGGTGGCCGCCTTGGCGCGCGACCAGCCTTCCTCGAGCTTCACCACCATGGTCTCGATGGCGATGATCGCATCATCCACCAGCAGCCCGAGCGAGAGGATCAGCGCGCCGAGGGTGACGCGTTCCAGCTCCATCCCGGTCGCAAGCATCACCAGGAAGACGATGGCGAGCGTCAGCGGCACCGACAGCGCGACGATGATCCCCGCGCGGAAACCCAGCGAGAGGAAGGAGATCACCATCACCACGCCCAGCGCGGCGACGAATTTCAGCAGGAACTCCGCCACGCTCTCCTGCACGACATGTGCCTGGTCGACGATCGGCGCGACGGTGATGCCGAGCGGCGTGACGCGCTGCTGCGCCTGCATCGCCGCCGCGAGATCGGCGCCCAGCGTCAGCACGTTCACGCCTGGCTGCTTGCCGACGGCGATCAGCACAGCCGGCTGCCCGCCCTGGCGGATGCCGGTCGAGGCCGGGTCGGCATAGCCGCGCGACACCTCGGCGATGTCGCCCAGGCGCAGGGAACGGCCGGCGGCCGCGACCGGCACCTCGCGGATCGCGGCGAGGCCGTCGAAGCCGCCATCGACCCGCAGATGCATCCGGGTCGCGCTGCCTTCCACGACGCCGGCGGGCGCGACCGGATTGTGCCGCGCCAGCGCATCGATGATGGCCTGCGGTTGCACGCCGAGCGAGGCAAGGCGCGCATGCGCCACCTCGATGTGGATGCGCTGCGCCTGCTCGCCGAAGATCTTCACCTTGTCCACGCCGGGCACGCGCAGCAGGCGGGCGCGGATCGCCTCTGCCTGGCGGATCAGCTCGGCATTCTCCGCACCGGTCACGGCATAGATCGCCGACCAGACGTCGGAATATTCGTCGTCGAAGAAGGGGCCGAGCACGCCGGCCGGCAGCGTCTGGCGGATGTCGCCGACCTTCTTGCGCACCTGGTACCACAGGCCCTGGACCTCGCGCGGCGGCGTGGTGTCGCGCAGCACCACGGTCATCACCGCCTGGCCGGGGCGGGTGAAGGTCTCGACGCGGTCGAGAAATGCCAAATCCTGCAACCGGCTCTCGATGGGGTCGGCGACCTGGCGCTGCATCTCCTCGGCGGTCGCCCCCGGCCACTGCGCGGTGACGACCATGACCTTGAGCGTGAAGCCCGGATCCTCGGCGCGACCGAGGCGGAGATAGGCGAAGGCGCCGGCCGCGCCGAGCATGATGATGAGAAAGAAGGTCAGCGCGCCATTGCGGACGCCCCAATCGGACAGGTTGAAGCCCATGGCGGCATGTCCTCAGCGCAACGTGGCGGCGGCGCGGGTCTGCACCACCCGCACGGCACTGCCGGGGTCGAGCAGTTGCGGGCCGAGGGCGACGATCTTGTCGCCTTCCGCAAGCGCGCCGCGCAGGGCGACCTGCGCCTCGCCCAGCCGTGCCACTTCGACCGGCACGGCGACGACGCGGCTGCCCTCCACCTTCCACACCATCGGCCCCTGGCCGCGGTCATGCAGCGCGGAGGCCGGCAGCAGCGCGACCGGCGTGGTTTCGGCACGCAGCCGCACCGTGCCGGTCATGCCGAGCGCGGCCCAGCCTGGTGCATCCGGCAAGGTGAAGCGCACGGCGTAAGTGCGCAGGGTGGCATCGGCCTGGGGGGCGACCTCGCGCAGCCGGGCGGCGATGGGCTCGTCCGGCCTGGCCCAGAGCCGTGCGTCGGCCCGCGCGGCAGCGAGGTCGGGCAGGGCCCCCTCGGGCACCTGCACCAGCAATTCGCGCTCGGCCGGGTCGGCCATGCGCATCACCACCTGGCCCTCGCCGACCACCTGACCGACTTCGGCCAGCACAGCGGTGACGACGCCATCCGAGGGGGCGCGCAGGATGGTGTGGTCCAGCCGGTTGCGCGCAAGTTCCAGCGCGGCGCGGGCGGAGGCGACGCGTTCCTCCGCACCGCGGGCGGTGGTCTGGCGCTGTTCGTCGAAGGCGGCGGCGACATGGCCGGCGGCGAGCAGGGTGCGGGAGCGGGCGGCCTCGGCCAGCGCGCGGCGGGCCTCGGCCTCGGCGGCGGCGAGGTCGGCCTCCGCGCCGCGGACGGACAGCGCGATATCAGCGGGATCGATGCGGGCGAGGTCCTGCCCCGCCGTCACCGTGGCGCCGAGATCAACCAGCCGGGCGGCGATGCGGCCATTGGCGCGAAAGGCGATGTCGGCTTCCCGCCGGGCGCGGACCACGCCGGCAAAGGCGCGGGGCTGTTCGGCCGGTGCGAAGTGGATTTCGGCGACCTGGATGGGCTTCGGGGCCTCCGGCACCGCGGCCTGGGGACCGGAATCGCGGCAGCCGGCGAGCAGGGCGAGGGCAGCAAGGGCGGGGAAGGGGACGCGCATGGCGGATCTCCGGGGGCAACCCAGGATATCCATCGTGTATGACGAAAGTCAACAATCATCAGTGATCAGGAATCAGGCCTCAGTCCCTTGATCAGCAGGTCGAGCATGGATTCCAGCTCGCCCGCCATCCGCACCTCATCCGTCATGTTCTTGGCGAGGCTTTCCGCGATCAGCACCGGATGCATCCAGCACAGCGTCGCCTGCTTGATCATCCGCGCCGTCGCGGCCGGGTCGAGGGCGGCGAATTCGCCCCGTGCGGCACCATCCGCCAGCACCCGGCCGAGCGCGCCTTCGATGCGCGTGATGAAGGCGGCGATCACGCCCCAATGTTCGGACATGGCGGCGGTGACCATGTCGTGCATGCGCTTCTCCGTGAAGAACAGCGCCATGTGGCGGGCATGGAGCAGGCGCATCATGGTGCGCAGCCGGTCGGCGGCGGCGCCGGGTCCATCGGCGATGTCCTCGAGGTCGCCGGCGACGCCTTCCAGCAACCGCTCGGCGATCGCCTCGTTGATCGCGCTTTTCGAGGCGAAGAAGCGATAGACATTGGCCGGGGACATGCCGAGCTCGCGGGCGATGTCGGCGACCGCGGTCTTCTGGTAGCCCATCGAGCGGAACAGCGCCTCGGCCGCTTCCAGGATGCGCTGGCGCGCGATGGCGGCGCGGTCTTCCTGGGTGCCGGGATTGGAGCGATTCATGCGCTGAAAGATTCCGTCAGTCGTCAGCGACACTCTACGGCGTGCTGATCCGCGATGGAAGCAATCTGCCGCCATGGCTGCCTTTCGCGCTGATCGGCCATGCCGCCGCGGTGCTTGCCCTTGCTGCGGCGCCGTACCACTTTTGGAGCATGATTGAGTCGCAAGGAGCCGCATCGTGGCAGGCGTTCCGGATATCGGCCCCAAGGAGACCTGGCAGTTCCTCTCCGAGGATCCGCAATGCGCGCTGGTGGATGTGCGCACCGACGCGGAATGGAATTTCGTCGGGCTGCCGGACCTCGCCGCCATCGGCAAGCAGCCGGTGCTGATCCCGTGGCAGGTCTATCCGACCATGCAGGTGAATGGGCATTTCGCCGACCAGTTGCACAAGGCGGGGCTGACCCCGCTGCACAAGATCTTCTTCATCTGCCGGTCGGGCGCGCGGTCGCTGGCCGCCGGCCAGGCCGCGCAGGCCGCCGGTTTCCCGCACGCCTTCAACGTCGCCGATGGCTTCGAGGGGCCAGTGGACGGCGACGGCCATCGCGGCCATGTCGCCGGTTGGAAGGCGGACGGGCTGCCCTGGCGGCAGCGCTGAAGCGCGGGCATTCTCCCGCCATCATCCGATGGGGAGAACGCCGTGACGACCTTGCCGCTGCAATCCGAGTTCCTGTTCCGCCTCGCGCTGTCGGCCGGTGCGCCGCAGATGGCCGGCACGGCGACCAATGGCGAGCTGCGCATCATCCCGGTAACGGGCGGGACTGCCGAGGGCCCGCGTTTCACCGGTGAGCTGGTGCCCGGCACCGCCGCCGACTGGCTGCGCGTCTTCCCCGACGGCACGGCGCATATGGATGTGCGGCTGACGTTGAAATCGACCTCGGGCGCCATCGTGTACATGCACTACACCGGCGTGCGCCATGGTCCGGCCGAGGTGCTGGCGCGCATGAACAGCGGCCAGCCGACCGATCCCTCGGAATATTACTTCCGCACGGCCATTCGCTTCGAGACGGGGTCGGAGGAATTCGCCTGGATGAATTCGATCATCGCGGTTGGCGTCGGCCAGCGCCCGCCGTCGGGCCCGACCTACGACGTTTACGCCATCGGCTGAATGGGCTCCGGCTGCCGGGCGGTTCCTGCCCTGGTGACAGCCAGAAAAAGGAGGGGGTACGGGGGAGTTCTCTCCCCCGCCCTTTCTTCCTACCGCGGCACATCCAGCCTTTGCAGGATCGGCCGCCACTGATCGTCGGACCGCTTCAGGAAGGTCGCGAAATCATCCGGCGTCCCGCCGGCGAGGAACTGCCCTTCGGTGGTCAGCCGTTCCCGGATGCGCGCATCCTGAAGGGCCTCGTTCGCCGCCGCGTTCAACCGCTGCACTGCATCGGCGGGCGTGCGGGCCGGGGCGAGCATGCCGAACCAGGACAGCACGTCGAGTCCCGGTGCGAATTCGGCGATGGAGGGCACCTCGGGCGTGGACTCGACCTTGCGAGCACTGGTCCAGGCGATCAGCCGGCCCTGGTTGTTGCGATGGACGGGCTGCGCGGTGCCGCCGGCGACGATCAGCATGTCGAGATCGCCGGCCAGGAAGGCTGCGAGCTGCGCGGAATCACCGCGATAGGTCACGTCCTGCATGGTGATGCCGAGCCGTTCCATCACCATCAGCATGGCGACGTTGGTCAGGGTCGTCGGCCCGTTGGTGCCGTAGGTCATGATCCCCGGCCGCGCCTTGGCCGCCGCCACCCAGGCGGGCACGTCGACCGGTCCGCCGTTCAGCCTGGTGATGATGCCGAACGGGAATGTCGTCGCCAGCATCACGGGCGCGAAATCGTCCACCTTGTAGGGCAGGTTCGGCACGATGACCGGGTTGATGGTGAGCGTGGTGCCGGCGGCCATCAGCAGCGTCAGCCCGTCGGGCCGGGCGCGCGCGACGTATTCCGCACCGATCACGGTGTTGGCGCCGGGGCGATTTTCCACCTGCACGGTCTGGTTGAGCAGCGTGGTCATGCGCTCGGCGAGCAGACGGGTGACGATGTCGGTGCTGCCGCCGGGGGCGAAGGGGACGATGATGGTGACGGGGCGGGCGGCGCCCTGCGCGAAGGCGGGCGCGGGGAGGGCGGCGAGCGCGGCGAGAAGCGGCCGGCGCCGGATGGTGATGGTCATGGCGGCATGTCCTGGACGATGGGGCGGCCGCGCTCTGCCGGCGCGGTCGGTGCATCATCGCGCGATCAGCGGCGGCCCGCCAGTTGCCGGTTCTCCAGCCGCGACAGCACGCGCACCACGGGCCAGAGCAGGATGAAATAAACCACGGCAGCCGCCATGATCGGCGTGGCGTTGTAGGTGACGGACTGCGCCTGGCGTGCCTGGAACAGCAATTCCGGCAACGCGACGACCGAGGCGATCGAGGTGAGCTTCACCACCTCCAGCGTGTTGGAGATCAGGTCCGGCAGCACATTCCGCACGGCCTGGGGCAGCACGACATAGGCCATGGTCTGGCCGCGGGTGAGGCCGGTGGAGCGTGCGGCTTCGAGCTGGCCGCGCGGTACGCTCTCGATGCCCGCGCGCAGGATCTCCCCGTAATACGACCCGGTGTTGAGCAGGAAGCCGATCGCCACCGCCCCCCAAGGGCCGACATCGACGCCGATGAAGGGCAGGCCGGCGAAGATGAAGATCAGCAGCACCAGCGGCGGCAGGGCGCGGAAGGTATCCACCCAGACGCGCAACGGCCACTTCACCCACGGGCTGCGGATGGTGGACAGCACGGCGATGACGATGCCGCCGGCGATGCCTAGCGGGACCACCAGCAGCGATAGCAGCAGCGTTGCCTTCAGCCCCTGCCACAGGATCGGCCAGGCTTCGGTGACAATCTGCCAGTTGAAGAAGGTGTCGAGGAACATGTCCATGGCGCGCTATCGCTTCCACGCGAAGCGCGTCTCGATCCAACGGCCGAGCACGACGACGGGCAGGAACAGCACCAGATAGGCGATGGCGCCGAGCGTCAGCGGCGACGGGTTGAAGGAAAACGACACCCCCGCATTCGCCGCGCCCAATATGTCCGGCACCGCCACCACGGAAGCGAGCGCCGTGCCCTTGGTGATGGCGATGGTGCGGTTGGTCAGCGGCGGGATGGTGATGCGCAGCGCCTGCGGCAGCACGACATAGGTCAGCGTCTGCACGAAGCCGAGCCCGGTCGAGCGTGCCGCTTCCCACTGCCCCTTCGCGACGGAGGTGATGCCGGCCCAGAAGATCTCCTCGGAGAAGGCCATCAGCACCAGGGTCAACGCCAGCCAGGCGGCGACGAAGCCAGACAGTTCGATCCCCGCATTGGGCAGGCCGAAGAACAGCAGCACGATGATGACCAGCGGCGGCAGGGCGCGGAACAGATCCACCGTGAAGATGATCAGCCAGTTCAGCGGCCGGATGCCGAAGGCGCGCAGCAGCGCCAGCAGCAGCCCCAGTGCCAGCCCCGCCGCGATGATGCACAGCGCGAGCATCACGGTCAGCCAGAAGCCCTCGATGATCTTGGGCAGGTATTGCGCCATGACGCGGGCGTTGAAGAAGCTGTCGGTGAAGCGGTCCCAACTGGTCATGGGGTGCGCCATCCGTGCCAGCCTGCGCTATGATGCGACGACGACCCGAAGAAGGGATGCGCCGGATGCTGCCATGGAAGACCACGACCCTTGCCGCGATCGCGCTGCTGTGTGCCGCCGCCGGCCCGCCGCCGGACGCCGAGCGGCTGGTGCCGGGCGGGCGCGGCGGCTTCGTCAGCGACGGTGCGGAAGGGTGCTGGCTGTGGGCGAGCGGCATCGGCGGCCAGGCGGTGGATCTGACTGCATCCTGGACCGGCCCCTGCCCGGACGGCCCGGCGGAAGGCGAAGGCCGCGGCGTGGTCACCTGGCGCGAGGACGGCCGCGAACGCGCGATGATCTACGAAGGCGCCATGCGGCGCGGCAAGAATGAGGGCGCAGGACGGCTGACCATCACCGCCGGGAAGGAAGTGCGGGTGATGCAGCAAGGCACCTTCCGCGACGACCATTTCGTCTCCGGCCGGGTCGAGATCCCCGCCGCGGGCATCGTGTATGACGGGGGCTGGCTGATGTCCCACCCGAATGGCCGCGGGCGACTGGTGCTGCGCGGCCGCGTCATCGAGGGCAATTGGACCAATGGCTGCCTGCGCGGCCCGCAGGGCTGGTTCGCCTTCACCCGCCCGGCGCAGGAGTGCAACGGCCTCGACACCTGATGTGAGGCGCAGCGCCTCGCCTTCGCAGGCATGGCGCGGCATCAGTGCCGCTCGATCTGGGAGATGAAGGCGCGGGTGCGGTCATGCTTCGGATCGGCGAAGATCTCCCCGGGGATGCCTTCCTCTACGATCACGCCGTCCGCCATGAACACCACGCGGTCGGCCGCCGCCTTGGCGAAGCCCATCTCGTGGCTGACCACGACCATGGTCATGCCGTCCTCGCGCAATTCGCGCATCACCGCCAGCACGCCACCCACCAGTTCGGGGTCGAGCGCGCTGGTCGGTTCGTCGAACAGCATGACACGGGGTTCGAGTGCTATGGCGCGCGCGATCGCCACGCGCTGCTGCTGCCCGCCCGACAATTGCAGCGGATAGTGGTCGGCGCGGTCGCCCAAATGTACGCGGTCCAGCGCCCGGGCCGCCTTCGCCTCGGCCTCCGCGCGGCCCATGCCTTGCACCTTGCGCAGCGCGAGGGCGACATTCCCCAGCGCCGTCATGTGCGGATACAGGTTGAAGGACTGGAACACCATGCCGATGCGCTGGCGCGCCTTGTTGATGTCGGTCTTGGCATCCAACATGTCGATGCCGTCCACCACCACTGAGCCGGAGGACGGGTCCTCCAGCCGGTTCAGGCAGCGCAGCAGCGTCGATTTGCCCGACCCCGAGGGGCCGATCAGGAACACCAGTTCCTTCTCGGCCACCTGCAGATCCACACCCTTCAGGACATGCAGATGCCCGAAATGCTTGTGGATCGCCCGCGCCTCGACGATCGGGGTCGGCATCACCCGCAGGTCGGGTTCTGCGGGGTCGGGTCGAAGCCGGGCAGGTCCGGCACGCCATAGCCGGGGAACTCGATCCGCTCCGCCTGGTCCGGGCCGGGGGCCGAGCCGAACCAGCGCTCGGACAGCCGTGCCACGGTGCCGTCGCGCTTCATGCAGACGATGACGTCCTCGACCTGGTTGCGCAGCGCGCCGGAATCCTGGCGGAACGGCGTGCCCCAGTGGAAGCGCGTGCCAGGCAGCACGTAGTCCGCGACGTATTGCGGCGTGCGCGACGCCGAGTACCGCACCACCGTGTTGCCCGACAGGTTCGCATAGGCGCGGCCCTGGATCACCGCCTGCGCCGCATCGGCCTGGCTGTCGAAGGCGAGCAGCGTCAGGTTCAGCCGTTCCCGGTTGTTGTTGACCCACTGCTCATACGGCGTGCCCTTGTTCACGCTGATCGTCTTGCCGCGGAGGTCCTCCTCGGAACGGATCGGCGGCGTGCCGCGGCGGATGCCGAATTGCAGCTCGGTCCACAGGTAGCCTTCGGTGAACAGCAGCGCCTGGGCGCGTTCCGGCGTCACCGTGGTCGGTGCGCAGAGGAAGTCGTAGCGCCCGGCATTGAGCGCCGGGATCAGGCCCGAGAAGGACGCGCTGTCGATCACGATCTCCCGGCCCATGCGGCGCGCGACCTCACGGAACAGGTCGATCTGGAAGCCCTGCACGCCGCCCTGGAGGTTCGGAAAGGCGTGCGGCGCGAAGGTGCCGTCCACGCCGCAGCGCAGCGGCGGCTGGCCCTGCGCGAAGGCGGGGGCGGCGGCGGCGACGGACAGCAGGGCGGCGGCGATAAGCCTGCGCATTGGGAAGCCTCCTCTGAACTCGGTTTCCGGCGGCACATTTTCAGATGGCTGCCCTGCTGTCCATGCGGGCACTGCCATGAAGTTGCCCTCTGAGGGACCTTCTGCCGCCGCCGCGGGCAGTTTTATTCCGTCATGAACGGAGCGACGCCAATGCCATTCATCCCCGCCTTGCTGATCGGAGCCGGCTTCCTCGGAAACCTGCTGCTCGTCGTGCTGCTGCTCGGCGATGTCACGGCGCCGCTGGCCGCCGCGGCGGTGCTGGCGTTAGGCGGCGGCGCGCTTATCCTCGCCGGGCTGATGTTGATGGAACCGCGACGCGATCATGAGGCCGGCCATCCGCGCTGAATCAGCCCCCCTGATTTGACAGCGTCGGGACCGGCGCGACCAATGGCGTCGATCGAAGCCCTCCGGAGATCGACGATGATAACTGGCCGCGACCGGCTGACCCTTGCGGCGGCATGGATACTGGCGCGCCGCCGGCGTGCAGCGGGGCGCGCGCGATGAGCGGCCTCAGGATCACTGGCGCGGAGGTCTTCGTCGTCCCCGCCGGCGCACAACGCCAGCCTGTCCTGCGCCTGCACACCGATGCCGGCGTCACCGGCGTGGGAGAAGCGGCTGTCGGCTTCGCCATCGGCGCGCTGGGCGCGGCCGGCATGATCGAGGACCTGGTGAACCACCTGATCCTCGGCCAGGACCCCTTCGCGGTCGAGCATCTGTGGCAGGAAATGTACGACCATTCCTTCTGGGCCAAGGGCGGCGGGTCGGTCACCTATGCCGCGATCTCGGCGATCGAGACCGCGTTGCTCGACATCAAGGGCAAGGCGCTGGGTCTGCCGGTCTATGAGCTGATCGGCGGCAAGTGCCGCGACACGCTGCGGACCTACTGCAACGGCTGGTCCTTCACCGCCCGCAGCGCGGACGAATTCGCCGACGCCGCCCGCCGCGTCATCGACCAGGGCTGGACGGCGCTGAAGATGTATCCGCTCGCCAATCCCAAGTCGGCAGGGGACGATTTCACCACCGTGCGCCACGTCTCCGGCCGCCATCTGGAACGTGCCGACGCCGACCTCGCCGTGGCGCGCGTCGCGGCCGTGCGCCGCGCCATCGGGCCCGATGTGGAGCTGATGCTGGACGTGAGCGGGGAGGTGACGCCGGGCGACATGATCCGCCTCGCCCATCGCTTCGCCGAGCACGACATCCTGTTCCTCGAGGAACCCTCCGACGCCATGGATCCGGCCGGCATCCGCCGCGTCCGCGACAACGTCCCGATGCCGATCGCGGCAGGCGAGCGCGTCACCAGCCGCTACGGCTTCCGCCAGCTGTTCGAGCATGAGGCGGTGGATATCGCGCAGCCGGACCTCGGCAATACCGGCGGCATACTGGAGACGAAGAAGATCGCGGCGATGGCCGAGGCGTTCAACGTCCGTGTCGCGCCGCATATCTGCGGCGGGCCGGTGCTGAATGCCGCCGGGCTGCAACTCAGCGCGTCATTGCCGAGCGTGCTGATCCAGGAACTGTATCCGTTCCGGCACCCGGATCACTTCGCCTATGTGGATCGCGCGCCGGAACTGGATGTGCGCGACGGCATGCTCGCGGTGCGCGATGAGCCGGGGCTCGGCATCGCGCTGCGGGATGAGGTGGTGGCGCGGCACCGGCGCGCGGTGTGCGGCAGGGTGTGATGGGAAGGGATGGAGGGGCGCCGCCCCTCCAGACCACCCCGCCAGGGGGCTACGGCCCCCTGGACCGCGGGGACTTGGCGCCGAGCGGCGCGGGCAGCATCAATGCCCGGATCCGGCTGTCATGCCCAAGGCAATCGTCATGGCTGGGACCGCGCATCGCACCTGGTATGAAGTGGAGGTTTCCAACGACCTTGGATCATGATGACCGTAGGGTGCGAATGCACCGGAAGCCCGAGTAGGGCGGCCAAACAATAGGGCGGAGCGGGATTGGTGGACGAATGTGAACCAATCACACTCCATGCCTTTGGTGGGGGGGTGCGGAGGGGGCGAAGCCCAATCCGGTTTACGCACCGCGATCCTGTCCCGGCACGTCTGCGGCAACGCCCCTCTGGTTCGTCCCGATCAGACCATGCGCCTCACCGTTCCAGGTGCCGGTTGTCCATGCCCCGGAACACGATCAGCGCCCGTGACGCGCGCCTGCGTGGCGACATCTCAAGCCAGTCGAGGAATTCCAGCAGAACCTTGCCGGTGATGTCCGCCACGCGATGGCGATGCGCCTGTTCGGGCGTGAACCAGCCCAGGCGTTCCAACTCCCCCGAACCGGCGATCTCGCCATGCACCGCCTCGGCCGGAGCGCACAGGAAGCGGGCATTGAAGCGGATCGGCCGTCCGCCCGGCGTGACCGCGCGGCAGACATAGTGCAGCGCGCCGAGATCGGCCGCGACATCGTCGCCGCGCCGCTCCCCGAGCACGAGCCCCGTCTCCTCGAACAATTCGCGGACGGCGGCGATGCCAATGGCGCGCGCCCGCGCCGGCGTCGCGCGGCGTTCCAGCATGCCGCGTGTCGCGGGCAGCAGTTCCTTGACTGCAGGCTGGCGATGATCGTCGGGGTCCACCCGCCCGCCTGGGAATACCATCACATCCGGCATGAAGCGGTGCTTGGCGTGGCGCTGGCCCATGAGCACTTCCGGGCCCTGCGGGCCGACGCGCCAGACGATCAGGCTGGCGGCGTCGCGCGGGCGGACAATACGGCGCGCATGGCCTTCCGCATCGGCGCCGCCGGGATTGTCCGCCTTCGGGTCAGTCAAGCGCGAAGCCCCGCAGCCGCAACCAGGCGCGGAAGCCGAAGCGTTCCGGCACCGACAATTGCCGCGCCGAATTCTCCGACCAGGTGCAGCCTTCCGGGGCGGCGCCATGGATCTCCGGATAGCGCGGCTTCTGCTTCGGGCGCAGCGCGTCATAGGCCGTCAACGCTGCGGGCAGGTCGCTATCGTCATAGGTCTCGCGATGGATGACGACGGAAGGTGGCAGGCGCGGCGTCGGCTCATTGCGCGCTTCCGGCCAGCCGAGCGTGAGGCCGGCGACGGGATAGACACCCTCCGGCAGGCCAAAGATCGGACCGACCTTTTCGATATGGCTGCGGACATAGGAAATCGGGCAGGTCCCCAGCCCCGCCGCATCGGCGGCGGCGATCGCCATGCCCATCGCCAGCGCCGCATCGACCGCGGTGTTGAGGAAGGTATCCATGTTGTTGTTCGCATGCGCCCGACCGTGCCGCGCGCAGGCCTGCTGGCCGCGCCGCATGTCGCCGCAGAACAGCAGCAGCACCGGCGCGTCCTTGATCCATGGCATGGTGCCGATCCAGTCGGCCACCTTCGCGATCTTCGCCGCGTCGCGCGTGACGATGATGGAGAATTGCTGCAGGTCGGATTTCGACGGCGCCGACTGTGCCGCCGCCAGCACGGTGTCGAGCAGCGGGTCGGCGACGCCTTCCGCCCGGTAGCGCCGCGTCACCCGGCGGTCGAGCAGGGCGGCCAGGGCCGGCGGGATCTCCGCCGGGGGGTCAAAGGGCAGGGCGCCGTAGCGCGCGCGGATCAGGTCGGCGGGTGTCATCGGCGTATCCTGCGCTTCCGTTCAGGCCCGCACCACCCAGGCATCGGCGACGGTCACGCCCTGGCCCTCGGCATGGATGATCAGCGGGTTGATCTCGGCTTCCGCAACCTCCGCCACCGCGGCGAGGCGCGATACGGCCACGATCGCCCTGGTCAGCGCATCGAGGTCGCCTTTCGGCAGCCCGCGCCAGCCGGCGAGCGGCTTCAGCCCCTTCACCTCCTCGATCATGACGCGGGCCTCAGCCTCGCTGACCGGGGCGGACCGCAAGGCGATGTCGTGATGCAGTTCCGCCATAACGCCACCGGCGCCCACCAGCACGATGGGGCCGGTTTCGGGGTCGCGGCGGAAGCCGAGGATGGCCTCGGCAAGACCCTTGGCCATCGGCTGCACCAGGAAGCCCGTGATGGTCGCCTGCGGGGCCTTCGCCGTCACGCGGGCCAGCATCTCCGTCGCCGCCGTCCTCAGCGCGACAGCATCGGGGATGTTCAGCATCACCCCGCCGACCTCCGTCTTGTGGGCGAGGTCGGGGGAGAGGATCTTCAATGCGACCGGGTAGCGCATGCCCTCCGGCACCGCCTCCGGCGTCGCCATCACGGCGGTTGCGCCGGGCAGTCCGAGCGCGGCGAAAAGCGCGCGGGCATCCGCTTCATCCGGCCGCGCCGGCAGGCTGTGCACGACGGCCGCCGCCACAGGCACGGCGCGCGGCGCCTGCCAGTCGAAGAAGGCGCGGATCACGTCGGCGCAGGATTCCGGCGTCCGGAAGGCGGGGATGCCGGCCTCGCCCAGCATGCGCAGGGACACATCCGCCTGCGGCACCAGGAAGGCGGCGATCGGCTTGCCGACCCCGGATTTCGCCGCGCCCAGGATGCCGGCGACCGCGTCATGCGGCCGGAACTGCGCCGACGATCCGACCACCGACAATGCGAGGTCCGTATCCGGATCGGCCGCCAGCGCGGTCAGCGCCGCCTGCACCTTGTCCGCCCGCGTCCCCGCCAGCGTCACGTCGATCATCCGGCCGTGATGCGGCAGGCCGGCGGCCTTCAGGCCCGCCACGGCCGTCTCGTTGGGCGCGCGCGTCTCGATGCCTGCGACGCCGAGTGCGTCGACGGCCATCGCCCCGCCGCCGCCGGTCGTCGTCATCACCGACACGGCGCGCTTGGGTGCTGCGATCGGCTTGCGGCCGATGAACAGGGCGGGTGCTTCCAGCAGCGCCTCGATCATCGTGACACGGGCGATGCCGTTGGCGCGAAAGAAGGCGTCGGCGGCGGCATCGGATCCTGCCAGCGCGCCCGTGTGGCTGTTGGCGAGTTCCGCCCCGAAGGATGACCGGCCGAGCTTGTAGGCGATGATCGGCTTGCCGGCGGCATGCGCGCGCCGCGCGGCCTCCTCCAGGAGGTCGGCGCGGCGGATGGCTTCGAGGAACAGTAGGATGGCATCCACCTGCGGATCATCCACCAGCAGCCCGGCGATCTCGCTGGCCGTCAGGTCGGCCTCGTTGCCGGTGCTGATCAGATGGGAGAAGCCGAGGCCCCGCGCCGCCCCGCGTGCCATGATGGCACCCAGCATCGAGCCGGACTGCGACACCAACGCAAGGCGCCCGGCGGGCAGGCTTTCCGCCTCCAGCGCCGCATTCACCGAACAGGCGGTGCGCGCGTTCAGGTTGATCAGCCCCATCGAATTAGGCCCGAGGATGCGCACCCCGGCAGACTTCGCCGTGGCCAGCAGGCGTTCCTGCCGTGCGATGCCTTCGGGCCCGGCCTCGGCGAAGCCATCCGCCAGGATGCAGGCGACCGGGATGCCCTTGGCGGCGACATCGTTGATGACGCCTTCGACATGCTCGGTCGCCAGCAGCAGATAGGCCAGGTCGACCGGGCCCGGGATGGCGGCGATCGACGGGTAGGATTTCTCGCCGAGGATCGTCTCGGCGCGCGGGTTCACCGGATACAGATCCCCATCAAAGCCGTGCTTGCGCAGATAGACCTGCGCGCGCGCCGTCAGCCGCGTGGCGTCGGCGGAAGCGCCGACCAGCGCGATGCGGCGGGGATTGAGCAGGGCAGGGGCCAGGGCGGTCATGGATCGGTCCGGTTCAGCGCGGCCCCTGGGCGACACAGCCTTCTGGGGGCTGCGCGGGCGGGGCGACATGGATGGCAAGGAAGGCGGGTGTTGGTGCATCGGCCGGCAGCAGGTCCAGGTCGATGTCGTGCAGGGTGATGCCACCCTCGGCGATGCGGTCGCGCGTCGCGGCCCGGGCCAGCAATTCGCGCGTCGGGCGCAGCACCGCGGCGCGGCTGCCCGGTGCGAGGCCCGGAAGGCCGCCGAACACCACCACGGCATCGGGGCGCACCCAGGGGGTGGCGGCGGGCAGCCGGTCGAGATGCCGCGCGACCGGGGCGAATACGCAGGCGGCGTCGCGCAGCGGTGCCTCCAGCGCGGCGGTCGGTGGCATGCGCTGGACTGCGTCCAGCACCACCGGTGGGACGTTCCCGGCCGCCGACGGCCTGACGGTCACGAAGGCGTCCTGTGACGCGGCAGGCCAGGCGATGGCGCAGAACGCCAGCGCCATGGCCCACCGGGCAGTCACAGGCACGACCCGTCAATGCGCCCCTGCGGCCCGATGCGGGGCATCGGGCCGGGAGCGCACAGCGCGACCGCGCCCCAACCGACCGCCGTCGCAAGTGCGCCGGTGCATGGCGCGCCAGCCAAGCGCGCGAATGCGCGCGCCCGGCGCTTGAGGGCACGATCAGCCAAGCGCGCGGATGCGCGCGCCGGCGATTGCGGCAGACAACGGCTTCGGCGGACCATGAAATGGACCGCGATCCCTCAGATCGGATCCCAGGAGAACACGTCGCCCGACCGCTCGAGCTTCGAGAAGGCCTGCGACAAGGACGGTAGCGCGTATTCCGCGATCGCCTCCGGCGTCCAGCCTTCCGAACGATGCACCGACTTGACCGGCCGGATCTGGCTGTAGACGAACAGTTCGTTCATGCGCGGGGAGAAGATCTGCCCGGTCACGTCCTTCGCCGCATCGGAGGCCAGGAACACCGCGAGCGGCGCGTTCTTGTCGGGCGTCATCTGCATGATGCGCTCGACGCGGCGCTTCTGCTCCGGCGTCTCCGCCGGGATGGTGCCGGTCATGCGCGACCAGGCGAAGGGCGCGATGCAGTTCGAGCGCACGCCGAAACGCGACATGTCGAGCGCGATGGACTTCGACAGCCCTGCGATGCCGAGCTTCGCCGCCGAGTAGTTCGCCTGCCCGAAATTGCCGATCAGGCCGGAGGTCGAGGACATGTGGACATAGGCGCCGGACTGCTGCGCGCGGTAATGCGTCGCCGCGGCGCGGGAGACATAGAAGGACCCGTTGAGGTGGACGGCGATCACCGCGTCCCATTCCTCGGGCGTCATGCGGTGGAAGATCTGGTCGCGCAGGATGCCGGCATTGTTCACGACGATGTCGATACGGCCGAAATGATCCATCGCGGCCTGCACGATCTTCTGCGCGGAGGCCCAGGTCGCGACGCTGTCGGGGGAAATCTCCGCCGAGCCGCCGTTCTGCGTGATGATCGCCTTGGTCTGCTGGGCCGGCGTCGCATCCTGGCCTTCACCCGACACCGAGGCGCCGACGTCGTTGATGATGACCTTGGCCCCCTGGCCGGCCATCATGATCGCGATCTCGCGCCCGATGCCGTTGCCGGCCCCCGTGACGATCGCGACCTTGCCCTCGAGCATGTTCGGCATAACGGCGTTCCCTCCTAGGTCCTTAGCCTCCTAACCTTCTAGACCCGCCCCCGCGGGCCGTGAAGCCGGGTTGCCCGGATGCCGGCCGGCCCTAACATGGGCGGGTCGGGCAAAAGGGGCTGTCGTGTCGCTGGTATCGCTGCAAGGCGTGGGCAAGACCTATCGTGGCCGGACCGGCGCGTGGGAGGCGGTGCGCGATTTCTCGCTCGACCTCGCCGATGGCGAGTTCTTCTGCCTGCTCGGCACGTCGGGCTGCGGCAAGACCACGGTGCTGAACATGGTGGCGGGATTCGAGCAGCCCACGGCCGGGCGCATCCTGCTGGACGGCGCCCCGGTCGAACGCCCCGGCGCCGATCGGGGCGTGGTCTTCCAGGGCCATGACAGCCTGTATGACTGGCTGACCGCGCTCGACAACATAGGCTTTGGGCTGCGCCTGCGCGGCCTGGGCCGCCGGGATCGCCGTGCCAAGGCGGAACACTACCTGCACATGGTCGGTCTGACCGGACAGGGGGCGAAGCACCCGTCGGAGCTCTCGGGCGGCATGAAGCAGCGCATCCAGATCGCCCGTGCCCTGGCCAACGACCCGCGCATGCTGCTGATGGACGAACCCTTCGGCGCGCTGGACGCGATGACGCGGGCCGTGCTGCAGGGCGAGCTGTCGCGCATCTGGGCGGAGACCCGCAAGACCGTGCTGTTCATCACCCATGACATCGAGGAAGCCGTGGCGCTGGCGACGCGCGTCGGCGTGATGAAGCGCGGCCCCGGCGGCACGCTGAAGGCAGTGGTGCCGGTCGATCTGCCATTTCCGCGCGAACGCACCTCGGATGCCTTCATGGCGGCCTTCCGCAGTGTCCACGCCCTGATCCATGATGAGATCCACGGTGCGCATTGAAGGCCGCCTCGCAACCGTCGCCGGCTATGTCGCCGGCTTCGCGCTGCTGTTCCTGGTCTGGCACCTGGCGGCGACGCTGCTGGTGAAATCCGTGCTGTTCCCGCCGCCCGGCCCCGTGCTGGACCGGGCCATCGTGCTGATCGAGGACAACATCCTGCAGGAACAGATCGTCGCGTCGATGCGGCGCATCATGCAGGGTTTCCTGCTGGGCTCGGCAATCGGCATTCCCATAGGCCTCGCCATCGGATCCTTCCGCATCGTGCGCTGGCTGCTGGAGCCGTGGACGGAATTCTTCCGCTTCATCCCCGCCGTCGCGATGATCACCGTCGCGGTGATCTGGTTCGGCATCGGCGAGGAGAGCAAGATCTTCCTGATCGCCTACACCACCGTCTTCGTCGTGGTCATCAGCACGGCGGCGGGCGTCGGCGCGGTGGGGCGGGACAAGATCCGCGCAGCGCAGTGCCTTGGCGCGTCGCGACTGCAGATCTTCGCCCTGGTGGCGCTGCCGGCCACCGTGCCCTACATCCTGACCGGCATGCGGCTCGCGATGGCCAATGCCTTCGTCACCATCGTGGCAGCGGAACTGATCGCGTCCAATGACGGGCTGGGCAAGCTGCTGTGGGATGCGCGATTGTTCATGCAGATCGAGGACATCTTCGTCGCGCTGGTGGCGCTCGGGCTGCTCGGCTTCGCCACCGACCGGGTGTTCCGCTTCCTCATCCGCATCTTCGCCGGGCGGTTCAATGCCACCGTCTGAGCATGCCTTCGGCATGGCATCATCGACCGACCAACTGGGGAGAACCGCAATGAACCGCCGCTCCATCCTGGCACTGCCGGCCGCGGCCGCAGGCGCGTATGTGCTGCCCGCCGCCGGGCAGGCGCCGACGCGCCTCACCATCGCCACCGGCGTGGATCCGTCCTTCGCCGCCTTCTACGTTGCCAAGGAAGGCGGGTTCTTCGAGCGCAACGGGCTTGACGTCACGGTCAATACCGGGCCGTCCGGCTCGGCGATGGTCGCCTTCCTGATCGGCAACCAGATCGCCTCCGCCTATGGCGCGGAACAGGCCGGCGTCTCGGCCAATGTACGCGACTCCAATGTGGTGGCGGTGGCCGAGGGCGTGGCCCTGCTGCGCTGGATCAGCGTGCTGGGGCGCAACATCACCACCATGGAGGAGCTGAAGGGCAAGCGCGTCGGCGTCGCACGCGGCACCGGGTCCGAGACCTTTTGGCTGTCCGTCGTCGCCAAGCTGAACCTGAACCCGGCCGACTACACCATCGTCAATGTCGAGGCGCCGGAAATGGTCGCAGCCCTTGAGCGCGGCAACATCGACGCCTTCGCCGTGTGGGAACCCTGGCCGACCCGCGCCCAGCGCGCCATCCCCAACACCCATATCCTGGTCAACAACGAGTCGATCCAGATCGTCCGCAACTACATCTACATGAACAAGGCCTGGGCGACGGAAAACCGTCCCGTCACCGAGCGGCTGATGCGCGCGCTCATCCAGGCGAGCGACTTCCTCGATTCCAACCGCGAGGAAGCGGTTCGCCAGGTGGCGCGCTTCCTGCGCCAGGATCGCGCCCTGGTCGCGGAGCTGATGACCAAGGTCGGCTACCGCATGAACCTCACGCCCGACAGCGTGGCGAATATCCAGCTGGCGATCGACCAGCTGCGCGGAATGAACCGGCTGGACCGGCCGGTCACCACCGCCGACGTGATCTGGGCCGACCCGATGCGCTGGGTCGCGCCGGACCGCGTGCGGATCTGATCGCGATGGCGGAGGATCGCCGGCTCGCTGCGCTGCGGCGGTTTGCTGCCCATATCGCCGAAGTCGCACCGATCGACCTGTCGGTGCGGCTGTGGGATGGGGGGCTGGTCGCGCTTGCGCCGTCGGCGCGGAGCGACCTCGTGCTGTCCATCGCGACGCCGGCCGCGCTGACGCGACTGGTCCGCCGGCCGCGCCTGACCACGGTGGTCGAGCTGATCGCCGAAGGGGCGGTGGACCTTGAGGGCGGCACGCTGCTCGACCTCTCGGCGCGGCTGGGTGGCGGTTCCACGCGCGGCATCGGCCGGCGGCTGAACAAGCTGCTCGCTGCGCGCACGCTGCTGCCCTTCCTGTTCGGGCCGGGCAGCGGCGGCGCGGGGCATGCCTATGGCGGGGCCCAGGCGGCGAAACTGGCGCAAGGGCGCGACGACAAGGCGCTGGTGCAGTTCCACTACGACTTGTCGAACGACTTCTATGCGCTCTTCCTCGACCCCGAGATGGTCTATTCCTGCGCCTACTTCCCGGATTGGCAGGCCGACATCGTCACGGCGCAGAAGGCCAAGCTGGAGATGATCTGCCGCAAGCTGCGGCTGAAGCCCGGCGAGCACATGCTGGACATCGGCTGCGGCTGGGGCGGGCTGGTCTGCCATGCCGCGCAGCATCACGGCGTGCGCGCCCATGGCGTGACGCTGTCCCAGGCGCAGCATGATTTCGCGGTGGAGAAGGTGAAGCGGCTGGGATTGCAGGACCGCGTGACGATCGAGTTGCGCGACTTCCGTGACCTGTCCGACGTCGAGTTCGACAAGATCGCCTCGATCGGCATGTTCGAGCATGTCGGGCTGGAGAATCGCGCCGGCTACTTCCAGCAGATCCGCACCCTGCTGCGCCCACGCGGCATCTACCTGCACCACGCCATCACCCGGCCGATGAAGAAGACCGAGCGCGACTTCCGCAAGAAGCGCCCGGAATACAGCGCCATCATCAACTATGTCTTCCCGGGCAGCGAGCTGGACCACATCGGCGGCACGGTCGATGCGCTGGAGGCCGGCGGCTTCGAGGTGCATGACGTGGAAGGCTGGCGCGAGCATTACGGCCGCACCTGCCGGCTGTGGACCGAACGCCTGTTCGCCAATCGCGAAGCCGCCGAAGCCGAGGTGGGTGCCGCCAAGACCCGGCTGTGGCTGCTCTATCTGGCCGGCGTCTGCCTGGGCTTCGAGCGCGGCACCATCGGCATCTTCCAGACCGTCGCGACGAAGCGGGCGCGCGGCGCGTCCGGCATGCCGCCGACCCGTGGGGACCTCTACGCATGAGCGGGGCTGTCTTCCGCGCAGCCACGGCGGCCGATGTCCCGGCCATCGTCGCGCTGCTCGCCGATGACGTGCTGGGCGCGGCCCGCGAAAATCCTGGCGATCCCGCCTATGACGCGGCTTTCGCCGCCATCGCGGCGGATACCAATCAGCTGCTGGCGGTGGCGGAGGTGGGCGGGCGGCTGGTCGGCTGCCTGCAACTCACCTTCATCCCCGGCATCTCCCATCGCGGTGCCTGGCGCGGGCAGGTCGAGAGCGTCCGCATCGCCGCCGACCAGCGCGGTAGTGGCCTCGGTCGGCAGATGATGGACTGGGTCATGGAACAATGCCGCGCGCGCGGCTGCCGGCTGGTGCAACTGACAACCGACAAATCCCGCGGCGATGCGAAGCGCTTCTACGAATCCCTCGGCTTCGTGGCGAGCCATGAGGGGATGAAGCGGAAGACCTGATGCGGCGCATGCCGGCGCCGCAACGCCCGGCGCTACGGCTTCGCCGCGATGATCGACCCGCTTTGGCTTTCCGGAATGCGCCGGCGCCACGCCCCGGCATCCACCTGCGTCACGAAATCCAGCACTGCCCGGTTGAAGGCGTCCGGGTGCTCCAGGTTCATCGTGTGCCCCGCCTTGGGCATCACCAGCAGCGCGCTGGTGGGGATGGTGCGCTTCAGATACAGCGCCGGTTCCAGGGTGGGGTCGTCCTCGTCACCGGCGATGACCAGCGTCGGCGTGGTGTAGGCGGCGAAGCCATCGGCAAGGTCGAACAGCGACGGACGCTCGCGCTGCACGCCCTGCATGGTCAGGGCAGAACCCTCGGTCGAATGCTCGCGGAGCTGTGTCTGGAATTCGGCGTAGCCGCGCGGGTCGGTTTCCTCGAACACCAGGCGCGTCGGGCCGCGGCTGTAGGTCTTGCCGAATTCTGCCATGGTCTCGGCACGGATGCGGGCGATGGCGCCATCCGTCTCGGCGCGGAATTGGTCGCGCTTGCCCGGTGCGGCGCCATAGCCGACGCCGGCGGCAACCAGGCTGCGCGCGAGCCCCGGATGCCGCAGCCCCAGATGCAGCGTTGCGAAGGCACCCATCGACAGCCCGACGACATGCGCGGGTGCCAGGTCCAGCCCCTTGATCACCGCGGCGATGTCATCCGTCGCGCGATCCTGCGAATAGGCGCGCGGATCGGACGGCACGGCGGAAGGCGGATAGCCGCGCGCATTGAAGGCGATGCAGCGGTAGCGCCGGGCGAAGAACCGCATCTGCGGCTCCCAGGACCGGCTGTCGCCGGCGAATTCATGCACGAAGACCATCGGGATGCCGGACCCGGCCTCCTCATAATGGAGGTCCACGCCATCATCGGTCCGGATCGTCGGCATGCTGCTTGTCCCAAGGTTCGACGTGCAGGATGCGGGCGGCAAGCCGGTCCGTCCAGGCGCCTTGACTTCGGTGGCCCCCGAGCGCATCTGCAATCCGGACCAAATGGGTCCTATTTCAGGAGGGCAACGGCCGTGCTCCGGCTGTCGAAACTCACCGACTACGCCGTGGTGGTGCTGACCAGGCTGGAAGAAGCCGAGGAGGGGGGAGTGCTGACGGCCCCGGGCCTCGCCGCTGCCACCGGGCTGGGCGAGCCGACCGTGTCGAAGGTCCTGAAGACCCTGTCCCATGCCGGGCTGGTCGAAGGGCGGCGCGGTGCCCTGGGCGGCTATCGCCTGACGCGTCCACTCACCGAGATGCCATTGACCGAGGTGATCACGGCGATAGACGGCCCCATCGCGCTGACGGCCTGCGTGGACAATGCCGCCGGCTTTTGCGATGCGGAAGACCGTTGCCCCGTGCGCGGCCGGTGGGACCCCGTGAACGATGCCATCCGCCGGGCGCTGTCCGGCATTTCCATTGCCGACCTTGCGGGCGCGCCGGCCATCGTGGCCCACCCTGAACCCGCCGCGGAGCGGCACATGCCTTACGTTGCCGCCGAGTAGGACGGAGAACACCAATGCCCGCCGTCACCGAGACGATCGAAACCGTCCAGTCCGTCACGGAGTCCACCTACAAGTGGGGCTTCGAGACCGATATCGAGATGGAGTTCGCCCCCAAGGGGTTGAACGAGGACATCGTCCGCTTCATCAGCGCCAAGAAGAACGAACCTGAATGGCTGCTCGAATGGCGCCTGCGCGCCTTCGCCGTGTGGAAGACGATGGAGGAGCCGCGCTGGGCCGCGGTGAAGTATCCGCCGATCGACTACCAGGACAGCTACTACTACGCCGCGCCGAAGGAGAAGGTCGGGCCGAAGTCGCTCGACGAGGTCGATCCGGAATTGCTGAAGACCTACGCTAAGCTCGGTATTCCGCTTCGTGAACAGGAGATCCTGGCCGGGGTCGAGGGCGCGGGCAGCACGCCGGCTGCCGGGCGCATGCCGATCGCGGTGGATGCGGTGTTCGACAGCGTCTCCGTCGCCACGTCCTACAAGGAGCGGCTGGGCAAGGAAGGCATCATCTTCTGCTCGATCAGCGAGGCGGTGCAGGAGCACCCCGATCTGGTGAAGAAATACCTCGGTTCCGTGGTGCCGCAGGGCGACAATTTCTACGCCGCGCTGAACAGTGCCGTCTTCACCGATGGGTCCTTCGTCTACATCCCCAAGGGCGTGCGCTGCCCGATGGAACTGTCCACCTATTTCCGCATCAATGCGAAATCCACCGGGCAGTTCGAGCGCACGCTGATCATCGCCGACGCCGGTTCGCATGTGTCGTACCTGGAGGGCTGCACGGCCCCGATGCGCGACGAGAACCAGCTTCACGCGGCGGTGGTCGAGCTGGTCGCGATGGATGATGCGACGATCAAGTATTCCACGGTGCAGAACTGGTACCCTGGCGATGCCGAGGGCAAGGGTGGCATCTACAACTTCGTCACCAAGCGCGGGGCCTGCCGCGGCGCGAGGTCCAAGATTTCCTGGACGCAGGTGGAGACGGGCTCGGCGATCACCTGGAAGTACCCGTCCTGCATCCTCCAGGGAGAGGATTCGGTGGGCGAGTTCTACTCCGTCGCCATCACCAACAACTACCAGCAGGCCGATACCGGCACGAAGATGTTCCATATCGGGCCGCGCACCAAGTCGACCATCGTGTCGAAGGGCATCAGCGCGGGACACGGGCAGAACACTTATCGCGGCCTGGTGCGCATCGGCGCGAAGGCGACGGGCGCACGCAACTTCACCCAGTGCGACAGCCTGTTGATCGGTGACCTGTGTGGCGCGCATACCGTGCCCTACATCGAGAACCGCTGCGTCTCCGCCAAGGTGGAACACGAAGCGACCACCAGCCGCATCGCCGAGGACCAGCTGTTCTACTGCCGCCAGCGCGGGCTGACGCAGGAAGAGGCGGTGGGGCTGATCGTCAATGGGTTCTGTCGCGAGGTTCTCAAGGAACTGCCGATGGAATTCGCGGTGGAAGCGCAGAAGCTGTTGCAGATTTCTCTTGAAGGGTCCGTGGGCTGACCATGCTGAAGATCGAAGGACTGACCGCCGAAATCGACGGCAAGGAGATCCTCAAGGGGATCGACCTCGAAGTGCCGACCGGCGAAGTGCATGCCATCATGGGCCCGAACGGGTCGGGCAAGTCGACGCTGTCCTACGTCCTGTCAGGCCGTGAGGGCTATGAGGTCACGGCCGGCTCCGCGACGCTGAACGGCGTGGACATCCTGGCGATGGAACCCGAGGAACGTGCGGCCGCCGGCCTGTTCCTCGCCTTCCAGTATCCGGTGGAGTTGCCCGGCGTGGGCAATGCGACCTTCCTGCGCACCGCGCTCAACGCCATCCGCAAGGGGCGCGGCGAGAGCGAGCTCGACGCCATGCAGTTCCTCAAGGTGGCGCGCGAGCGGATGAAGGCGCTGTCGATGCCCGAGGACATGCTGAAGCGCGGCGTCAATGTCGGTTTCTCCGGCGGCGAGAAGAAGCGCAACGAGATCCTGCAGATGGCCATGCTGCAGCCTTCCATGGCGATCCTCGACGAGACGGATTCCGGGCTCGACATCGATGCGCTGAAGATCGTCTCGGATGGCGTGAACGCGATGCGCGGGCCGGGCTTCTCGGCGCTGGTCATCACCCATTACCAGCGGCTGCTCGACTACATCGTGCCGGACCGCGTGCATGTGCTGATGCAGGGCCGCATCGTGAAATCCGGCGGGCCGGACCTGGCGAGGGAGCTGGAGGCGCAGGGCTACGCGTCCGTCCAGGCCGCGGCATGACGGCGGCGGTGCCCACTGGTGCCGCGGGCTTCCTCGCCCGCTACGAAGGGCTGAAGGACCATTTGCCCGGCGCCCGCAAGCCTTGGCTGAACACGCTGCGCGCCGATGCCGCCGTGCATTTCGCCGCGCGCGGCTTCCCGACCCGCCGTGTCGAGCAGTGGAAATACACCGACCTCGGCGCCGTCGCGCAGGCGCATTTCGCCGAGCCCCTGACGATGGTCGAAGGCGCGCTGGCGCTGCCGGTCGCCAATGCCCCGCATCGCGCCATCTTCGTCGATGGCCGCTTTCGCGCGGACCTGTCCACGCTGGACGGGCTGCAGTGCCGCGCGCTCGGCCTGGCGCAGAACCTGAACGAGGCCGAACCGCATCTTGGCACCCTGGCCAAGCCGGAAAGCGAACCGCTCGCCGCCCTGAACACCATGCTGTTTGAGGACGGCCTGTTTCTCGACGTGCCGGACGGTGTGGATGCTGGGTTGCTGGAACTCGTCTCCATCGCCATCGATCCGGGCCGTCCGTTTGCCTTCCATCCGCGCCATCTGATCCGCCTTGGTGCCGGCGCGTCGCTGACGTTGATCGAGACGGCAACGGGCCGCGGCCAGTGCCTGCACAATCCGGTCTTCGAGATCGAGGTCGCCGAGGGCGCGACGCTGACCCATGGTCGCATGCTGCAGGAGGAAGCGACCGTCTTCCACCTGTCCACCATCTACGCGACGATCGGCGCGGGCGGCACCTACGACAACTTCACCGTCGCCGCCGGCGCGCGGCTGACGCGCAACGAGATCCATGCCGCGCTGACCGGCCCAAAGGCCGCCTGCCACATGAACGGCGCGCAGATGGCCGCCGATGGCCAGCATGTGGACACCACCACGGCGCTGGACCACGCCGCCCCCGATTGCGCCAGCCGGCAGACCTACAAGACGGTGCTGGCCGGCCGCGCCCGCGGTGTCTTCCAGGGCAAGATTCTGGTGCGCCGGGAAGCACAGAAGACCGACGGCTACCAGATGAACCAGGCGTTGCTGCTGTCCGAGGATGCCGAGATCGACAGCAAGCCGCAGCTTGAGATCTATGCCGACGACGTGAAGTGCAGCCATGGCGCGACGGTCGGTGCGCTCGATGCCGACAGCCTGTTCTACCTGCGCGCCCGTGGCATTCCGGAATCCCAGGCCAAGGCCATGCTGGTCGAGGCCTTCCTGCATGAGGCGGTGGAGACCGTGACGGATGAAACCCTGCGTGGGGCGCTGACCCGCGCGCTCGATGCCTGGTGGTCGCGCCAGGGGGTGGCCGCGTGATGGACACGCTGGCGCCCGTCCCCTTCGACGTCGTGCGCATCCGGCAGGATTTCCCGATCCTGTCGCAGCCGCAGGCGCGCGGGCGTCCGCTGGTCTTCCTCGATTCCGGCGCGAGCGCGCAGAAGCCGCGCGTCGTGATCGACGCCATGGTCCGTTGCATGGAAACGGCCTACGCGAATGTCCATCGCGGCGCCTATCGCCTGTCTGAACTGGCGACGAACTCCTATGAAGCGGCGCGCGAAGCGACGGCGCGCTTCATCAATGCCGGCGATGCGCGCGAGATCGTCTTCACGAAGAACAGCACGGAGGCGATGAACCTGATCGCCCATTGCTGGGGTCGCGGCGTGATGAAGCCCGGGCAGGCGGTGCTGATCTCCGAACTGGAGCACCACGCCAACATCGTGCCGTGGCAGATGCTGCGCGACGACCGCGGCAACGAACTGCGTGTCTGCCGCGTGACCGACAGCGGCGAACTCGATATGGACGACCTTGAGGCGAAGCTTGCCGATGGCAAGGTCGGCCTGGTGGCCATCGCGCATATGTCGAACGTGCTTGGCACCGTCACGCCGGTCGAACGCATCGTTGCCATGGCGCATGCCCATGGTGCGAAAGTGCTGCTGGATGGCTCACAGGCCGCGGTGCATCGGCGCGTGGACGTGCGGGCGATCGGCTGCGACTTCTACTGCTTCACTGGCCACAAGCTGTACGGCCCCACCGGGATCGGCGTGCTGTGGGCAAAGCTGGACCATCTCGATCGCATGCCGCCCTTCCTGGGCGGCGGCGACATGATCGCCTCCGTCACCTTCGAGCAATCGACCTGGGCGCCACCGCCCGCGAAGTTCGAGGCCGGCACGCCCGCGATCATCGAGGCGGTCGGCCTGCACGCCGCGATCGACTACGTCACTGCCATCGGCATGCCGGCGATCGAGGCGCATGAACGCAGCCTGGTCGACCACGCGACGACGCGCCTCGCCCAAGTGCCTGGCTTAACGCTGCTTGGCCACGCGCAGGATCGCGGTGGTGTCTTTGCCTTTGCGCTGGACACCGTGCATCCACATGACCTTGCGACGTTGCTGGATCGCGCCGGCATCGCCGTGCGTGCCGGCCGTCATTGCGCCGAACCCCTGCACACCCGTTTCGGGCTCGAGAATGGCACAACGCGCGCTTCCTTCGGCCTTTACACGACGAAGGACGAGATCGACCTGCTCAGCCAGGCGCTGACCGAAGCACGGGAGTTCTTCCGATGAGTGACTTCTTCGGCGACGTCACTGAGTTGTATGGCGAAATAGTGAAAGACCACGGTGGCCGCCCGCGGAACCGCCGGAAAATTGATGATGCTGACCTCGCCGCCCGTGGCGATAATCCGATGTGCGGGGATCGGATCGCTCTGTACCTAAAGACTGATGGCCAGCGGCGTATTTGCGATGCGGCGTTCGTTGGGAATGGCTGCATGCACTCGCTCGCGAGTGCTTCTTTGATGACCGAGGTGTTGAAGGGGAAGTCATTCACAGAAGCGCGGGAGCTGAGCGACAAAGTTCGCACGTACGTGATGACCGGTCAGTGCCCGCATTGCGAAGGGGGTCTCCAAGAGGACCTGGAGCGCTTTGCGCCTTTCGAGAAGATTCACAACGCACCGGTTCGGGTGAAGTGCGTGACGCTGGCCTGGCATACGCTGAATGCCGCGCTCGACGGGACCAAGGAGGCGAGCAGTGAGTGAAGACGCCACCATGAACACGCCACCCGAGACCCGCGCCGCCTGGACGCCGGACGGGGAGGTGAAGCCGCCCGCGCCGAAGATCAGCGAGGACGCCGTCATCGCCGCCATCTCCACCGTCTACGATCCGGAGATCCCGGTCGACATTTACCAGCTCGGCCTGATCTACGCGATCGAGATTGCCGATGACGGCACGGTCAAGGTCGAGATGACGCTGACCACGCCGGCCTGCCCCTCCGCCCAGGAACTGCCGAGCCAGGTGGAGGAAGTCGTCCGTGCCGTGGACGGCGTCTCCGACGTGCAGGTCGAGGTCGTGTGGGATCCGCCCTGGGATCAATCCCGCATGAGCGAGGATGCCCGTCTCGCGCTGAACATGTACTGAGGCCGCAGATGAACACCTCCATCGAAGCCCCGCGCGCCCGCCGCGCCCTGCCGCCGCTGATGACGCTGACCGATGGCGCGGCCGATCGCCTGCGTGCGCTGTATGCCAAGGGCGAGCACGGCAAGCTGCTGCGCATCGCCGTCAAGACCAAGGGCTGTTCCGGCCTGTCCTACGACCTGTCCTGGACCGATGAAGCGGCGCCGAGCGATGAAGTCATCAAGGACAAGGACGTGACCGTCCTGATCGACCGCAAGGCGACGCTGTTCCTGATCGGCACGGTGATGGACTACGAGGTGAAGGCGATGACCGCCGGCTTCACCTTCACCAATCCGAACGAGAAGGGCCGCTGCGGCTGCGGCGAATCCTTCCACGTCTGATCAGTCGCGCCGGTCCGAGCGGATCGGCGTCCAGATCGACACGTCGCGCGGGCCGTCCAGCAACTCCGGCAGCGCCTCATGCCAGGCCTGCCGGTAGGTGCGAGCCAGCTGCACATCCAGCACGTCCTGGTGGTCACGCCAGATCTCATGCAGCAGGAAGCGGTCCGGGTTCTGCGGATCCGCATGCAGCGTGGCGGAGACGAACATCGCCTCCTCGCGCATGGCATCCAGCACGCCGGTCAATAGCCGCATGAAGCGAGCCCGCTGTTGTGGCCGCACGTTGAAGCCGATCACGTAGGCGACGCTCATGTCCCGCTATCCCCATCCGCACGGTGACCAGGATAGCGACGCCGCAGGCTGAGACGATGACCTCGGAGGTCATCGAAAGGCGGACATCAATCCAGCGTCTGCCGATACCGCGCCAGTGCCAGCACCGATACGACGGCCAGGAACACCAGCATCGGCCAGATATCGACCCAACTATCGGCCAGGCTGTTCCCCTTTAGCATCACGCCGCGCACCACCCGCAGGAAATGCGTCAGCGGCAGCGCCTCACCCAGCGCCTGCGCCCAGCCCGGCATGCCACGGAAGGGGAACATGAAGCCCGACATCAGGATCGAGGGCAGGAAGAAGAAGAAGCTCATCTGCATCGCTTGAAGCTGGTTGCGGGCGACCGTCGAGAACAGGAAACCCACCGCCAGGTTCGCCACGATGAACACCAGCAGCCCTACCGCCAGTACGCCGGGCTGCCCCACCATCGGCACGCCGAACACCAGCGTCGCGGCCGACAGGATCACCGCCACCTGCACGCCGCCGACCAGGATGAAGGGCGCGAGCTTGCCGAACATCACCTCGGCGGGGCGCACCGGCATCGCCAGCAGGTTCTCCATCGTGCCGCGCTCGCGTTCGCGCGTCATGGCGAGCGCGGTCATGATGATCATGGTCATGGTCAGGATGGTGCCCATCAGCCCGGGCACGATGTTGTACTGGGTGATGCCCTCGGGGTTGTAGCGGCGCTGCACGCGCAGATCGACGGCGCCGGGGCCGCGCTGCAGGCTGGCCAGGGACCCGTCGAGCAGCGGCGCGAGGGCGCTATCGATGATGCGCTCCAGCGCGCCGACCGCATTGCCGGTCGCCGCGGGGTCGGTCGCATCGGCCATCACCAGCAGTGCCGGGCGATCCCCGCGCATCAGGTTGCGCCCGAAGCCGGGGGGGATTTCCACGGCGAACTGCACCGCGCCGCGCGCCAGCAGGCGATCGACCTCCGCCGCATCCTGCGCGATGACGGTCACGCGGAAATACGTGCTGGTCTGCAGCCCGGCGACGATGGCCCGCCCGAAGGGGCTGTTGTCCTGGCTGAGCACCGCCATCGGCAGGTTGCGCGGATCGGCGTTGATGGCGTAGCCGAATAGCATCAGCTGGATGATCGGGATGCCGACCATCATGGCGAAGGTCAGCCGGTCCCGCCGCATCTGGATGAATTCCTTCACCACCACGGCGACCAGGCGATGCCAGGCGAAGCGGCGGCCGTTCATGGCTGCGCCCCCGCCATCAGGTGGATGAAGGCATCCTCCAGCGAGGGTTCGGACGCGCTCCACTCCAGTGCCGCCTCGCCGCGGAAGGGGGTGATCGCGGCGGCCAGCGCCGCCGCATCCGGGCCACTGACATGCAGCGTCGCGCCGAAGGGGGCGACCATCTCGACACCCGGCTTGCCGGCCAATTCGCGCGCCAGCGCGCCGATCCGCCGTTCCGGCCCGCTGACATGCCAGGTGGACAGGCCCGAGGTCTCCACCACCTCCGCCACCGAGCCGACGGCGAGCAGCTTGCCATAGGCGAGATAGGCGATGCGGTGGCAGCGTTCCGCCTCATCCATGTAGTGGGTGCTGACCAGCACGGTCATGCCGCCTTCGGCGAGCGCGTGGATCTCGTCCCAGAATTCCCGCCGCGCCTTGGGGTCGACGCCGGCCGTGGGTTCGTCGAGCAGCAGCAGGTCCGGCCTGTGCAGCACGCAGGCGGCGAGTGCGAGCCGTTGCTTCCACCCGCCCGACAGCGTGCCGGCCAATTGCCCGCTGCGCGAGGCGAGTCCGAGCCGTTCGAGCGCCGCATCCACCACCACCCGCCGACCCTCCAGCCCGTACAGCCGCGCGACGAAGTCGAGATTCTCGCGGATCGTCAGGTCCTCATAGAGGCTGAAGCGCTGCGTCATGTAGCCGACGTGCTGCTTGATCTCCCAGGATTGCGTCAGGATGTCGTGGCCGAGGCAGGTGCCGCTGCCGCCATCGGGCACCAGCAGCCCGCACAGCATGCGGATGGTCGTCGTCTTGCCGCTGCCATTGGGGCCGAGGAAGCCGTGGATCTGCCCGCGTTCGACATCGAGGTCGAAATCATCCACCACCACCTTGTCGCCGTAGCGCTTGGTCAGGCCGCGCACGGAGATGACCGGCGCGGTCATGGCCGGGCGCGCACGCTCACCGGCTGGCCCGGAGCCGGCGCGCCGGGGATGGGCGCGAGCAGCGCCTCGGTGCGCCAGACCAGCTTCGCGCGGGTCTCCCGGCTATAGATGACGGGCGGGGTGTATTCGGCATCCATCGCCAGGCGGCTGACGCGTGCGGTCAGGTTGGCCGGGCAGCCGCTGCATTCGACCGCCACCGTATCGCCCAGCCGCACCGCGTTGCGCTGCGCCTCAGGCACGTAGAACACCACCTTGGTCGCGTTCTGCGGCAGCAGGCTGATGACCGTGCCGCTGCCCGGCACCCATTCGCCGGTGCGCCGCACCACGTCGTCCACGCGGCCGGCGGCGGGGCTCGCGACGCTGCGCTGGGTGAGGTGCCATTCGGCCTGTTCAAGCGCGGCACGCGCGGCCTCGACGGCAGCGCGGGCGGAGGCGATGCGGTCGGCGCGCGCCGGCAGCCGGGCGGTGGCGAGGTCTGCCTGGATGCGATTGCGCCGCGCTTCGGCCTGCTCCGCCGCCGCGCGCGCCTGGTCGAGCGTCTGCTCGGAGGCGACGCGGGTGCGGGCCAGCTGCTCCTGCCGCGCCAGTTGCTGGCGGGCGAGTTCCAGCGTGGCCTCCGCTTCCGCGAGCTGCGCCTCGATCGAGGCGATCTCCTCCGGCCGTGCGCCCTTGAGCAGGTCGGCGAGATCGCTCTCGGCGCGGCCCAGCGTGGCGCGGGCCTGCGCCACGGCCGCACGTTGCAGCGCGTCATCCAGGGTGAACAGCGGGGCGCCGGTATCGACCGTCGCACCATTGACCACCGGCACGGCGGTCAGCCAGCCGGCCTCTGGTGCTGCGATGCGCAGGTAGTCGGCATCGACATAGCCTTGGAAGGTGCCCAACTCGGGCGGCTTGTCGCAGCCCGCCAGGATCAGCGCGGTGAGGACCCAGACGTGGCGCTTCATGGCGTTGGCTCCGCGGCGATGGCGCGCAGGAACAGGTCGATATGCTGGCCGAGCACCGCCTCGGCCGGCAATGGGGCGTCTTCCACGGCGGCGAAGGTCGCCCGCCACAGCGCGCTGAGCACCATCGGCGCGAGGAACAGCCGCGCCGTGATCTGACTATCGAGCGCGCGGAACTCACCGGCCGCCACGCCCTGGTCCAGGATGCCGGCGACCAGCGCGAGGCCGCGGCCGACCACCTCCTGCCGATAGAACCGCGCCATGTCCGGGAAATTGCCGGCTTCGGCGAGGACCAGCCTCGGCAGGGCGATCAGGCGCGCATCCGCCGTTGCCCGGGCGAATGCCCCGACGAGCAGGCGCAGCTGCGCGGCGGCCGAGCCCTTCTCGACGGCCATGGCCGCCTGGATGCGCTCGATCACGGGCAGCAGGTTGGTGCGGACCAGCGCCTCGAAGACCGCCTCCTTGGACGGGAAGTAGAGGTAGATCGTGCCCTTGGAAACGCCGGCGCGGGTCGCGATGTCCTCCATGCGCGTGCCGGCGAAACCCTTCTCCCGGAAGGTGTCGAGGGCGGCGTCGAGCAATTCGGCCGGGCGGGCGTCCTTGCGGCGCTGGCGGGAGCGGGGCGGGGTTGGCATGGGTGCCAATTATTGACTGACTGGACAGTCATTAAATCCGGGAAGCGAGTGACGTCAAGCGCCGCCGCAGCGCCGATGAGGTCGCCCGCACAGGCGCAAGCGAAGAAGGGCGGCCCTGATGACCATTGGACGGACCATGGCTCCGATCCTGCGGGCGGCACGGCCGTCGAGCGGGCTGTGTTCGGCCGCGCACATGCGGGCCGCTCCGACCGGTTGGCTGAGCGAGCACCTCCACGCGGCGCGCGGGGTAAAGCCTGCCGTGATCGGCTCCGGCCGTTCGGGCGACGCGGCTGGCCAGGATGGAACAGGTCGCGCTCCATGGCCGATGGCAGACGCTGCGTATCGAGGTCCCGCGAAGCCGGCGCGGGTCCGGGACGATGTGGTTTCGCCCCCCCGAAGCCGCGACCGGACGGCTTCAGCTCGTGGGCGGCCCGCAGCGGCGCCACATCGGCTCCAGGCCGGGGCCGTCTACCCGCATCAGGTGTTCGCCCTGCAGGCGCATGGTCACGCGCCCGCCGCCGCCCGGATCGCTGGCTGGGGCGGTGTAGGCGAAGTCGTGGCGGCCATAGTCGCCCTGCATCCGCACCCCGCCGGGGGTCGTGATGCTTGGCCCGGCGATCGACAAGCGCATGCCGGCATCGGTGCACCAATGGCCATCGATGGAATCGGCGAGGGCCGGGGCGGCCAGGCCCAGCAGGCCGGCCGCGACCACGATCGGGGCAGTCAGGCGGGTGAGGGACATCGGGGGATCCTCCTGTCCACTCAACCTAGCCGCGCGGCCCCGTCATCCGCCACATCGTCCTGTTGGCCTCAGCCCGTGGCAGGCACCAGGCGAAAGCCGCTGCCGGCGCGCTCGACACGGCCCGTCGCCGGCATGTCGAAATGATACCCGATCACCGGCATGCCTTCGCTCGCCGCCCGGTCGAGCAGGCGCTTGCGCGTGTCCACCGCCAGGGTCGCATCCATGTCGAACGCCGGAGTCCATTCTGGATTCGCCATGAAGAAGGCTGGGGTGGCGACGGCATCACCGATCACCAGCGCCTGCCGGTTGCCATCGGCAATCAGGAAGGAACTGTGCCCCGGGCTGTGACCCGGCGTCGCGATCGCGTGGATGCCGGGTGCCACCTCGGCGCCGGGGGCGAAGCGGGTGAGCCGCTGCGCATAGGGGGCGAAGCGCCGGCGGACCAGCGCGAAGCCGGGGCGGCGCCCTTCGGCGGCACGCGATTCCTCCCCGGCATCGGTCCAGAAGGTCCATTCGCGTTCCGGCACCGCCACCGCCGCCTGCGGGTAGATCGCGGTGCCGTCATTGGTGGCGAGGCCGCCGATGTGGTCGCCATGGAAATGGGTGTGCAGGATCAGCACCACCTGCGCGGGGTCGAGCCCCGCGGCGCGCATATTCGCATGCAGCGCGCCGGTCTGCGCGCCGGTGCCGCCAGTGCCGACATCGAAGGCGACCAGCCCGCGCGGCGTCTCGACGAAGGTGACGTTGAAGGGGTTGCGCATGGCCGGGCCGGCGATCCCGGCCGCGCTCATCGCGCCGCTCACCTGCTCCGGCGATGCGTTCACCACCAGGCCCCGGGTGACGTCGGGGCGGACGTTGGACCCGTCCGTCACCACCGTTACCCGCAGCGCCCCCACCTGGAAGCGGTGGAAGGCCGGGCCAATCTCGGGCGGGCTGATACCTTGCGCCACAACATTTCGAACCTGAAACAGCGCGGGCGCAACAAGGACCGCGGCGGCGCCGATCGCGGCGCGTCGGGATGTCGGCATCGTGAAATTCTCCCCTACCTGCTTCAGGCGGATCGATAGTTTGCGTCGATCCGCCCGAATGCAAGCAAAGCTGTCAGACGGCGGAGGACCAATCGGCCGGGACGAAGCGGAACCCATTGCCGGCGCGTGCCACATACCCATTGGCCGGGAAGGGGAAGTGGTAACCGGTGACGCGGATGCGGTCGGTCGCCGCCATGTCGAGCACCCGCCGCCGGGTTGCCGCCGCCATGTCGCCGTCGAAGTCGAAGACGATCTGCCAGTCGGGATGCGCCATCATGATTTCAGGCCGATTGGTCACATCCGCCACGAACATCATCTGGGCGCTGCCATCGGCGATGCGGAAGACAGTGTGGCCTGGTGTATGGCCCGGCGCCGCGATGGCGGTGATGCCCGGCAGCACCTCCGCCCCTGCCTGGAACGGCGTCACGCTGCCCTGATAGGGGCCGAAACGGCGCGCGACATTCGCGAAATTGCCGCGCTGGCCTTCCGGGCTGCGCGTCGTGTTGCCGGCATCGGTCCACCACGCCCATTCCTGGGCGGGCACCAGGATCTGGGCGTTGGGGAAGGCGCGCGCGCCCTCGCCGTTCAGCAAGCCGTTCACATGGTCGCCATGGAAGTGGCTGAACACGACATGGGTCACCCGGGCCGGGTCGATGCCGGCGGCGGCCATGTTGGCGATCATCCGCCCCGCGGTGGCGCCTGCTGGCGTCACGCCGTTGCCGGTATCGAAGACGATGAGCGTGTCGCCGCGCTGCACGAAGGTGATGGTGAACGGTATGTCGGTCCGGTCGGTCGGCAGAACGGCCTCGGATGCGGCGGCCTGCACTTCGGCCAGCGGGGCGTTGCGCACGAACCCTTCCAGCGGCCGGGCGAAGAAGCCGTCATGGACGGTGGTCACCACCAAGGCCCCGACGCGGAAGCGATAGAAACCGGGCGACTGGCCTGCCGCGGCGGGCGCCACCTGGGCCCGGACGGCGGCCGGATGCAACAGCATTGGCGCGGCGACCAGCCCGCTGGCGGCAAAAAGCGCGTGACGACGATTCAAGGCCATGGTGCTGTCATCCTCCGGTGGAACACATATTGAGGATGGTCGTCCATGGCGATCAATCAAGCCATGTAATCCTTTCGCAATGGGTTGCCAGCCGGTGCCGGGGATGGGATTTTCCGGCAGGGCAGACCACGCAGTCGATAAGCTCCAAGGATAGCCGGTGCCGAAGGACAACCCGCCCGTCGTGACCGAGCCGACCTATGCCCCCCGTGCGGGCATCGTGCCGCGCTTCCTTGCATGGCTGTTTGCCACCGCCCCGCGCCAGAGCCGCGAGGCGGTCCACGGCACCCATGAGGAGTTGTTCCGGATCCGCGGCGAACTGGCCTTGATGCGGGCGACCATGGAGGCCGTGCGCGCCGAGGTCGGCCGCCGCGACATCGCGACGCTCGAGGAATTGCTGCGCACCGGCAACCGCCGCGAGATCGAGGCGCTGATCCGCGACCGCACCCAGACCGTATCGCTGCCGGATGGGTCGGTGCTGTGCCGCGCGCTCGGCCGCTTCAAGATGTTCACCGACGCGACGGATGCGGGCATCGCGCCGCATCTGCTGCTGGATGGCTACTGGCAGTATTGGGTGACGGAATTCGTCTGCCGCAACGTCGCGCGCGGGGAAACCGCCTATGATGTCGGCGCCATCTACGGCTACTGGAGCCTGGTGCTGGCCGACCTGGTCGGCAGCGAGGGCCGGGTTGTCGCTCTGGAGGCCAATCCGTGGCTGCACTGGCTGCTGCGCCGCAACGTCCTGTTGAACGGGCTCGCCGGCACCATCGCGACCGAACGCCTGGCGGTGGCCGATGGCCCGCATGAGACGCTGCGCGTGCCTGCACTGCTGGTGGGCCCGGCGGATGGCCAGTTCGCCGGCGCCTTCACGACCGAGGCCGGCCGCGCCTGGTGCCACGCACCGGCCAAGGCACTCGAGGACATCGAACCCGGCAGCGTGGATTTCCTGCGCATCGGCATCGCCACCCACGCCCATCTCGTGATCGCCGGCATGGCGGGGCTGATGGATCGCAGCCCGGGCCTTCGAATCCTGCTCGACTTCGACGCGAGCCGCACCGCCGAGGCCCCGGCCTTGCTCGAGACATTGGCGGCGCGCTTCCCGCTGCGCTTCATCGATGGCGATTCCCTCGCCAAGCCATGCACCGCCGAGGATCTGCTGGCGCGCCGCCGCGTCGCCACGCTGTATTTGTCGCGTATCGAACCGCGCTGAGGGACGTTGGAAGATTGGAAGGGCGCCGCCCCTCCAAGCCACCCCGCCAAAGGCCAACGGGCCTTTGGAATGCGGGTTTTTGGCACAGGGCGGAACGGTCAGCAGCGGTGCCCGGATTTCGCCCCGAGCCCGAAGCGGCATTCACCCTTCGGCACCGAACGATCCGCCCTGCACCTGGTGACCGCATTCCAAAGGCCCGTTGGCCTTTGGTGGGGGAGGTCCGGAGGGGGCAACGCCCCCTTCCGGTTCTTCAGCGCCGCGCAGCCTTCGCATGTCGTGTGAACGCCACCACCGCCTCCAACTGCGCCGAATGCACGAACTGGTCGATCGGCGTCGCCGCCGCCAGCGCCCAGCCGGCCTGGGCAAAGGCGCGGGCGTCGCGTGACAGCGCCGCCGGGTTGCAGGACACGTAGACCACCGTCGGCACCGCGCTGCGCGCCAGCAGCGGCACCTGTTCCTGCGCCCCGGCATGCGGCGGGTCGAGCACCACCGCCGCGAAGCCCGCCAATTCCGCTACTGTCAGTGGCTGGCGATCGAGGTCCCGCCGCGTCGCGGTGACCGGCACCCCCGCCCGCCCGGCGGCGGCGGCAAGCGCCGTGACGGCTGCCGCATCGCTTTCGAAGGCGGTGACGCGCCCGCATGCGGCAAGCGGGATCGACAGCGTGCCGAGCCCGGCATGCAGGTCGGCGATGCGGCCGCGCCCTGCGAGTTTCGCCGGCAGGGCGGCCAGGACGGCGGCGATGATCGCGGCTTCGCCGTCCGGACTCGCCTGCAGGAAGGCGCCGGGGGCGGGGGCGAGTTCGGCTCCGGACAGGGTGATGGTCGCCGGCCCGGTCTGTGCCGCGATCTCGATGGGGCCGTCCTTCAGCGCCCAGGCGATGCGCGGCAGGCCTGCCTCCCGCGCGAAACCCGCCAGCGCCGCCCGATCGGTGGAGGACAGCGGCCCATCCGTGCGCAGCACCAGGTCCGGCCCGGTATCGAGCAGGTTCACCACGGCCGAGCCTTCCCGCCGCAATGCGGGCAATCGGCGCAGCATCTCCCGCAGCGGGGCGATCAGCGTGGCGAGGCGCGGGTCGAGCACGGCGCAGCTCCGCAGGTCGAGCACCTCGGCGCTACCGCCCCTGTGGAAACCCAGGGCGATCCCGCCCGGTTCGCGCCGCACGGCGAAGTCGGCCCGCCGGCGGCGGCCCGGCGGGGTCGTGACGGTGTCGGCCACGGCGGCGTTGGCATACCCGCCCCGCGACAATGCCTCGCGCAGCCGGTCCCTCTTCCAGATGGCCTGGGCGGCGGGGGCCAGGTGCTGCACGGCGCAACCGCCGCAGCCTTCCTCGAAATGCGGGCAGGGTGGGGTGACGCGATCGGGGCCAGGCGAGAGGATCTCGGTGAGCCGCGCATGCACCCCGTCGCGCCGCCTTGGGCCGAGGGCCACCCGCAGGCGGTCCCCCGGCAGGCCGCGCGGGATGAAACAGGTGGTACGATCGGGCAGAGCTGCGATCCCATCGCCGGCGGCGCCGAGCGCGGTGACCTCCAATTCAACGAGGTCGGTCATGACATATCCTGGCTACAATGGGATCTGGCTGTTCCCCAGGACCGCCTTGTAGCGCGAGATCTCCAGCGCGACGAATTCGCGGAATTCCGCCCCGCGCCGGGTGGACGGGATGGAACTGCCGCCCTCCAACACGCGGCGCATGGTGGCCGAAGCCAGCGCGTCATCTGCAGCGGCGGCAGCGGCCTGCACCAGGGCCGGCGGCAGGCCCGGGGGGCCGAAGACGCCGACCCAGCTCATCGCGTCGATCTCGCCATAGCCCTGTTCCTGCAGCGTCGGCATGTCGGGCCAGCGGTCGATGCGCGCCAGCGTGCCGGCGGCGAGCGGGCGCAGCTTGCCGTCGCCGATCGGCCCCGCCACGGCGGATACGCCGTCGATCGTCATGTCCACCCGGGCCGCCAGCAGGTCCGCCATCGCCGGCGCGCTGCCGCGATAGGGCACATGCACCAGCTCGACCCCTGCCTTCTGCGCGAGCGTGGCGCAGGCGACGTGATGCACCGACCCGATGCCGGAGGAGGCATAGGAGATGCTGCCCGGCCGCGCCCGCGCCGCGGCGATCAGCGCATCTGTGGTCTGGTAGGGCGAGGCCGCCGGCACGACGAGCAGATGCGGATGCACCGCGATCTGCGCGATCGGCGTCAGGTCATTGAGCGGGTCATAGGGCAGGTTGCTGAACAGCGCGGCGGCCACGGCATTGGGCGTGGAATGGCCGAGCAGCAGCACCGATCCATCCGCCGGTGCCTTGGCGACAAAGTCGGTGGCGATGGTGCCCGAGGCGCCGGACCGGTTTTCCACCACAACGTTGACGCCGAGGCTCTGCGTGTATTGCTCGGCGACCGCGCGGGCGACGATGTCGGAGAAGCCGCCGGGCGCGAAGCCGACCAGCAGCCGCACGGGCCGGCGCGGCCAGGCGGATTGGGCAAAGGCGGGGCTGGCGAGCACCGCCATGGCGGTGGCCCCGAAGCGACGGCGCATCAGCATGGAAGATCTCCTGGACGACGCAGCCTATCGGGCATGCTGCGATGCAGCAATCGATCGCTACAGATCGTCGTTCAATTGCAGGCTGCTGGCGCTGACGAGCACTTCGGCCAGGAAGAAGCAGATCGCCGCGGTCAGCATCAGCATCGCGCCGACGAGCAGCCCGGCGACATGGGTCCCGGCCGTGACACCCGCCAGCGGTTCCAGGAACCCTGCGATCACCAGCACGCACAGCAGCACCGACGTGACGATGGTGCAGGTGATGGCGCGGTAGATCAGCCGCGCCCGCCGCGCCAGGATCCGACGTTCCATCGGCGGCGCGTTGCCGTCGTGGCGCATCGCGTCACGGAGTTCCGCCAGGCGCTGCAACCGGTTGGTCAGCAGCGTCAGCAGCGCGACGACGCCCGACAGCAGGAAGGCGGGCGCGATCGCCAGCTGCAGGGTCCGTTCGATCGTCATCAGATCGTGGCCCGTCAGCATGGTACCGCCGCCCACCAACGCGCCGCTCAGCCGCCGAAGGCGTTGAGGCCGGTCTGCGCCCGCCCGAGGATCAGCGCATGGACGTCATGCGTGCCCTCGTAGGTGTTCACCGTCTCAAGGTTCATGACGTGGCGGATCACGTGATACTCGTCGACGATCCCGTTGCCGCCATGCATGTCCCGGGCGACGCGCGCGATATCCAGCGACTTGCCGCAATTGTTGCGCTTCACCAGGGAGATCATCTCCGGCGCCGCCTTGCCTTCATCCATCAGCCGCCCGACGCGCAGCACGGCATGCAGGCCGAGGGTGATCTCGGTCATCATGTCGGCAAGCTTCTTCTGGATGAGCTGCGTCGCCGCCAGCGGCTTGCCGAACATCTTGCGGTTCATCGTGTAGTCGCGCGCGCGGTGCCAGCAATCCTCGGCAGCGCCCAGCGAACCCCAGGCGATGCCGTAGCGCGCGCGGTTGAGGCACTGGAACGGGCCGGCGAGGGACTTCACGCCGGGCAGCTTGTTCTCCTCCGGCACAAACACGTCATCCATCATGATCATGCCGGTGACGGAGGCGCGCAGCGAGAACTTGCCTTCGATCTTCGGGAAGGACAGCCCCTTCATGCCGCGTTCGAGGACGAAGCCCCGCAGCACGCCCTCGTCATCCTTCGCCCAGACCACGGCGACATCGGCGATCGGCGCATTGGTGATCCAGGTCTTGGAGCCCGACAGGATGTAGCCGCCATCGACCTTCTTCGCGCGCGTGCGCATGGATGAGGGGTCGGACCCCGCATCGGGTTCGGTCAGGCCGAAGCAGCCGACCCATTCGCCGGTGCGCAACTTGGGCAGGTACTTGTCCTTCTGCGCCTCCGACCCGAAGGCGTGGATCGGGAACATCACCAGCGAGGACTGCACCGAAAAGGCCGAGCGATAGCCGGAATCGACGCGCTCGACCTCGCGCGCCATCAGGCCGTAGGCGACGTAGCCGACGCCGGCGCAGCCATGGCTGTCCAGCGTGGCGCCGAGGAAGCCCATCTCGCCGAACTCGTTCATGATCTCGCGGTGGAAGTGTTCCTTGCGGAAGGCTTCCTGCACGCGCGGCAGCAGCTTCTCCTGGCAGAAGTCGCGCGCGCTGTCGCGGATCATGCGCTCGTCTTCGGTGAGCGCTTCGTCGAGCAGCAGCGGGTCGTCCCAGACGAACTGCGCGCGGGCGGGCTTGGTGACGACGTTCATGGGGCGTCCTCCGGCGAATGGGCCGGCAGGGTGGTGCCTGTCCGGCGCTCAGGCAATGGAAAAGGCCGGGCGCTGAGGACGCCCGGCCTGGTGTCAGGCGGCTTCGGTCTCGGGCGCGTTGTCAGCGACCGGCGCCTCGGTCTGCCTCTCGGCCCGTGGGCGCGGCAGCGGGATCAGCATGAAGGCTGGCACCGCATCGCCGAAGCCAACCACCGAAGGACCAAGATCCTCCTGGCGGTAGCGGCGCTCGCCGCGCGGCGGCTCACGGTCGCGCTCCCGCTCGCGACGCGGCTCGCGCTCGCTGCGGGCGGGCTCGGCGGTCTCGCGTTCGATACGCGCGCTGCGCTCGGCGCGGTCGCCACGCTCCGGGCGTTCCGCCCGCTCGGGACGTTCCGCCCGCTCGGGACGCTCGCTGCGTTCGCGACGCGGGCGCGGAGCCTCCTCGGCGCTCGCCTCGCGCTCGCGCGGGGCGGCAGGGGCACGCGGAGCACGTTCGCGCGCCGGGCCGTCACGCCGGGTGGAAGACCGCCCGCCCTCACGACGATCGCCACCACGACCCTTGGATGGGCTCGCGGAACGCCCGCGGCCGCGACCCTTGGGCGCGTTGCGCGCTTCCTCGATCTCCTCCTCCGGCACCGGGTCCACACCCTCGACCGTCATGCGCGGGATCGGCTTGCCGGTCAGCTTCTCGATCGCCGCGACATTGCGCGCGTCATCGGCGGTGGCGATGGTGTAGGCATGGCCTTCGCGCCCCGCGCGGCCGGTGCGGCCGATGCGATGCACGTAGTCCTCGTCGCGGAACGGCACGTCGAAGTTGAAGACGTGGGACAGGCCGCCGATGTCGATGCCGCGCGCGGCGACATCCGAACACACCAGGAGCTGCAATTCGCCCGCCTTGAAGGCGTTCAGCGTGGCGAAGCGGGTGGACTGGTCCATGTCGCCATGCAGGGCGCCGACGCTGAAGCGATGCTTCTTCAGCGACTTGTAGAGGATATCCACCTCGATCTTCTTGTTGCAGAAGATCAGCGCGTTCTGCACCTGCTCGACGCGGATCATCCGCCGCAGCGCTTCCCGCTTGTCGTGCGGCTGCACGTACACCAGCCCCGCGGTGATCGTCGTCGCGACCGATGCGGGCGCGGAGACGGTGATCTCCTTCGGGTTGGACAGGAAGGCATCCGCGAGGCGCCGGATCTCGGGCGCCATGGTGGCGCTGAAGAACAGCGTCTGGCGGATCTTCGGGATCATCGAGACGATGCGCTCGACATCGGGGATGAACCCCATGTCCAGCATGCGGTCGGCCTCGTCGATCACCAGCAGCTTCACATCCGCCATCAGGATGCGGCCGCGGTCGAACAGGTCGAGCAGCCGGCCGGGCGTCGCGATCAGCACGTCGACGCCCTTCTCGAGCACGTCGCGCTGGTCGTTCATGCTCTCGCCCCCGATCAGCAGGGCGTGATTGAGCTTGAGGTACTTGCCGTACTTCTCGAAATTCTCGGCAACCTGCAGCGCCAATTCGCGCGTCGGTTCCAGGATCAGGGAGCGCGGCATGCGCGCCTTGGCCCGGCTGCCGGTCAGGATGTCGAGCATCGGCAGCACGAAGGATGCCGTCTTGCCCGTGCCGGTCTGCGCGCAGCCCAGCACGTCGCGGCCCATCATCACCCAGGGGATCGCATGTTCCTGGATCGGCGTCGGGTGGATGTAGCCCGATTCCTCGACGGCGCGGAGCAGTTCCTCCGACAGGCCGATATCCGCGAAGGTCGTGCGCGGCCGCTGCTCCTCCTCATCCTCCTCCTCGGAGTATTCGGGGACGTCGTCCTCGTCGTCGTCATCGGCGACGGCTGCCGCGATCTCGACGGCCGGTGAGGTCGCGAGGGCGAGCAGGTCGCCCTGGGCCGCCGGAACCTCCGCGGACGGCGGCGCGGCGACCGGCGCGACCATGGCCGGCGCAGCCTCGGCCTCCGCTGCGACAGCGTCCGGCGCGGGGTCTGCAGGGACGGCCTTCACGGTCGCGGTTTCGGTCACGACCTCAGCCAGGATGGGCTTGGGGGCGGTAGCCGGCTCAGCCGGGGCGTCGGCCGCTTCCGCGGCCGTAAGGGGAAGCTCGTTCAACGTTGCTCTTTTCCATGGGCCCGGCGAAGCGGGGCCGACAGCGGGATGTGCGGTGGGTGGCCGAGCCCCGGCGGGGCGCACTCCGGGGCCGGCTATCCGGCCCGCCAGTCCACGAGCGCGGCCGATATGCGCCGCTTCGGGCAGAAGATCAAGGTTTTCCGAGCCTCGCGGCGCATGGACGGGCTGCGCCTGTCGCGATAGAGCCACGGCATGATCGCCAAGCCCCAGATCCTGCTGTTGCCCGGCCTGCTCTGCGACGCGCGGCTGTGGCGCGACCAGGTCGCGGTCCTCGCGCCGCTTGCCACACCGGTCGTGGCCGACCTCACGCTCGATGACCGTATCGAGACTATGGCCGCGCGGGCCCTGGCCGCGCTGGATGGGCACTTCGCGCTCGCCGGCCTGTCGATGGGCGGCTATGTCGCGCTCGAGATCATGCGCCAGGCACCGGATCGGGTGACCCGGCTCGCCCTGCTCGACACCGGCGCGCGCGCCGATACGGATGAGCAGAAGCGCCGGCGGCGCGGCCTGATCTCGCTGTCCCGGTCCGGCCAGTTCCGCGGCGTGACGCCACGGCTGCTGCCGTCGCTGATCCATCCATCGCGCCTTGATGGCCCGCTGGCGACCGAGGTGATGGAGATGGCCGAGCGCATCGGCAAGGAGGCGTTCCTGCGCCAGCAGGAGGCCATCATGCACCGCATCGATTCCCGCCCGCATCTGCCGCGCATCGCGGTGCCGACGCTGGTGGGCGTTGGTTCAGATGACGCGCTGACGCCACCCATCCTGGCGGCGGAAATGGCCGCGCTGATCCCCGGCGCGCGGCTGCGCCATTTCGCCGATGCTGGGCATTTGCCGACCATGGAGACGCCGGAGGCGGTGAATGCGGCGCTCGCGGCGTGGCTGGCCGCATAGGCTCGATGTCCAAAAGGGCGGAGAAGGATGGAGGGGCGCTGCCCCTCCAAACCACCCCGCCAAGGGCCAGCGGACCGCTGCACCGTGGGGAATTGGTTCGGGGCGTGGAAGTTCGCTCAGCTTGCCGGCACGATCCCCGGCGGCTTCCACGCACCCCGGCCGACGGGCAGCAGGGACGGCGCCTCCGTCTTAGGCCAGTACAGCCGCATGACCAGGTAGGCGGTGCCGTTCGGCGCCGGCAGCCAGTTGCTCTCCTTCTCCGCACCGGGTGAGGCGTGCTGGACGTAGAGCGTGACCGACCCATCCGCGTTGCGCTTCAGGTTCGGCAGCATCGGTGCGTTGATCAGGTACCGGTTGATCGGGTTCTGGATCAGCAACTGCGTGTGGCCGTCATACATGGTGACCGACCAGAAGGCGTTGACCGGCGGCAACTGCCCAGCCGGGAAGGTGATCGTGTAGTTGCCCTTGCTGCAGTCGATCGCGTTACCGTTCACGTCGTTCCGCGTGAAGGGATAGGCAGCCTCGGCGGTGTCATTCGCGTAGATGCCCGCCTTGGCGACCACGGCGCGCTGCTGCCAGTTGCCGTTATAGGCCTCGGGCGAGCCAGGGTTGTCGGTCACGCGCCAATCGTTCATGTCCACGCCCGCCGCGGCGACGGCCGCTTCGACCTTCCGGTTGCCTTCCCACAGGCCGAGGTCGACCTCCAGCCGGTCGAACAGCGAAGATCCGCCAGCGGTCATGCCGGGGCCGGCGCCGACGCCGATACGCGCGAGCTTCGCACGGATATCCGCCTCGTTCGGCTGCGGCGGATTGAAGCGCAGCGCAAAGTCCAGATAGGCGAAGAAGTGCTTCTTCACGAGATCGGCATCGACTCGCGGCCAGCTGATTGCCGGTGCGGGTGCCGGCGCCGCGCGGTTCAGGAAGGCCGAGAGAGGCTGCGCCTTGAAGCCCCGCTGGATGGCGGTGACGCTGGGCATGTCATCCGCCGTGAAAAGCTGCGTGCGGAACAGTGCAAGCGCGAAGTGCGTGGTGGAGCGGATGATCTTGGTGACGCCGGCCGGCGCCTCCCCCTGCCAGCCGGGCGGGGCGATCAGGGCGGTGGCTGCGCCCGGCCCCGTGGTGCGGCTGCCCATGTAGCCGACATTGTAGGTGTTGCCGTCGATGACCTGCACCGACAGGTAGCGGCCGCGATCAACCGCGGGAATGGACAGCACCATCGGCTCGGCACGCAAATCCAACCAACAGATCGAATAGGGCGTGTCGCTGTTCGGTGTGACGACGGCGGTGTCCTGATAGGTCGCGACGCGCGCCTCGTTGTAGATTTCGTTGAATGGCGCCTTGAACTGCGAACTCGCCCGGTCGATGGCGAATTCGTACATCACCGCGTAGTTCATCACGATAGGCAGGCCGAAGATGAAGCCTTCCTCGGCGATGTCCTTGGCGCCGATGATGCCAGGCCGGTCTGCCTGTGCGGCGGCAACGCGTGGCAGCGTCAGGCTCGCGCCGGCCAGCGCCGACGCGCGAAGGAGGTCGCGCTTGTTCATGGGTAGACGCCTCATCTGACGGAGCCCGCCCGGTTGCGGTCCATCCTGTGGGCGGGGCCATAGCATGGACGTCGCAGTGCCGCAGCCATCGCTGCATGTCCATTTCCGGCATGCATACCCGGGTGCATCACCGGTCGAGCGTGATTCCCACCTCGCGGATCAGCGCACCCCAACGCGCATCCTCCGCCACGATCCGCGCCGCCAGCGCTGCCCGGCCGGACGCTGCCGGCTCCGCCCCCAGCGCGCGGAAGCGGGCCGGCAGCGCCGGGTCGGCCATCGCCTCGGCAACTGCGGTCTCGATCTGCGCGGCGAAGAGCTCGGGCAACCCGGCCGGTCCGCCCACGGCAATCCAGGACAGCGCCTCGAAGCCCGGCATGCGGGACGCGACGGTCGGCAATTCGGGGGCGAGGGCGGATGGCTGCAGGGAGGTTACCGCCACGCCGCGCGTCCGCCCGCTGGTCAGGCCGGGCAGGGAGGTCGGCAACCCATCCAGCATCACCGGCACGCGCCCGGCCATCAGGTCGCGCTGCGCATCCGGGCTGCCGCGGTAATGGACAAATTCGCAGCGTGCGCCGATTTCGCGCATCAGCCACGCCATGGCCAGGTGCGGCACCACGCCCGCACCGCTGGTGGCGCACAGCGGCGGCTGCGGCTGTGCCCGCACCCAGGCGACGAAATCATCCGGCGTTTCGATCGGCAATGATGGATACACCAGCAACACGCCGGGGAAGGAGGCGAAGTGGCTGATCGGCGTGAAGTCGCGCGCCGGGTCGAAGCCGGGCTCCGGATACAGATGCCGGTTGATCGCCATGGTCGCGGCGATCAGCGTGCCGAGCGTGGTGCCGTCGGGCGTCGCGCGGGCCAGGGCGGCGGCAGCGAGATTGCCCGCGGCACCCGGCCGGTTCTCGACCACGATCGGCCGTCCGAGCCGTGTGGCCAGCCGTTCCGTCAGCAGCCGCGTCAGCAGGTCCGGCCCGCTGCCGGCCGGAAGCCCGATCAGCCAGCGGATCGGGCGGGTGTCGCGCGCGGTGTCCTGCGCGTTGGCGGAGGCGCCAAGGGCGAGGCTCGCCGCCAGCGCGAGCAGCGCGTGGCGGATCACTACGCCGCCACCGCCGCCTGCGGCCGCAGCGCGACCAGGTGCCGCACCACGGCATCGGTTGCGGAGACGCCGGCGCGGCGCTCCGCCTCGGCATTGTAGTTGGTGTTGGTGTTGACGTCGTAGGCGAAGGTCCGGCCATCCGCGTCGGTGATGAACTCGATGGCGCCGACGCCGATGCCGTTGGCGGAGAGGAAGGCCTCCATGCGCGGGATCAGCGGATGGGTGAAGCCGTCGATGATGCGGAACTTCTCGCCCGGCGCGACGGCCGGGCAGGCCGCGCCGTCGGGCATTGCGCAGGCATCGGCGGGGCACAGCTCGAAGCCTTCGGAGGTATCGACGCGCACGGCATACAGGAAGCGCCCGCCGACGAATTCCGCGCGGGTGATGAAGGGTGCCGGCGCCTCGATGTAACGCTGCACCAGCCAGATGCCGTCGCGCGGGGCGCCGTGCGGGTCCTCATTCGCGGCGATGCGGCCGATCGCCTCGCCGAGGGCGGCAGGGCTGCGCACTAGTTGCACGCCGAGGCCCTTGCCGGCGCGGTTGTGCTTGAGGATGAGCGGGAAGCCGATGCGCGCCCCGGCCTCGCGCAGGTGTTCCTCGCCGACCACGGCGATTGTCGGCGGGGTGGGAATGCCGTGCGCGGCCAGCGCTTCATACTGCGCGACCTTCGAGACTTCGAGCTGCAGGGCGCGGCGCCCGTTCACCACGGTCCGCCCGTGCCGTTCCAGCCATTCGATCACCGCCGCCGCATATTCCGGCGCGTAGGTATGCCCGCGCGTATGGGAGGAAGCAGACATGCGGTTGTAATAGACGCCCGCCGGCGGCGGCCGCGTCAGGTCGATCAGCCCGCGGTCCAGATGCCATTCCTCATGCGCCGCGCCGGCGGCGAAGAAGGAGGCACGCAACGGGGCGAGCCAGGCGTCGTTTTCATGGATGACGAAGATCTGCGACATCGGGGCGATCCGGTTGTTTGTCGCCGACAGAGAAAACAATTTCTCACAATGGCCGCAATAGGCCGCATAAAAGAAAAATCTTCCTTCACGCGGGACAGCGCCGGCGGCAACTGTATTCCACCGACCGCCCATTCCACGCCAAACCATCCCCCGTTGCCCCACCGCCCGGCACGCCGTAATGCCCAAGGGCAGGCAGGGGTCATCGCATGTCCGAAACCGTCATCCTGGAAGCGCGCGAGACCAAGCGCTCCTACGGCCCGCTTTGGCTGGTCCTTTCGGTCCTCATGCTTGGCCTGCCGTTCCTGGGCCGCCAGCGCATCACCCTGACCAATGAGCGCATCACCATCGCCCAGGGCTTCTGGACCAAGGTGCGGGACGACATCGAGATCTTCCGCATCCGCGACGTGGTGGTGAAGCAGAGCCTGTATCACCGCATGGTCGGCATCGGCGACATCGTGATCCGGGCGATGGAGGGCCGCTCCGAGGAGACCCATGTGCTGCGCGGCATCGCCGATCCGGTTGGCGTCAGCGAGAAGATCCGTGGCATCTGGAACCGCACCGCGCGGCCGGCCGGCCCGGCGACCACGCTCGACTGATCAGCGCAGGCCGGCCTTTTCGAGCTCCGGGCCAAGCCGCCCGGTCGCCATCAGCCAGGCCATGCGCAGATCCGAGAACAGCGACCAAGCCGGGTAGGTGAAGGTCGCCGGGCGGTTGCGCTCGACCAGCATGTGGCTGCCCCAGGCGAAGGCGTAGCCGGTGACGACGGCCAGCGGCAGCAGCCACCATGGCCCGAACAGCAGCCCGATCAGCAGCAGCACCAGCCCCACCGCCGTGCCCAGGGCATGGATGCTCCGCGTCCGCGGGTTGGCGTGTTCCCGCAGGTAGTAGGGCCAGAATTCGGCGTAGGTTGCGATGCGATCCGCCATGCGGGCAGGCTAGTGCAGATCGCGTCCGCCTGGAACTCGCCGGGCGCGCGGCGACACGCTCTCCAGCACAGGGTGGCGCGGGAACCAGGCCCGACGCTGGCCGTTCACGAACCAGTCTGCCGCGGATTGAACCGCGCGCCCGGCATGGGCGAGCAATGCGTCCGGGGCGGGATCGGCCCGCGTCGTGCGCAGCGGCCTGCGGAAAGCGTTCCCGTCATCGCCGGCTTCTGCCAGTTTGGCCCGATGCCCGCAGCCTTCGCTCCGCTTCGCCACCCGGCCTTCCGCCTGCTCTGGTGGGCCAACCTCGCCGCCAATATCGGACTCTGGGTCCAGAACACGGGGGCGGGGTGGATGATGACCAGCCTCGACCCGTCGCCGGTCATGGTCTCCCTGGTGCAGGCGGCATCCATGCTGCCGGTCTTCCTGCTGGCGCTGCCGGCGGGCGCGCTGGCCGACATCATCGACCGCCGGGTCTACCTGATCGGCGCCCAGGCCTGGGTGCTGACGGTGGCGAGCCTGCTGGCCCTGCTGACCTGGGCGGGCTGGCTCGGCCCTTGGGGGTTGCTGATCTTCACCTTCTGCATCGGCATGGGCAATGCGCTGAACTTCCCGGCCTGGGCCGCCACCACGCCGGAATTGGTGCCGCGTGAGGATCTGGTCCAGGCCATCGCGTTGAACGGCATCGGCTTCAACCTGTCGCGCGCAGTGGGCCCGGCGATCGGCGGCTTCGCCATCGCGCTCGCCGGCACGCAGGCGGCCTTCGCGCTCAATGCCCTCTGCTTCCTGTCGCTGCTGCTCGCCCTGTTGTTCTGGAAGCGGGAAGCGCCGCGCAGCACCATGCCGCCCGAGCATTTCGTCAGCGCCATGCGCGCTGGGCTGCGCTTCGTCGCCGCCAGCCCGGCAATGCGCGCGGCCATCTTGCGCGCCTGCGTGTTCTTCTTCTTCACCTCGGCGGTGTGGGGGATGCTGCCGCTGGTGGTGCGCCACAAGCTGGGTCTGGGGCCGGAGGCCTATGGCGGCATGCTGGGCCTGATGGGCGTCGGCGCCGTGGCGACCGGCTTCGCCTTGCCGGCGCTGCGCGTCAGGCTGCCGACGCGCGGGGCGATGGTGACCGCCTTCTCGCTGGTCTCGGCGGCCGCATTGGCGGTGCTCGGCGTGTCCAACCACTGGGTTCCGGCGGGCGTGGCGATGCTGCTGTTCGGCGCCGGCTGGCTGGCCGCCGCCTCCACCCTGCAGGCGGCGGCGCAATTCGCCACCCCGGCCTGGGTCCGCGCGCGGGCGATCGGCATCTACCAGCTGTGCTTCTTCGGCGCGATGACGGCGGGCGCGGTGCTGTGGGGCTGGGCGGGCAATACGCTCGGCATCGAACCGGCGCTGCTGCTGGCCGCCGCGATATGCACCGCCGCGGCGATTGGCGTGCGTGGCTGGCGGCTGGACACCGCGACGAGCAGCGAAGCGCCGCGCGTCGCCATGCCCTCGCCCGAAGCCCCGGCCGCGGAGCTGCGCAACATCCTCGACGAGCATTCGGGCCGGGTGCTGGAGGTCGTGCGCTACACGGTGGACCCGGCTGATCGCGCCGCCTTCCTTGCCGCCATGCGGGAAGCCCGCCGCGTCCGGTTGCGCTGCGGCGCGGTCGCCTGGCGCCTGCTGGAGGACGTCGCCCACCCCGAACGCTGGATCGAACTCTGGGCCGTCGAATCCTGGACCGAACATCTGCGCGAGGCCGGCCGGCTCGACACCGCGGACCGCCACGCCCTGGCGCGCGCGGCCGGCTTCCAGGTCGGCGAAGAAGCACCCGAGGCAGCACGATACCTGACCGTGCAACCATGACCTGGGCGACCCGTTTGAGTGCCGTGTCCACACTCTGCGAGGAGGCTGATGTCATGGCGAAAACCAAGGCCGCGACGCTGCATGCGACCCACAACGACCTCGGCGCCAATGTGCGGGAGGTGTCGGTCGGCGCGCTGAACGCGACGCTGGTGGACATGATCGACCTGACCAACAGCGTGCGCATGGCGCATTGGACGGTGCGCGGGGCGCATTTCGCCGGGCTGCACAAGCTGTTCGAGACCTTCTATGGCGATCTCGCCGCAGTCACCGACGATGTCGCCGAACGGGCCGTGCAACTGGGCGGCACGCCCGACGGCAGCACGCAGCTGGTCGGCGAGAAGACGCGGCTCACCCCCTATCCGGCCGAGCTGCGCGAAGGGATCGAGCATGTGAAGGCGCTCACCACGCGCTACGCCGCACTGGCCAAGACCGTGCGCGAGGGGATCGACGCCACCGACGAAGCCGGCGATGCAGATACGGCGGACCTGTTGACCGATCTGTCCCGGATGCTGGACAAGGCATTGTGGATGCTCGAAGCCCATCTCGATTGACCCGGCCGCGCCCCCGCCTGCTGGTCGCCTCCGGCGCCTTCGTGGCGCTGTTGGCGGCCTGCGCTGTTCCCGGCGGCGGCGATGCCGGCGAGGGCTGCCGCAACCAGGTGACCAGCTTCAACGGGTCAGGGGATGCGTTCCTTGCCCCGGCCGGGCGATGGGCCGATCCGGGGCAGATGCCGCGCGGCACCGTGGCAACCGATTTCAGCCGTAGCGCCGCCGCCGCACCCGGCGCCGGGCTCGACTCGACGTTGCGGCAGGAGAATGCCGACCTCGACGCCTTGCAGATCGCCTTCGACGCGCTGCTCTATTGCCGCTGGATCGAGGCGCGCACGATCCGCGCGGAATTCGCCGCCAACCGCGTGCCGCGCCAGGCTGCGGAAACGCGCATGGCTGCGCTGCGCGCCCGGTTGCAGCGTGACCTGGCCCGCGCGCAATCGGTGCTGGATGCGCTGGAAGCCCGCACGCGCCAGCGCGACGTGGCGCTGGAAGCCGCGGCGCCGGGTTCGCGCGAGGCCGCCCGCCGTGCCCGCGCCGAGACCGGTGCGACCCGCAGCGTGGTCGCCGCCGCGACGGTGACGCTGCGGCTGCGCCCCGAGGCCGGCGCGCCTGAGATCGGCCGCGTCGCCGCCGGCCAGGCCGTGTCGGTGCGCCCGGCCCAGTCGGGCTTCGCGCTGGTGGAAGGGCAGGGGGGATTGCGCGGCTATGCGCCGACCGGCGCCTTCCAGATCGCCGAACGCGCCGCCCCTTCGGCCGCCGGCCCGGCGAGCGGCATCCGCCAGTTGGTCGCCACCAATATCGCGCGGCGCGACAATTTCGCCGAGAGCCTGGGCCTGGCCCGCGAAGCGGCGGTCTCAGGCTTCGAACTCGGCGCCTGATCGTGGCGGGTGCCCGGCGGCGCTGCCTGCTGCTGGGCCTGCCGGGGCTAGCCGCAGCCTGCTCGACCGGGGATGACTCTCGGCTCGACAGGCTGGAGCCGGGGCGCTGGCCGCCGCATTGGGAGGCCTTCGCCGCCGAAACCACGAGCCGCCGGACCGCCGCGCTGCCGCCGCTGCGCATCGAACCGCCTGGCGCCGATGTACCGGCCGCGCTGCGGGTGTTCTCGGGGCGCTGGCATGGCTGGGGCGGCATCAACCGCAGCCAGTCCGTGGCCATCGCCGTCACGGCGCTGGATGTGCGGGGTGGACGCGGGATGGTGGCGCGGGCGTCCGACAGTTTCGCGCCGCGCGCCTGGGCTTGGCGATTCCGGCTGCTCGAAGGCTTCCAGATCACCGGCCTGCTGGCCGGGGCCCCGGCCCAGGTCACGCTGGCCCCACGGCCGGATGGCGCGATGGACCTGGCCTGGACCGAGGACGATCCGGAATTCAACCTGGGCCAGGCGGAAGGCGTGCTGACCCGCGTGGTTTGAGTCGCATCCGGTGCGACTCGCTTCGTCCGTTGTTTCGCAGGGCCGCCGCCGGTATCCTCGGCGGCCTAAGGGGAACAAGACATGAACGATTTGTTCGGCCGGGGCGGCGCGGGGAAAGGCGCCGCCGGGCAGGGCGAGGGCTATTCCGCCAAGGACATCGAGGTGCTGGAGGGGCTGGAACCCGTCCGCCGGCGCCCCGGCATGTATATCGGCGGCACTGACGAGAACGCCCTGCACCATCTGGCCGCCGAGGTCATCGACAACGCCATGGACGAGGCGGTGGCCGGCCATGCCGACCGTATCGAGGTCACGCTCGCCGCCGGCAACTGGCTGACGGTGCGCGACAATGGCCGCGGCATCCCGGTCGACCCGCATCCCAAGTTCCCGAAGCTGTCGGCGCTGGAGGTCATCCTCACCACGCTGCATTCGGGCGGCAAGTTCTCCGGCAAGGCCTATGACACCTCCGGAGGGCTGCATGGCGTGGGCAGTTCGGTGGTGAATGCGCTGGCCGAGCGGCTGGATGTGGAGGTCGCGCGCGACCGGACGCTGTTCACCCAATCCTATGAACGCGGCAAGCCGGTCACCAAGCTGAAGAATGCCGGGCCGGTGCAGAACCGCCGCGGCACCACCATCCGCTTCAAGCCCGACCCCGAGATCTTCGCCACGCAGGAATTCAAGGCGGCGCGGCTGTACCGGCTGTGCCGGTCCAAGGCCTATCTGTTCCGCGGCGTCGAGATCCGCTGGTCCTGCGACCCGTCGCTGATCAAGGACGAGACGCCGGCCGAGGCGGTCCTGCATTTCCCGGGTGGGCTGTCGGACTTCCTGGCCTCGGCGATCGAGGGCCAGGCGATGGTGGTCTCGGCCCCCTGGGGCGGCCAGGCCGACTTTCCCGACAATGCCGGCCGCGTCGAATGGGCGGCAACCTGGTTGGAGCGTGGCGAAGGCTTCCTCAACACCTACGCCAACACCATCCCGACCGGGCAGGGCGGCACCCATGAAGCCGGCTTCCGCGCCGCGCTGGTCAAGGGGCTGCGCGCCTATGGCGAGCTGAAGAAGGAAAAGCGGGCGGCCAATGTCACCGCCGAGGACCTGCTCGGTGGCCTGGCCGGCATGCTGTCGGTCTTCGTGCGGGAGCCGCAGTTCCAGGGCCAGACCAAGGACAAGCTGACCAGCCCGGAGGCCGCGCGTCTGGTCGAGGGTGCCCTGCGCGACCATTTCGATCATTGGCTGGCCGGTGATCCGGCGACGGCGGACAACCTCCTCGCCTTCGCCATCGAGCGTGCCGAGGACCGCATCCGTCGCCGCGCCGAGAAGGACACGCCGCGCAAATCGGCCACGCGCAAGCTGCGCCTGCCGGGCAAGCTCGCCGATTGCTCCCGCGCCACCTCCGAAGGCACCGAGTTGTTCCTGGTCGAAGGTGATTCCGCCGGCGGGTCCGCCAAGCAGGCGCGCGACCGCGAAACACAGGCGGTGCTGCCGCTGCGCGGCAAGATCCTCAACGTCGCATCCGCCAGCACGGAAAAGCTGCGGCAGAACCAGGAACTGAAGGACCTGATCGAGGCGTTGGGCTGCGGCGTCGGCGACCGCTTCGATATCGCGAAGCTGCGCTATGGCCGCGTCGTCATCATGACCGACGCCGACGTCGATGGCGCGCATATCGCCGCGTTGCTGATGACCTTCTTCTACAAGGAACTGCCGGAGCTGGTGCGGCAGGGCCGCGTGTTCCTCGCCCAGCCGCCGCTGTACCGACTGCAGGCCGGCGGCGTGTCCGTCTATGCGATGGACGATGCCGACCGTGAGCGCGTGCTGAAGGCGCGCTTCAAGGCGAACCAGAAGGTCGAGGTCAGCCGCTTCAAGGGCTTGGGCGAGATGCCGCCGGCATCGCTCAAGGAAACCACCATGGATCCGAAGAAGCGCACCCTGCTGCGCGTGATCCTGCCGGCCGAGGATCGTGCCTACACATCCGACCGTATCGAGGCGCTGATGGGCCGGCGGCCGGAGTTGCGCTTCCAGTTCATCCAGGAGAACGCGGCGAGCGTGGAGGCGGAGGCGCTGGACGCGTAGCGCGAGCCGGAGGGGCACCGCCCCTTTGGCGCCTGGGATAAGGTTGAAGGGGCCTTGCCCCTCCAAACCACCCCACCAAAGGCCAGTGGGCCTTTGGAAACCGTTACTCGGCATCGGGCGCCACGGGCAGGATCAGCGCCAGGATTCATCTCCGCGGCCCAAGGCAACCGCGGCGTTCGGGACCGACCATCGTGCCCAGCACCAAGTCGAGGTTTCCAAAGGCCTTAAGCCTTTGGTGGGGAAGGTCCGGAGGGGGCAAAGCCCTCTCCGGTTCCACTGTGCAGGACCGTATCCCGGTGCGCATGGGGCGGTGCCCCGCCGGCCCTACCCGTCGATTGCCATCCCCAACGCCATCCGTCCCGTCAGTTCCAGCTGCGGCATCTCCTGCAGCGGATGGAAGCGCGCGCCCTGCACGTCCCGGAAGGCGCGTTCCAGCCCGAGGTCGCGGTAGAAGGAGCCACCGCCGACGAGTTCCATCGCGCGTTCCACGGTCTCGACCGCCGCCTTGGCCGCCAGGGTGTGCGCGATCGCCGCGCGGCTGGTCCGCACCGGGCCGGGCGTTTCCGTCTCCGCGATGCGGATCATGCGGTCGAGCGACATCTCCGCCGCCATGAAGGCGTTCTCCATCCGCCCGGCCATGACGGTCAGCGCGTGGCTGGTGGGCTTGCGCCGCGCGATCTCCAGCGCGCGTGCCCGCGCGCCCTCGACGACGCCGATATAGGCCGCATAGACCAGCGGGAAGGCGAGTACGAAGATGTGGTGGAACAGCATGTGCCACTTGCCCGGTTCCCGCCGCGCGACGATCGCCGCATCGGGCACGAAGACATTCTCCAGCATCACGTCGTGCGATCCCGTGCCGCGCATGCCCATGACATGCCAGGTGTCGAGCCGCCGCACGCCCTCCGCCTTGAAGGGCACGGCGAAGTGCAGGACGGTCGGGCCCTTCTCCGGATCGTCGTGGATCGCGCTGGTCACCAGCAGGTCGCCCATCTCGCAGCCGCTGGAGAAGACCTTCTTCGCGGTGATGCGGAAGCCGCCTTCCACCTTCACCGCCTGGCCGTTGCTCGGCAGCCAATCCGAACCGCCGCTCGAGATCAGCACCAGGTCTTCGGCCGCGACGCGCTTCAGCAGCCCTTCAACCGGTGCCTGTTCATGGCGCCACCGCCAGGCCGGCACGGCGACCAAGTGCGAATGCATGGAGAAGGCGAGGGCGGTCGAACCGCAATGCGCGCCGAGCCGGCGGATTGCATCGCACATCATGCGGTAATCCGCACCGCCGCCGCCGAGTTCGGCCGGCACCAGCGCCTTGAAGAATCCCGCCGCCTTCAGGGCGCGGAAGCCTTCCTCGACAAAGCTGTCATCGGCGTCGTGCTTCGCCGCCATGGTGGCGATCTGCTGGCCGATATCGTCGGCGCGCGCGACCCAGTCGATGGCTGGCAGATCAGTGATCAATGCGTCCGGCATGCTTGCCTCCCGGGATGTGGTTGCGATGCGCGGGACCGTGCTCCGTCGTCGAAGCTGCCTTCAAGGCCAGAAAATGGACTTGATTTGACCTTCGCGGGCGACCGATCGTGCCGTATGCCCGGGTACGGACAATTCTGTCCTGTCGCCAAGACCTGCGAACTCTTTGCGGAGCGCTGGACGCCGTTGATAGTGCGCGAGCTCTGCTGTGGCCCGGCGCATTTCAACGACCTGCGCCGTCGCCTCCCGCTGATGTCCAAGACCCTGTTGGCGCAGCGGCTGCGCGACCTTGAATTCCATGGTGTGATCTCGATCACCACCAAGCCGGCCGGTCCGGGCAACGTCTATGCGCTGACCGCGGCGGGGGAGGAGTTCCGCCCGATCATCGAGGCGCTGAGCATCTGGGGCCAGCGCCATACGGAGAACATCCTGCGGCCAGAGGATTTCGATCCACACTTCCTGCTGGCGAGTGTCAGTAGTCAGATCCCGCGCTCTGCATTTCCGGCCGGGCGCTTCGTGATCCGCTTCGACTTCCGCAACATCCCGGCGGCGCGCACGGCGCTGCGCAGCTGGTGGTTCGTCTTCATGCATCCGCATATCGATCTGTGCATGAAGGATCCCGGCCATCCCGTCGATGTCGTCATTGCCGCGGATCTGGAGACCTTCACCCGCGCCTGGATGGGCTATATCGGCCTGGCCGGCGACGACGCGCGACAGGCCATCGCCTTCGAGGGCGCGCCGGATGCGACGGAACGCGCCAAGGCGCTGCTCGGCATCTTCGACCGGCCGCGCGAACGACGCCTGGTCTACGGGCCGCCGGAGATGCTGGAGGCGTGAGCCTTCACGTGAGGCGTCTGGCATCTGCGATGCCACAGGGGGTGGAGCGCGCGATGGTCTGTGGCCGCGGCGCGATGCGGCTGGTGCGGCCGGATGGCTCTGTGGCCATGGTTGCGAGAGCCGGCGACGAAACGGCGGCGGAAACCGGTCCGGCGCGGGTGTCACCGTCGCAGTGAACACAGCTCGGGGGGGAGCGAAACCCCCCCCGGCTTCGGCACAGCCCCGGAAGGCGGTCGCCATTGCGACCGCCCCCGCGTGTCCGGCGATCAGAAGAAGCTGTCGCCGCTGACGGCGTCGCGCACCGACCACCCAAGGCCGATCCGGATGTCGGCGCCACTCTGGATGCCGACGTTGATGAGTTCGAGTGGCGTGCCGTTGTCCCACTCGATCACCAGGCTGGCCGCGCCGCTCTGCTGGTTCGCAGCGCTGGTGTAGACCGCGACGGCGCCGCTATCCTCCGCGGAGCCCCAGATATCCATGAACAGATTGTTCCCGAGGCCCCTCAGGTCGAGCTGGTCATGGTTCACCGGACGGGTCACGTCGAAATAGTCGAGGTGGTCCCATTCCGGCCCGTCGGCGGTCGGCGGGAACAGGGCGTTCCACACGAAGACGTCGCGCCCGCCGTCACTGGTGTTGTGCACCGTGTCGTTGAAGCCGTCGGAGAGGATGACGCGGTCATTGCCGCCGCCGTCATAGACCACGTCCTCCCCGGCGCCCGGGTTGATCGTGTCGTTGCCGGCATTGCCATGGATCGTGTCGTCCCCGTCGCCTCCGTTGACGAGATCATTGCCCGCGCCCGCGACGACCGAATCGTTGCCGCCGCCTGCATTGACCGTGTCGTTGCCATCGCCGGCGTCGACCGTGTCGTTGCCGTCCCCGCTCGTGATGCGGTCGTTGTCATCGCCGCCGAGGATGGTGTCGGCGCCGGCACCGGTCGTGATGATGTCATCGCCGGCCCCGCCGAGGACGGTGTTGGCGCCGTCGCCCGCGCTGATGGAATCGTTGCCGGCTCCGCCAGTCACGTAGTCGTTGCCGCCATTCGACGCGACGGTGTCGTCCCCGTCGCCGCCCGCCACGACGTTCTGCCCGCCGCCGGCATTGATGAAGTCGTTGCCGGCTCCGCCATCGACGTTGTCATTGCCGGTGCCAGCGAGGATGCTGTCGCCGCCGTCACCGCCCGTGACCAGGTTGTTGCCGTTTCCGGCGTTGATGGTGTCGGCGCCCGCGCCGCCATCCATGTTGTCGTTGCCGCCATTGGCGGACATGAAGTCGTTGCCGTCGCCGCCGGCCACGACGTTGTTGCCGCCGCTGGCCAGGATCGAGTCATCGCCAGCCCCGCCGATCAGCAAGTCGTTGCCGCCATTGGCGGTGATGGTGTCGTTGCCGTCATAGCCGTTGATGGTGTTGTCGCCGGCGCCACCGGCCAAGCTGTCGTTGTTGAGCCCGCCGTCGAGGAAATCGTTGCCGGCGCCGCCATCGACGAACAGCGCCGCGAGAACGTTATTGCCGGCAATGACAGAGTCATCGCCGAGACCGCCGGTGATCGTGATCTCACGGAAGAAGCCGATGCCACCCGCCAGCAAATCCACGTCCTGCGGCAAGGTTGGGCTGACTTCATTCTTTTGTATGATGTTGTCGCTCAGGTCGACAACATCATTGAATATGGTCCCCGTCAGGGTGAACCGCGTGCTGTTCAGTGCATTGAATTTATAGGCCATGGCGCAGGTCTCCATTTTTTTAGAGAATTGTTCTGGTGACAGTGACCGGGCATGGAATCGGCATCCGGAAACGTGCCCGAATTCCGAAGTCAGGGGCAGAACATTCAAAATTCGAGAGTCAATCCAGAACGCGAACCAATCCGGCCCCTTGATCTACTGAGAATCATAAGAAATTAACAACAAGGCATTGTATTATGGATCATGCGATCACGTTCATTGTGATGAATACGAGCGGTTCTTAACTTACTGATAAGATTTGCTCTATGCGTTTGTATGAAACTCAAGAGAGAAAAGCGCCGAAAGTAGAGATCGCAATAGATCAAAAAAGAAAACCAAATAGTTTTGTAGCGGGATTATAGGGCAATCAATTGTAGAAAATCACGGAAAAGTGATTATGTTCTTCCATCAGGCGAAGAATTGAAAAGAACAGTAATCTACCACAGCGCAATTGAAGCATCATGTGCATGTGCGAGAAATTGATTACCGTCAAGAAACGGTCGGGGTCTGTAAAGTGCGCGCGCCCGTTCCAGCGCGCCCGCGACCTGCCACGCCTCCAAAATGCGGCCAGCCAGGCCTCCATCAGGCGGCGAGCGTCTTGCCCCGTTCGGCGCGCCGGCGGCATCACGCCGTTGCGCGGCAGCGCGCTGCCGCAGCAGCCAGGTAGACCGCCGCCTTCCTCCCCGTCGTTCTACAGCAGGGCGAATTTCACCGCCGACAACCCGGCGATCAGCCACACCGCGCCATGGACCTCGCCAGGCTTGCCGGCCAACGTCTTGACCCCCGCATGGGTGATGAAACCAAGCCCGATCCCCGTCGCGATGGAAAAGGTGAAGGGCATCGTGATCGCAGTGACGATGGCTGGCATGTAGTCCGTCGCATCCTCCCAATCGAGTTCCTGCAGCGACTTCGCCATCAGGCAGGCGACGAAGACCAGCGCCGGCGCCGTCGCGAAGCCGGGGATGGAGGTCGCCAGCGGTGCCAGGAACAGCGCCAGCATGAACAGCACGCCCACCGTGACCGCCGTGAGCCCGGTGCGCCCGCCGGCCTGGATGCCGGCGGCGCTTTCGATGTAGCTGACGGTGGTCGACGTGCCGAGCACCGCGCCCATCATCGCCCCCGCAGAATCCGCCACCAGCGCGCGGCCCAGATTCGGCACCGTGCCATCCTTCTGCATCAGTCCCGCCCGATGCACCGTGCCGATCAGCGTGCCGGTGTTGTCCAGCAGGTCCACGATGAAGAAGGTGAAGACGATCCCGGTGATGCCGAGCCCGATGGCGCCCGGGATGTCGAGCTGCAGGAAGGTCGGCGCCAGCGAAGGCGGCATCGATGCAATGCCCTGGAACGTCGTCAGCCCGAAGGGGATGCCGGCCAGCGCCGTGATGATGATGCCCAGCACGATCGACCCCGGCACACCACGCGCCGCCAGCCCGGCCATCAGCAGGAAACCCGCGCAGGACAGCAGCGTGCTGGTCACGCCGAGCGGCCCGAGCCCGACCAGCGTGGCCGGATGGTCCACCACGATCCCCATGCCGCGCAGCCCGATCAGGCCCAGGAAGAAGCCTATCCCCGCCGCGATGCCGAACTTCAGCGACAGCGGGATGCCGTTCACCAGCCATTCCCGGACCTTCAGCACCGACACCGCGAAGAACAGCAGCCCCGACAGGAACACTGCCCCGAGTGCGACCTGCCAAGGCACCCCCATGCCCTGCACCACGGCGAAGGCGAAGTAGGCGTTAAGCCCCATGCCCGGGGCCAGGGCGATCGGGAAATTGGCGATCACCCCCATCAGCATCGACCCGATCGCCGCGGCGAGGCAGGTGGCGACGAAGGCGGCGCCGGCATTAATGCCTGCGGCCGCCATGATCGAGGGATTGACCACCACGATATAGGCCATGGTCAGGAAGGTGGAGAGGCCGGCGAGGATCTCGGTGCGCGGGTCGGTGCCGCGCTCGCTCAGGTGGAACAGGCGCTCCATGCGGGGATCTCCGGGGGCTGGTGCTGCGGCAAGGCTATGCCATGGCCGGCCCGCGAATCCCGCGCCGCCGCAGCCGGGCCGCTGCCCGGCGCGGCGGTTGCCGGGTCAGTGTTGCATCTGCGCCGCGCCGGCCGCGGCGATGCGCATGGCAAGCGCCTGCGCCCAATGGTCATGCGCCTGCTGCAGGCTGATGCCGATCGCCTCCGGCACCGCCGCGGCACCGACCCCCAGATACCAGCCGGCCGGCATGTCGAGCGCAGCGCCAAGGCTGAGCGCAAGGCGCAGCGTCAACGGCTCGAGCCCCAGTTCCAGCCGCGCCATGCGACGCTGCGTGATGCCGACGCGGCGCGCCAACTGCGTCGCCGTCAGGCCAAGGCGGCGGCGCCGGTGATGCAGCGCCGCACCGACCTGGCCATCGAATTCCAGGTCCCCGGCGGTGGCTGCGTCATGCGTGGTCGCCGTGGCGGTCTGCAGGTGCTCAGACATTTTGTCGTCCTCATCGCTGTGCTCACCGGCAAGGTCGCGCCGGCGACGCAAGGACTGAGGCCGATTCGGCTAACGAAAGGTGAATAACCGCCACATCTGGGGAATTTCCTGCAGGGGACCACGAGATATGGGGGGCGGTCGGGCATCGGGGTGTCGGAAGCCGGAGGGGCCTTGCCCCTCCGGACCACCCCACCAAAGGCCAACGGGCCTTTGGAATGCGGGTTTTGGGCGCCTCGCCCTGCGGTCGTGCCCAGTGTGGGGACATCCTCCGGCACCTGATGAGGGAGCGGAGGCCACGGCGCACCCATGGCATGTGGCAGCAGGTCTCGGTTGCCGCGGGGCCACCGGCTTTTGGTGGGGTGGGGGCAATGCCACTCCAATACTGAGCGCAAGGGTGCGCCATCCACGCGGCTTCCCGGCTCATCTGCGCGCCCTTCGCGCGCATCGCCAACACACGCTAGGCTCCGGGCCATGTTCGGAGGACCACCGCCAATGCTCGCTTCCCAGCGCCATCTTTTCGATATCCCCCGCGATGTCGCCTACCTCAACGCCGCCGCCTGGTCGCCGCTGCCCCTCGCGGTGCAGGAAGCGGGGCGCATGGGCGTCGGGCGCAAGGGCCGGCCCTGGGATGTGGACGCCGCCCTGCCGGGGCGGGTCATCGAACGCTGCCGTGCGGCGGCCGCCGCGCTGATCGGTGCGCCGGCCGAGGATGTCGCGATCATCCCCTCGGTGTCCTATGGCGTCGCCGTGGCGGGCAAGATCTTCGCCCCGCCCGCCGGGTCCCGCGTGCTGGTGTTCGAGGACGACCATTCCTCCCCGGTGCTCGAATGGCTTGCCCGCGCCCCCGCCCAGGGCTTCACGGTCGAGACGGTCAAGCGCCCCGCCGATGGCGATTGGACCGCGGCGGTCGAGGAAGCGATCGCGACGCCCGGCGCGCCGATCGCGATCGCGTCGATCTCCAACCTGCACTGGGCCGATGGCGCGGTGCTCGACATGGACCGCATCAGCTCGGCACTGAAGGCCAAGGGTGCTGCGCTGCTGATCGATGCGACGCATGGCGCGGGGATGATGGACCTCGATGTCGCGCGCATCGACCCCGACTTCCTGATCTTCCCGACCTACAAATGGGTGCTCGGTCCTTATGGGCGCGCCTTCATCTACATCGCGAAGCGCCACCAGGATGGCGTGCCGCTGGAACAGACCGGCTTCGGCCGCAAGGGCGTGCTGAACGACCGCGTGCCCTATTTGTCCGACCTGTCCTACGCGCCCACCGCGCGCCGCTTCGACATGGGCGAACGTGACCATTTCATCGGCCTGGAGATGTCGGCGGTGGCGATGGAACTGATGGCATCCTGGGGCCATGCCGCCATCGCCGAACGCTGCGCCATGCTGACCGCGCGGCTGGAGGATGGCCTGGCCGCGGCCGGTGCGATCCTGCCGCAGCGCAGCCTGCGCGCGCCGCATATCCTGTGCGTGTCCTTCCCCGCCGGCATGCCGGCCGGCTTCATCGATGCGCTGGCGGCGCAGAAGGCCTTCGCCGCCCCGCGCCTGGGCCGCCTGCGCATCAGCCCGCATGTCTACAACGACGAGGAGGACGTGGACCGCTTCGTCGCCGCCTATGCGCGCTGCATGGCGGCAAGGGCCGCAGCCTGACGCGGCGCGGAGGGCGCATCGCCGCGCCCTTCCGCGGCCCGGACCGTCAGAGGCGCATCGCGCGGCTTCCCGGAACGGTGCCGCCCGATGACAGGTATCGGTTTCCCAAGGCCCAACTGGCCATCGCCGGAGTGGTCTGGAGGGGCGGCGGCCGATATGCGCGTGGAGGGTGCGACGCCCCCCAATCTCCGCCCCAGGTCGCTAGCGCCCGAAGGTCAGCGAGCGCGTCGGCACCAGCTTGTCGCCGTCATTGTGGTCCAGCACGCGCAGCCGGCCCTGCAGGAAGGCGTCCATCGTCGCGACCTGCAGGTCGACATCCGACGCCGCCTTCATCCGAGTGCCGAGTTCGAGCCCTACGGCGTTGTTGAACAGGTCCATCCGCGAGGCCGGCGAACCCCAGTCGTCGTTCATTTCATGCGCCACGAGCACGTCCATCGCATCGGTGTAGCCGATGTCCCGTGCCAGCATGGCGGAGAGGAAGCAGTGGCGCAGCGCGTCGGCCGGGCCTTCCTGGCCGCGCGAGGCCAACGCGACGACTTCGGCGTCCGATGCGTCCATATCGCTGGTGAAGGCATAGGAGACGTTGCGCGACCAGCGCGTTGCTTCCGCCTTCGCGGCGAGCAGCTTAGGCAGCGAGGTCGCCTTGCTGAGAATGGTCGCGGCTTCGGCGAGGTTGGTGCCGCGAGATTGCAGGGCCTGGTTCGCGAGATTGGCGAGATCGTCCATGAAGGACATGATGTCGTCTCCGTAAGACAGCGGTAATGGCGCGCTGTCTAGGACCCTCCGAACGACGCGAACAGGAAGCGTTTCACCGTTGCGTGACGCGGTGCGACCTGGGTCACAGCCGGTAAACGAATAAGGGCCCCGCGCATCGCGCGAGGCCCCCTTCGGCACGTCCGATCCGGATGGGATCAGGCGGAGTAGTACATTTCGAACTCGACCGGGTGCGGGGTGTGCTCGAAGCGATACACCTCGTTCCACTTCAGCTCGATGTAGGACTCGATCTGCTCCTTGCTGAACACGTCGCCGGCGAGCAGGAACTCGTGGTCGGCGGCGAGCGATTCGAGCGCTTCGCGCAGCGAGCCGCACACCGTCGGGATGTCCTTCAGCTCCTCCGGCGGCAGGTCGTACAGATCCTTGTCCATGGGGTCGCCGGGGTGGATCTTGTTCTTGATCCCGTCCATCGCCGCCATGGTGATCGCCGAATACGCCAGGTAGGGGTTGGCGGTCGGGTCGGGGAACCGCACCTCGACGCGCTTGGCCTTCGGGTTGGTGGTGTAGGGAATGCGGCAGGACGCCGAGCGGTTGCGGGCCGAATAGGCCAGCAGCACAGGGGCCTCGAAGCCCGGGATCAGGCGCTTGTAGGAATTGGTCGAGGGGTTGGTGAAGGCGTTGATGGCCTTGGCGTGCTTGATGATGCCGCCGATGGCGTACAGGCACATCTCCGACAGGTCGGCATAGCCGTTGCCGGCGAACATCGGCTTGCCGGCCTTCCAGATCGAGATGTGGGTGTGCATGCCCGAGCCGTTGTCGCCATAGATCGGCTTCGGCATGAAGGTCGCGGTCTTGCCGTAGCTGTGGGCGACGTTGTGCACGCAGTACTTGTAGATCTGCATCTGGTCGGCCATCTCGACCAGCTTGCCGAAGCGCGTGCCCAGCTCATGCTGGGACTGCGCCACCTCATGGTGGTGCTTCTCGATGGGCAGGCCCATCTCGCCCATGGTGGACAGCATCTCGGCGCGCAGGTCGCTGTCGCCATCGACCGGCGGAACCGGGAAGTAGCCGCCCTTCACCGACGGGCGGTGACCCATGTTGCCTTCCGGATAGTCCTTCAGGGACGAACCCGGGCCCTCGACGCTGTCGAGCTGGTAGATGCCGTAGTTGCCGCCGGTGCCGAACTTCACGCTGTCGAAGATGAAGAACTCGGCCTCGGCGCCGATCAGGACGGTGTCGCCCACGCCCGAGGAGCCGACATAGGCCGCGGCCTTCTTCGCCGTGCCGCGCGGGTCACGCGCATACAACTGGCCGGTCGACGGCTCGAAGATGTCGCAGATCAGGATCAGCTGCGGCTTCGCCGAGAACGGGTCCATGCAGGCCGTCGTCGGGTCGGGCATCAGGATCATGTCGGACTCGTTGATCGCCTTCCAGCCGGCGATCGAGGAGCCGTCGAACATGAAGCCGTCCGTGAACACGTCTTCCGTGACGGTCGAGACGTGCTGGGCGGTGTGCTGCCACTTGCCGCGCGGATCGGTGAACCGGAGGTCCACATACTCGACGCTGTGTTCCTTGATCATCTCCATCACCTTGGAGACGTCGGAGCCACCTGCGGGGGCGGCGGGCTTCTTGGCCATGATGTGCGGTCCTGTTGCCTGACTGCGAAAACCCCGAAACCTGTTCCCGCACCGCGGCTTCGGAGCCCCGCGGAACGACCCGGCGTGCAGGGCGGTGCGGCGACGATCGCCACCCCGCCCGGCTGTTCCCGCCCGGCAGGCGCGCAGCGCCGCGTCCGGACCTGGCACCGCCCCCCCGCCGGGGAAGAGACGGCGAAATCATCGCGGCGAGCGCCGCGTCAAAGTCATCGCGGCGAGCGCCGCGTCAAAGTGAGCGCGGCGAGAGCCGCGCCGGCGTCCGCGCGGCAAGCGCCGCGTCGCCATCACCGTCGCCTCAGACCGCGTCGTCGCCCCGTTCGCCGGTGCGGATGCGGATCACCTCGACGATGTCGGAGACGAAGATCTTGCCGTCGCCGATGCGTCCCGTCCGAGCGGCGGCCTGGATGGCCTCGACGGCGCGGTCCAGCATGTCGTCGCCGCAGACCACCTCGATCTTCACCTTCGGCAGGAAGTCCACGACGTATTCGGCGCCGCGGTACAGCTCGGTATGGCCCTTCTGGCGCCCGAAGCCCTTGGCCTCGACGACGGTCAGGCCCTGGAGCCCGATCTCATGCAGCGCGTCCTTCACCTCGTCGAGCTTGAAGGGCTTGATGATGGCCTCGATCTTCTTCATCGGCTCCTGTCCAGCGGCCTCGGCACCTCAGCAGCGCCTTGGCCGTCCTCCCGGTTGTCCCGGTGCCTCGTTCCCGTGAGCGGCGTGTGGCCCGGTCCGTCGGGAACGGGACACGAGCCGGGTATTGCACGCACCATGCCGAACCAGCAATCGGATGGACCCACGGAAAATCGCCGGGCGAGCCGCAGCATGGCCGAAAGATCGGGCGAAATGCATAATATTTGGGCGAAGACTGCCCATCGAGAGGGCGAATGAGGGCCGCGTCGCGTGCGCAACCCGTTGCCGCCCACCCCGCCCGGCGTCATAACCGCCCACCGTCACACGCTCAGGACAAAGTGCGAGGCCGATGCAGCCGCAGAACGCCCTCCTCTCCGCCACCGGCACCACGATCTTCACGGTCATGTCGGCCTTGGCGAACCAACACCAGGCCATCAACCTCGGCCAGGGCTTCCCCGACTACGATGGCCCCGAGGATGTGGTCCGTGCCGCCGCCGATGCGCTGCTGGATGGCCGCAACCAATACCCGCCGATGACCGGCGTGCCGGAACTGCGCCAGGCGGTCTCGACCCATGCGAAGCGGTTCTACGGCATCGATGCCGACCCGAACGCCGAGGTCGTCGTCACCTCCGGCGCCACCGAGGCGATCACCGCCTGCCTGATGGCCGTGCTGAATCCCGGCGACGAATGCGTGCTGATCGAGCCGCTGTACGACACCTACCTGCCCGTGGTGAAGCTGCTTGGCGCCATCCCGAAGCTGGTGCGGCTTTCGCCGCCGAACTGGGAATTGCCGCGCGCCGAACTGGCCGCCGCCTTCGGGCCGAAGACCAAGGCGATCCTGTTCAACACGCCGATGAACCCGACCGGCAAGGTGTTCACCGCCGCCGAGCTGGCCTTCATCGCGGAACTGGTCGCCCGGCACGACTGCTACGCCATCTGCGACGAGGTCTATGAGCACCTGACCTTCGATGGCTGGAAGCATATCCCGCTGATGACCCTGCCGGGCATGCGCGAGCGCTGCATGCGCATCGGCTCGGCGGGCAAGACCTTCAGCCTGACCGGGTGGAAGGTCGGCTACATCACCTGCGACCGTTCGCTCGCGGCCAACGTGGCGAAGGCGCACCAGAACCTGACCTTCACCACGCCGCCCAACCTGCAGCGCGGCGTCGCCGTCGGCCTGATGAAGGGCGATGCGTATTTCGAGGGGCTGTCCACCCACCTCCAGCAGAAGCGCGACCGGCTGGCCTCGGGTCTCGCGCGGCTCGGATTCGGGGTGCTGGAGACCAAGGGGACCTATTTCATCACCACCGATGTCCGCCCGCTGGGCTGGAATGGCGACGATGTCTCCTTCTGCCGGACGCTGACCGAGGAAGCCAAGGTCACCGCCATCCCGGTTACCGCCTTCTATGCGAGCGAAGGCGCGCCCAGCCATTACGCGCGCTTCGCCTTCTGCAAGGGCGATGCGCTGCTGGACCAGGCGCTGGCGCGGATGGAGGCCTGGCTCGCCGCCCGTGGCGCGGTGACGCGCGCGGCGGCTGGCTGAGGCAGGCGGGCTGGGAGGGGGCTTCGCCCCTCCGGCCCATCCCACCCCCGAGGCCACTCTGCCTCGGGTAGCCGAGTCCGGGTGATGGGCCGGGCAGGGGCCGTTTCGGTGGAACGGCGGCCCTGGGTCCAGGCCGGGTTCGGCGCCTGGCGATAGTGACCCGATGAGACCGGCCCCGGCCGCAGCCCATGCAGGCTTGCAGGTTCAGCAACGGCAGATCCGCCCTTGGTCCTGGGCCGGGTCGACTGATTGCCATCGCATGGGTCGGCGGAGTTGGATTGCATTATTAAATAGAAATTAATCTGAAAATAAGACGTTATGATGTACGATTCTGGCGCGCCGATGAACACCATCGCTGATCCAGTGCAATGCTGAAGAGTGCGATCGCGCGTCTCGTGCGATGAGAATCACTGTGAATACTCCGTTAATCCAGTAATGGTAGTGGCGACGGCAAATTCGACCCTACCGCTTGTGGTTGTGCTGGATGGGATAATTATTGAGACATGTTTTGTGATTGTGTGATCGCGATTATGTGTGATCAAATGCGCGTATGGCGTGCATCAGGGGCGATCACCATGTCGGATGCGGGTAGTGCCAGGCAGCAGACGATACCGGCTCCGGAGGGCGGGCGCTCCTCCTCCGATGCCGCCATGGCGGTCATGCTCGGCGTGGTCGCCCTGCTGGTGGGCCTGAGCGCCACAATGGCGGGAACCTGGATCGCCTATTGGCACGGCGTTCCCCTGTCTCTTCTCGACGGCGCGATTGCTGCGCCGGAAACCGACAAGGTCAGCCTCTATCTGGTCGTCTGCGGCACCATCACGACCATCTTCGGCGGGCTGAGCATCTACAGGTCGCAGGACATGTGAGCACCGCCCGCCGGCTCTCGGGGGATCTCGGCGGCGCGGCACATGGCCGGTACGACCTGACGAAGGGCCGGGCGAGACGTCGCCCGGCCCTTGGCGTTTGTCGGGGTTCGACCGGGCTTCTACGCGGCCGGCTCGCGCAGATACGGCTCGACGGTGCCGGTCAGCTTCAGCGTCAGCGGCTTGCCGCGGCGGTCCACCGCCTTGCCCATGCTGACCCGCACCCAGCCTTCCGAGACGCAGTACTCCTCTACATTGGTCTTTTCCTCGCCGCGGAAGCGGATGCCGACTCCGCGTTGCAGAAGCGCTTCGTCGAAGAACGGGCTGCTCGGATCGGTCGAGAGCCGGTCGGGAAGAGTGTCGGCCATGGGGTATTGCCTCCGTGGGATACGGCCATCGGGCCGTCATGTGCGCCCCGCCTAAGCCAGCTTGCCGCCAAAGCCAAGGCGGCGCGGGTGGCGCCGCCCCTCAGCCTGCCTCCGCCATGGCCTCGGCCATCAGCCAGCGCCGCAGCGCCGCCAAGGCCTCCGTCTCGGGTCGCGAGCGCAGTCGCGTCAGCCAGTAGGCACCGAGCGTGACCTCGGCAGCGAAGGGGCGCACCAGCCGCCCGTCGCGCAGATGGTGTTCGACCATGCGCGCCGGCAGCAGGCCGACGCCCGCCCCCTGCATGGCCGCCTCCGCCATGGCCAGGGAGGAATCGAACACGAAGCCCCGGATGTTCGGAGCCGTCAGCCCCACCGCCGCGAACCACTGCTCCCATTCATCCACGCGATAGGACCGCAGAAGCGTCTCCCGCAGCAGGTCGGCCGGCAGTTGCAGCCGCCGTGCCACCGCGGGCGCGCACAGCGGACCCAGCGGGGCCGCGAGCAGCCGTGTCGCCTCGGTCCCGTGCCAGGCCCCGTCGCCGAAGCGGATTGCCGCGTCCAGTCCTTCGCCGGCGAGGTCCACGCGGTTGTTGTTCGTCATCAGCCGCAGATCGATGAAGGGATGTTCGGCACGAAACGCCGGCAGCCGCCGCAGCAGCCAGCCGGTGACGAAGGTCCCGACGGCGCCAAGCGTCAGCACCTCCTGTGGCCGTCCGGCCTGGAAGCGGTTCAGCGTGGCCCCGATACTGCGGAAGGCATCGGTCAGGACAGGCAGCAGCGCCTCGCCCTCCTCGGTCAGCGCCAGGCCCCGGGAAAGCCGGCGGAACAGCCTGATCCCCAAGATTTCCTCAAGTGCCTTCACCTGGTGGCTGACCGCTGCCTGGGTCACGCGCAGTTCAAGCCCGGCGCGGGTGAAGCTGAGATGCCGGGCGGCGGCCTCGAAGGCACGCAGGGCGTTGAGCGGCAGTGGCGGCAAGGTCATCGCCAAGGCATTAGATTTTCTAGGGTCATTGGCAAGGATTGATCGTTTGCCGAGCCCGCTGCCGCCGGATGAGTGTGCGTCCGCCAGACACGGAAGGCAGGGACATGATCGACAGGCGACACGGAATGATCGGCGCGGCGGCGGGCCTCCTCGCCGGCCTAGCGCGTGGTGCGGCGGCCGAGGGGGGCCTCGATGCGCTGCCGCCGCGCTTCGCCCGTATCGAAGCGGAGCATGGCGGGCGTCTCGGCGTTTCCGTGCTGGACACCGGAACGGGGCGCCAGGCCGGCCATCGCCCGACCGAACGCTTCCCGATGTGCAGCACCTTCAAGGCGCTCCTGAGCGCGGCGGTGCTGGCGCGTGTCGATGGCGGCGGCGAGCGCCTCGACCGGCGTATCCGCATCGCGCGGTCCGACATCATCGCCTGGTCGCCGATCACGGAGACCCGGCTCGGCGGGGAGGGGATGACCGTCGCCGAACTCTGCGCCGCGACCATGACCCTCAGCGACAATGCGGCCGCCAACCTGTTGCTGGCCGCGGTAGGCGGCCCGGCCGGCCTGACGGCCTGGCTGCGTGGCACGGGCGATCAGGTGACGCGCCTGGATCGCACCGAGCCCACGCTCAATGAGGCGCTGCCCGGCGACCCGCGCGACACGACGACGCCGGCGGCCATGGCGGCGACTCTGGGGCGCCTCGCCCTGGGCGATGTCCTGTCCGCCGCCAGCCGGGCGCAGTTCGTCACATGGCTGCGCGGCAATCGCACCGGTGACGCCCGGTTGCGCGCCGGGCTGCCGGCGGGCTGGCAGGTGGGCGACCGCACCGGCACGGGCGCGCGCGGCACCAGCAACGTCATCGGCGTGATGTGGCCCCCCGGCGGCCGCGCGCCGCTGGTGGTCACCGCTTTCCTGACCGAAGGGGCACCCGTGGCCGCGCAGCGTGATGCCGCGCTCGCCGCGGTGGGCGCCGCGATCACCGGCACGATCGGCTGAACGAGGTGCCGCCTGCCGCCGGTTCAGGCCGGCGGGTTCGCGCTGTCCCGCGCCATCAGCGCCAGCCCCTCGGCGACCGAGACGAACTCGCCGCCGGCGACGATGCGCCCGGCGCCGAAACGGTCTTCGAACAACCGCCGCACCGCGGGCACCAGGGAGGTGCCGCCGGTCAGGAACACCCGGTCCACCGCCGCGGGGCCCAGATGCGCATCGGCCAAGGCCGCATCCACGGCCGCCGCAATGCGCTTCAGTTCCGGATCGATCCAGGCCTCGAAGTCACGGCGCGCGATGGTCGTGTTCAAGGCGAAGTCCCCATGCGCGAAGTCGAGCGTAGCCACCTGCTGCCCCGACAGCGCCGCCTTCACGCCCGAGACGGCACGATACAGCGCATAGCCGGCATCGCCTTCGATCAGTTCGATCAGCCGTTGCAGGCGCTCGGGATGCTCGGCGGTGCGCGCCACCGTCGCGATGTCGCGCAGCGTCCGCGGCGCGCGCATCATGGACAGCTGGTTCCAGCGCGCGAAGCTCGCATACCAGGCCGGTGGCACCGGCAGCGGCGCCCCGCCCATGATGGAATAGGTCGACCCCTTGCCAAGCTGCGGCGAGACGACGTGATCGATGATGCGATAGTCGAAGGCATCCCCGGCCACGCCGACGCCGGCATGCCCCAGCGCGGTCACCCGGCGCGGCGGTCCGGGCTCGAAGCGCAGCACCGAGAAGTCGGAGGTGCCGCCGCCGAAATCCGCCACCAGCACTGTCGCCGCGCCATCGAGGTCCTGCGCGAAACGATGCCCCGCCGCCGCCGGTTCCAGCCCCACGGTGACCTGCGCCAGCCCGGCCTCGGCGAAGGCGGCGCGAAGGCGCTGCTCGCCGAAATCATCGTCCGCCCGGTCGCCGACGAAGCGCACCGGCCGCCCGACCGTCACCTGCGCCCCGGCCAGGTCCTGCGCGAAGGGGCCGAGCAATTCGCGCAGGAACACCGCGACCAGCCCCTCCAGCCCCCAGGCGCGACCGAAGATGCGTGTCTCGGTGAAGCTGCGCTGCGCCAGGTACGACTTCATCGACATGATCAGCCGGCTCTCGAGCGGTTCCTCGAGATAGGCCTCGATCGCGGCCGGGCCCGCCGCGCTCTGCGGGCGGCCGTCGGCGCCGGCCCAGAAGCACAGCACCGACCGGAACACGTCGCCGGTGGCATGGTGCAGCGTGCGCACCGACCCATCCGCGCCGACCATGGCGACCACGGAATTCGTCGTGCCGAAATCGATGCCGATGGCGGGGCGCATGGGGCGTTCTGGTCCTGGGAAGGGGGCGCCTTGAAGCCGGTTCGCGCGCCGATGGCAAGGCAGGCAGGTCGCCCCCCTCTGCCCACCCGCTTGCGATGCTGGTGGGCGATGGCCCGGGGCGGTCTTGGGTGCCTTGCCCTCGCGTCCCGCGCCCTTCGCCTGCCGCGGATGAATGACGAGAGCCCGTTCCTCCCGCATGGCAGCGACGCTGCGCACCTGCTTGCCCTATGATCGGCGGGGCCCATTCAGGCGGCGCCGATATCGGGGGCGGCGTGTGCGGCGTGCCAGGCCATGCCCATCCCGACGGCCGTCGTGGCCCCGGCCGATCCGGGATGCCGCCGCGCCGCGGGGCGGCTTTGCCATGGCGGAACCCTCGGCTATCTGGGGCGAGGCCCCGCCCGGGGCGGCCAGGAGGAGTCGCGTGTCGACGATGAACGCCTCGGTTCGCCGCATGCCGTCATCGGCAGTGCCGCGCGTGCCGAAACCACCCCCGCGGCCCTTGGGTACCTGAATGCGGCGCGTGCTGGCGGCGGCATGGATCGGCCTGGCCTTGCCGGGCGGTTCCGCCCTGGCACAGGACACCTTTGTCGGCCGCAGCGCCGCGTCGATGCGGGACCTCGACGCCGTCGCCCCTGGTGCGTCGCTCCGCACGGCCTGCGCCGAACAGATCGAGGCCAGTTTCGACCTGCCCGCCATGGCGCGGGCCGTCGCGGGACTCGACATCTGGGACCGCCTCGGCGCCGCCCGGCAACCGGCCTTCATCGCCGCGCTGCGGGCGCGCCTGGCCACCGAATGCACGCACCGGCAGCGCGGCGGCACGCTGACGCCGCTGGCCACGCGGCAGACCGCGGCCGGCGTCTCGCTCACCGTGCGCCTGACGCTGCCGGACGGGGGCGAGCGCATCCTGGTCTGGCGCCTGCACGAAGGCGGACCCTGGGGCTGGCGCGCATCCGACCTGGTCGTCGATGGCATCAGCGCGGCGGCCGCCCTGCGCGATGAGGTTCGCGCCGGCGTCGAGGCCGCGGACGGCGACGTGGCGGCGGCAATCCCGGCCCTGTCCCGCGGTGCGCCCCCGCCATGAGCCGAAGCCTTCCACCCATGCTGGCGTTCGACAATGTCGTACGCAGTTTCGACGGCGGCCGCGTCGCCGCGGTGCGCGGGGTGAGCCTGAACATCGGCAGCGGGGAGTGCATCGCCCTGACCGGGCGCAGCGGATCGGGCAAGACCTGCCTGCTCAACATGGCGGGCGGCATCGACCTTCCCACCGCCGGGCGCGTGCTGTGGCGGGGCCAGCCGGTCGCCTCGCGCCGTGCCTGGGCGGCGCTTCGGCGCGACGAGATCGGCATCGTGTTCCAGGAGTTCAACCTTCTGCCGACGCTGACGGCGCTGCAGAATGTCGAGATCGCGCTGATGGGCAGCGCGCTGACCGGCCGGGCCCAGCGCGCGAAGGCGGAAGCCGCGCTGGCGCGCATGGGCCTGGAAGGTCGAGCGCGGCACGTGCCCGCCGCGTTGTCGGGCGGCGAACGCCAGCGCGTGGCGATCGCCCGCGCGCTGGTGCGCGAGCCATCCCTGCTGCTGGCGGACGAACCGACCGGCAGCCTGGACAGCGTCAATGCGGCGAATATCGCGGGGCTGCTGCTTGGCCTGCCGCGCGAACGCGGCATGACCCTGCTGATGGTGACCCATGATCCGGCGTTGGCCGCGCGCTGCCCTCGGCGGATCGTGATGCATGACGGCGCGATCATGTCCGACGATCGGCCGGGGGGTGAGTTCGGATGAACCTGCTGGGGCTCGCCTTCAACAATCTGCGGCGGCGCCCGGCGCGCACGCTGCTGTCGGTCCTGGGATTCGGGCTGACGGTGGGTGGCGCCGTGGCACTGCTCTCGCTGGGTCAGGGGATCCGTGCGGGGGTGGGCGACAGCCTCGACGAGCGGGGGGCGGAACTCGTCGTGTCCCAGCGCGCCGCGACGGATGCCTTCGGCGGAAGGCTGCCGGAGACCATGGCGGCGCGACTGGCCCAGGTGCCGGGCGTGGCGGCCGTGAGCGGCGAGATGGTCGCCTTCGTCTCGCTGCCGGGCGGACGGCCGGTGCTCGTCGCGGGCATCCCGTTGACCGCGCCGATGTTGCGCGGCGCGCCAATCGTGGCCGGACGGACGCTGCGGCCGGGCGATACGAAGCAGGTGGTGCTGGGCGACGCGATCGCCGAAAGCCTGGGCGTCGGGCCGGGCGCGATGATCGACCTGCATGAGGACCGGTTCGAGGTGGTGGGCGTCGCGCGCTGGGCGTCGCGCATGAACCGCGGCATGGCGCTGATGCCCCTGGAGGAACTGCAGGCGATCACCTTCCGTCCAGGCCAGGTCACCGGCTTCCATATCCGGCTGGCGCCGGGTGCCTCCCAGCGCCGGCGCGCCGAGATCCGCGCGGCATTGGCGGAAGTGGGGCCGGTGCTGGTCTCGGATGCGGCGGAGGTGATGGACCACGATCGCAACCTGGCGGTGCTGAATGCCGTGTCCTTCGCCGTGTCGCTCATCGCCCTGGCGCTGGGCGGGCTCAATGTGCTCAGCACGCAGCTGATGTCGGTGCAGGAACGCACGCGCGAGATCGGGATGATCTCCGCGATCGGATGGTCGGACGGGCGGCTGCTGTCACTCATCGTCCTGGAAGGCATGATGCTCGGCGTGATGGGGTGCCTGCTGGGCCTCGTGATCGGCGTCGCGGCATCGGGGCTGTTCGAATCCATCCCGACGATCGGGCGCTTCGTCACCTTCCAGCCGACGGTCGGCGGATTGGTCGCGCCGTTGCTCGGGGCGTTGGTGCTGTGCCTGGTGGGCGCGCTGTATCCTGCCTGGCGCGCGGTGCGGCTTTCGCCCGCGGCCGCGCTGCGGCGCGGATAAGGCCGGGCGGTCGGCGCCGCAGCGGATCCCGCCCGGGTGAAAGCAGGCTGTCAGGTGGAGAAGCTGGCGCCGGCCATGGGTCAGGTGCCTTGCGTCGGCGCAGCCGCATGCCAACCGTTCTACGGCGGCGTGATCACGCGCGTGCGGCGCACGATCATGCGCGCAAGGCCGGGCGCGTGGGCCATGACGCCCGCGAACAATCCGGGCGCATGCCGAAGCGCGAAGCCCGCGATGGAGGCGATCCGCATGGGCCCGGCGAGCCTGTGGTGCCACGCGGCGTGGAAGTCGGGTGCCGCCTGGCCCGCCAGGATGGCCTCCGCCGCCGCGATGCCGCCCGCCAGCGCCATGGCCATGCCGTCGCCGAGGAAGGACGGGATCACCGCGAACTGGTCGCCCACGCGCATCAGCGCCGGATCGGCGCCCGGCCCGTCGCGGTGCAGGTATCCATAGGGCACGCCAGCCACCGTCAAAGGGCGCGGCATGCAAGGTTCCGCACCGTCGAGGAGCGACGCGGCGAGGCCCGAGCCGGCGGCGACCAGCGCCATGAAGCCCTTGGCATCGCGCGCGGCGGCCGCCTGCCCGGGTGCGAGGGCGGCACACAGATTGGCCTGGCCATCGGCGCTCGGCTGCAGCCCGGCATAGCCCGTGCCGCATGGCAGGAGCGTCACGGCATCGAGCGGCGCGCGAAGCCGCAGGTGCAGCTTGGCGCCGATCCATCCCTCCGGTGCGCCCGCGCGCGGGATGCCGCGCAGCGCATGCTTCCCGGTTGCCAGCACAAGGCACGGCCCGCGCAGCATCGTTCCATCGGCCAGGCGAAGGGACCAGCCCGGACCATCGCGCGCTGCATCGCGCACGGCCTGGCCGCGCAGGACCGTCGCGCCCGCAGCCCCGGCCGCGGCCAGCAATGCCTCGTCCAGCGTCGCGCGCGGCAGGCCCCAGGCGAGGAAGGGCAGCGCCATCCGCGCCTGCCCGCCGCCGCGCCGGGCGATGCCGGCGGCCGCGATGGGCGCGCCGCCCAACGCCCGAGGATCGACCCCCAGGGCGTGCAGGCACCCGACCGCGTCGGCGCCGAGGAATTCACCGCAGACCTTCTCGCGCGCGGCGGCTTCGCGTTCGACCAGCAACACGCTTCGTCCGGCCCGGGCCAGGGTGATCGCGGCCGCCGTCCCGGCCGGCCCGCCACCGGCGATCAGCACCTCGGCATCGCGTGCCGCGGCGGTCAGGCCTTGCCCTCCGTGCAGATGGCCCAGCGGAACGGGAGTTGCCATGCGATGCGCGCCGGGGTGCCGGCCTCCGCCGTCAGCCGGCGCCAATCCCGGCGCGTGAAGGCGCGGGCGACGGAGATGGTCGAATCATGCACGACCATCGGGTCCAGCCGCATCAGCCGCGTGCCCAGCCACAGGCCGATCCAGGGCATCGCATGGCGGTGCAGGTCGTTGATCATCCAGCCATGCCGCGCATGCCGTTCCATCCAGCGCAGGAAGCGGACGAGGTCGGCATCCGGCAGGTGATGCGTGAACAGCGCGGAGACGATCACGTCGTACCGTGCATCACCGGGCAGGTCGAACAGGTCGGCGGTGATCCATGCCCCCGGCGTGCCCGCCGCGCGCGCCGCGGCGGCCGCGGCCGGGCTGCGGTCGAGGCCCGTCAGTGCCACGGCCACGCCGCGCGCACGCCCCCAGTGGTCGATCCGGCGAAGCATGTCGCCGCCGCCCGCGCCGACATCCAGCACCGACAGCGACCGCACGCCGGTGCGCGCCACCAGCCGGTCGAGCCAGCGCAGGGTCGGCCGGTAGCCGAAGCTGATCCGGTTGAGGAATTCCAGGTCCCGCAGGGCTGAGCGGAATGCCGCCTCCCCCTGCGCGGCATCGTCCATCCGTTCGGCTTCGTCGCTGCGCGCGCGGAGCCATGAGCGCGCCATCAGACGGTCGTGAAGCGCATGGTTTCGGCCGAGACACCCGGTCCGAAGGCGATCGCGCACCCGAATTGCCCGGGCTGCTGCCGGGCCATCATGTCGCGCAGTACGAACATCACGGTGGCCGATGACATGTTGCCATGGTCGCGCAGCACGGCGCGGCTTTCGCCGAGCGTGCCATCGGGCAGGTCCAGCCCGTGGGCCACCGCATCCAGGATGCTGCGGCCGCCCGGATGCACGGCCCACAGATCCACATCCGACGGCCTGGCGCCGCCCAGCATGGCGTCGCAGATCGTGGGCAGCACATGGGCGACGGTGAAAGGCACGAGGCCCGAAAGCTGCATGTCGAAGCCACTGTCGCCGATATGCCAGGTGATCTGGTCGGCGGCTTGCGGCACCAGCCCGGCATGGAAGCCGTCGACGCGCAGGCCCACGGGCTCCGCGGTGACCAGCGCGGTGGCGCAGCCATCGGCGAAGATCAGGAACGACAGCAATTGCTCGATCGCGGTGCTGCCCTGCAGATGGAGAGAGCAGAGTTCGAGGCAGATGACGACGACGCGGGCCTTGGGGTCGCTGTGCACGATGTGCCAGGCGACCTTGAACGCGTTGATCGCCGCCTGGCAGCCCATGAAGCCGATGATCGTGCGTTCGACATCGCCACGAATGCCGTAGTGATTGATCGCCCATTGGTCGAGGCCGGGCGCTGCGAAGCCGGTGCAGCTCGCAAAGATGATGTGCGTGACGTCCTTCGCCTCCTCCGCCAGCCCGAGGCGGTCGAGGGCGGCCTGCGCCAGTGCGGGGGCGGTCTGTTCATAGCGCACCATGCGGGCCTTGGTGGACGGGAACGCCTCGCCCACGCGGTAGAAGCCGCAGGTGGTGCCGCTGCCGCGCGGTTCCGAAGGTTCCAGCACCGACCAGCGCTGCGCGATCTGGCTGCGATTGGCCATACGCTGAAAGGTGTTGGAATCGCGCCCTTCAAGGACATAGCGGCTGGCGAAGTGGGTGAACGCGTCGTGCACCTGGTTCTTCGGCACAGCGCAGGCGATGCGATTGATGAAGACCTGGGACATTGCGGGGGTGCTTACGCGGTGGTTCGGGGGGCGGCAAGGACCGGCCGTGCCGGCGGGGCATGTGCCGTGGGCGCCGGTTGCGGGCGGAGGATTGGAGGGGCGCCGCCCCTCCAAGCCACCCCGCCAGGGACCAACGGGTCCCTGGACCGCGGGACATTGGCGCCGGCGTGGGGGAGTGTGCTTCGGGTCGGCGCCCGGCATAATTCCGGTCCACGGGCACGACGCATTCCTCCGTAGTCGAAACCCACCGCGATGCCCCGCGCCAGGTCGAGGTTCCCAAAGGCCTTAAGCCTTTGGTGGGGGAGGTCCGGAGGGGGCAAAGCCCTCTCCGGTTCATCCTCACGATCCTATCCCAGCGCCCGCCGCACTGCGGCCCCCAGGCGCTGCGCCGCCGCCTTCAGCGCCGCCGAATCATGCCCCGAATACCCGATCACGAATCCGTCGCATCCGGCCGGCACCAGCCGCGTCTCCGACAGCAGCCAGCCTTCCACGCCTGCTTCCGCCTGGATCTGCCGTGCCGTGCCGGCCGGCAAGCCATCGGGCAGGGTGGCGAGCAGATGCAGCCCATGGTCCGGCAAGGCGATGCCGAGGCGCCCGCCTGACGCCTGCGCCAGCGTGCCAGCCACCATGTCCCGCGCGGCGCGGTACAGCGTGCGCATCCGCCGAAGATGCGCGGCGAACTCGCCGCCTTCCATCACCTCGGCCAGCGCGCCCCCCATCAAGGGGGAGGGGAAGCGGTCCGACACCGCGCGCGCGGCGACCACGCGGCCCATCAGGACCGCCGGCACCACCACGAAGCCGATGCGCAGCCCCGGGAACAGTGTCTTGGAGAAGGTGCCGAGATAGATCACCCGGCCCTGCCCATCGATCCCTGCGAGGGCAGTCAGCGGCGCGCCGGCGAAGCGGAATTCGCTGTCGTAGTCATCCTCCATGATCCACGCCCCCGTCGCCTGCGCCCAGTCCAGCAGGGCCAGCCGGCGCGCCATGGTCATCGTGACCCCGGTGGGGAACTGGTGGGACGGCGTGACATAGGCCATGCGCGCCGACGCTTCGCGTGCGCGCCCGGCGGCGACGTCGATGCCGCCGGCATCCACCGGCACCGGCACCAGCCTGGCGCGCAGCGCCTCCAGCGTGCGCCGCGCGGTGGGGTAGCCGGGATCCTCCATCCACACGGCATCGCCGGGATGCAGCAGCACCTCGGCACACAGCCGCAGCCCCTGCTGCGTGCCGCTGGTGATGACGATGCGGCTGGGGTCGCAGGCGAAGCCGCGCGTCGCGGCGAGGTGCGCGGCGATCGCGCGGCGCAGCGCCTCATGCCCGCGCGGGTCGCCATAGCCGAGGTCGCCCGGATCGGCGCGCACCACTCGGTCGCGCAGTGCGCGGCCGAGCCGGCGCAGCAGGATCGGGTCGGCCGTCGTGCAGCCAACGGCGAATGGCCCGCGTCCCGAAGGTGGGGCCGGCGCGGGCACCCGATCGGGCGCGGCAGGTCCGCGCGGCACCTGGGCCGCGACGTAGGTGCCGTCGCCGATGCGCGCCTCGCCCAGCCCGTCGCTCAGCAGCAATTCATAGGCAACGACGACGGCATTGCGCCGGACCCCGAGTTGATCCGCCAGCGCGCGGCTGGACGGCAGGCGAAGTCCCGCCGCCAGCCGGCCATCGAGGATCGCGGCGCGCAGCCCGGCATGGACGCGGCTTGACTGGCTGCCCGGTCCGTCCAGCCGCAGCGGGATGTCCAGCACGGCGATGCGGCTTTCTCGATTGGTCGGCATTCGTCGATCCGGATTGGTCCTCGCACCGACCAATTTGGCGATGCCACAAGACAGTCGTCAACCAAGGGCCTTCCCATGTCCGTCACCGCCGATGCCCCTGCCTATCCCGTCGACAAGGTCAACCGGGTGAAGCGCCGCCACGATCGCGGCGCCTACGACCACGCGACGGTGCATGCCATCCTCGACGCCGCGGCGATGTGCCACGTCTCCTATGTCATCGACGGCCAGCCGTACTGCACGCCGACGCTGTTCTGGCGGGAGGGCACGCGGTTGTACTGGCATGGCAGCAGCGCGAGCCGGATGCTGCGCAACCTGTCGGAGGGCGAGCCGGCCTGCCTGACGGTGACGCATCTCGACAGCCTGGTCATGGCGCGCTGCGGCTTCAACCATTCGGCCGACTACCGCTCGGCCATGTGCTTCGGCCAGGCGCGGCTGGTCAGCGATCCGGATGAGAAGCGCCAGTCGCTGGTGATGATGGTCGATCGCCTGTTTCCCAACCGCACCGCGGGCCTGCGCCAATCGACGGCGCAGGAGATCAAGGCGACGGCGGTGGTATGGATGGAGATCGAACGCGCTTCGGCCAAGATCCGCGCCAAGGGCGTGGGCGATGACGAGGAGGACTACGCCCTGCCGATCTACGCCGAGCGTTTGCCGGTGCGCATGGTGATTGGCGAGCCGGAACCCTGTCCGCGGCTGATGGACGGTGTCGCGCGGGGGGAGGACCTGAAGGCGTATCGGCCAGGCCGGACGTTGGATGAGGCGCTGACCGAGGCCTATGCGGAAGCCTATGCCGCGGAGGCCGGTGCCTGATGAGGCACGGCTGGCGCCCATGGCGGTTGCCTGCGCAACCGCCATGGGGCCGCAGGCGTCAGGCCCGCGTCACCTGCGGCGGGTACCAGCTGCCGTTGAGCACCGAGAAGGCCGGCGCCGACATCGGCCAATAGAGCCGGAACATCAGCACGAAGCCGTCGTGCGGCGCCGGCAGCCAGTTGGACTGGCGGTCGGCGCCGGGATCGTCGGCCTGGATCAGCAGGTCGGTGGTGCCGTCGGCATTCGCCGTCAGGTCGTTGCGTGAGCTCAGCGTGTAGCGGTTGAGCGGGTTGTTCACGAAGAAGAAGTTCGAATCATACATGGTCAGCGACCAGAAGCCGCGCGCGGGCGGGCGCTGCCCGGCCGGGAAACGCAGCCTGTAGCGGTTGGCACCGTTCAGCTTCTGGCCTGTCGAATCCACCTCGGTGAAGGGATAGACGGCGTCCTGCGGATGATTGGCACCCAGCCCGACCGCGGTGACGTAGGCGCGGTTCAGGTAGTTCGTGCCGTAGGTCCCGGTCTCGGTGATGACGAACCAGTTGTTGGTCTGCCGTGCGGCCGCCTCACTGGAGCGGATGCGTCCCACGACCGCGGCCTGGCCGGCGCGCGGCGCGCCATCGACGGCACGCCGCACCGCCTGCGACGCCCGCGTCACGTCGAAGGGCCGTCCGGGCACCAGCCCGATCCGCGCCATCCGCGCGACGAAGGGGGCATCCGCGGCCGCCGGCGGGTTCGCCGCCATCAGCTCCGAGAGCAGGCGGAAATAGTCCACCCCGCTCATCCGATCGACCTGGTCGCGCACGCCGGTACGTGTGTCGATCGCCGGATCGACGCGGCCGGCCGGCGGCGTCCAGTCCCGCCCCCAGCTCGACAGCGGCTGAAGCTTCATGCGGTCCTGGATGGCGTGGACCGCCGCGTAATCCTCCGGCGTGCCGGTGCAATAGACGCGGCCGAGGATCCACAGCATGTCGGTGGGCGAGCGGATCACCGGGATGCCCGGCGGCGTCGCGCCGCGGAACTTCGGCCCCGCGATCACATAGGTCTGCGCCTGGTTGCCGGTGGTGCGCGACCCGGCGACCGACATCACATTGGTCCAGCCATCCAGCATCGGCATCAGGTAGTAGCGGTCGGGCATGGCCGGCCATGACACGACCCACGGCTCGGCACCGAGGTCGAGCCAGGCCGTGCAGTACAGGGTGTCCGCATTCGGCGCCGTCACATCGCGGAAACTGGCGTCCGGATAGGTGCGGGACATGTGGAACTGCCCCATCGGCGCGCGGCCGACGGTTCCGGTCGCATTCGGCACGTTGGTCGAGACGCGCCGCGTCACCTCCATCGTGACCAGCGAATAGCCGAAGACATAAGCCTCGGCGGCGATGCGCGCGGCATCGGCCTCGCTGACGGCGGCACCCTGCGCGAGCGCCGGTGCTGCGACGGTGGCGGCCGGCAAGGCCAGGGCAAGGCGGCGGGACAGCCGCGTCGCGGCATCGGGCTGGGTGGTGTTGGGCATGGCGTGCGACCTTGTTTCCGGAAGTTCGATTCCCGAGCGGACCGAATTATGAACCTGATAACCGGTCGCGACCAGCCGTCATCGATATCCGAAATCGGCGACGCGGTGCCCTGCCGCGTCGCCGCCCGAATCCGGTCTCAGCCCGCCGCCTTGGCTTCCCGCCGGCGCTTCGTCAGCACGAACTCGGTATAGCCGTTCGGCTGCTTCGCCCCTTCGAACACCAGGTCGCAGGCCGCCTTGAAGGCCGCACCGTCGAACCCCACCGCCATCGGCCTGTAGGCGGCGTCCCCGGCATTCTGCCGGTCCACCACGGCGGCCATGCGCTTCATCGTCTCCATCACCTGGGCCGAGGAGACGACGCCATGGCGCAGCCAATTGGCGATGTGCTGGGACGAAATGCGCAGCGTCGCGCGGTCCTCCATCAGCCCGACATCGTTGATGTCCGGCACCTTGGAACAGCCCACGCCCTGGTCCACCCAGCGCACGACATAGCCCAGGATGCCCTGGGCATTGTTGTCGAGCTCCGCCTGCACATCGGCGGGCGACCAGTTGGTGTCCTGCGCCAGCGGCACGGTCAGGATGTCATCCAGCTTCGCGCGTCGGCCGCCCTTCACCAGTTCCTCCTGCCGCGCCGCCACATCGACCTGATGGTAGTGCAGCGCATGCAGCGTCGCGGCGGTCGGCGACGGCACCCAGGCGGTATTGGCGCCGGCCTTAGGATGCCCGACCTTCTGATCCAGCATCGCGGCCATCATGTCGGGCATCGCCCACATGCCCTTGCCGATCTGCGCGCGGCCGCGCAGGCCGCAGGCCAGGCCGGTATCGACGTTCCAATCCTCATAGGCGCCGATCCAGGCCGCCTTGCGCATGTCGTTCTTGCGCACCACGGCGCCGGCTTCCATCGCGGTGTGGATCTCGTCGCCGGTGCGGTCGAGGAAGCCGGTGTTGATGAACACCACGCGGTCGCGCACCTTCGCGATGCAGGCCTTGAGATTGACCGTGGTGCGCCGCTCCTCGTCCATGATGCCGATCTTGAGCGTGTAGCGCTTGAGCCCGAGCGCGTCCTCCACGCGACCGAACAGCGTGTCCGCCCAGGCCACTTCCTCCGGCCCGTGCATCTTCGGCTTGACGATGTAGACGCTTCCGGCGCGCGAGTTCAGCCGCTTGCCGTTGATGTCGTGCAGCGCGATGGCGACGGTGCACAGCGCATCGAGGATGGTCTCCGGCACCTCCGCCCCATCCAGCGTGACGGCATCGGTCATCATGTGGTGGCCGACATTGCGCACCAGCATCACTGACCGGCCATGCAGCGTCAGCGTGCCGCCGCCGGGCTTCTGGAACACGCGATCGGGATTCAGCCGGCGGACCATGGTCTGGCCGCCCTTCTCGAATTCCGCCGTCAGGTCGCCCGTCATCAGGCCGAGCCAGTTGCGGTAGACCTCGACCTTGTCCTCGGCATCGACGGCCGCGACGGAATCCTCGCAATCCTGGATCGTCGTCAGCGCGGCTTCCATCACCACATCGGCGATGCCGGCGGCATCGGTCTTGCCGATCGGGTGGGTACGGTCGAACACCACCTCGATATGCAGGCCGTTGTTGACGAACAGCAGCGCGGCCGGTGCGGTCACGTCGCCGAGGAAGCCTACGCATTGCCCAGGCTTGGCGAGGCCGGTCGTGGAACCGTCCTTCAGCGTGACCACCAGCGTGCTGCCATTCAGCCGATAGCCGGTCGCATCCGCGTGGCTGCCCTTGGCGAGCGGCACCGCCCCATCCAGCACCGCCCGTGCCTTGGCGATCACCAGCGCCCCGCGCGCGGGGTCGTAGCCCTTCACCTTCGGCCCCGTCTGCGGAATGGCGTCCGTGCCGTATAGCGCGTCATACAGGCTGCCCCAGCGCGCATTCGCCGCATTCAACGCATAGCGGGCGTTGGACACCGGCACGACCAGCTGCGGCCCGGCCATCGAGGCGATCTCGGCATCCACATTGGTGGTGCCGACCGCGACCTCGGCCGGTTCGTCGACCAGGTAGCCGATATCCTGCAGCATGCCGGTATAGGCGGGCAGGTCCACCGGCCGGGCGGGATTGGCGCGATGCCAGGCATCGATCTCCGCCTGCAGCCGGTCGCGCTTGGCCAGCAGCCCCGCATTGGCGGGCGCCAGTTCCCGCAGGATGGACTCCATCGCCGCCCAGAACGCAGCCGGCGCGATGCCGGTGCCGGGCAGGGCTTCATTGTCCATGAAGGTGCGAAGTGCCGGTGCCACCTGCAGGCCCATACTTGCTGCCATATCCACTCTCTCCCACCGGTATGTCGTTAAACCCCAAATGGGGCTGCTTTCCATTGGTGCTGTCTAGTGCGCTTTTCCGCAGTTGCGAAATCAGCGGCGCCGGGCGGCGGTCAGCCGCGCCGCACCCATTCCAACTCCACCCGGCAGGCCTCGCTGAAGCCCTTGAGCGGGTCGTCGTGCACCCGTCTCGCTTCCGCCGCGATTTCGGCGAAGGTCTTGTTGGGTGCGGCATAGGTCGTGAGGATGTGCTCCAGCACGCCTTCCGCCTGGTGCGTCACCGGCGGCGTCGCGAACAGACGGATGCGGCCCATCAGGGCATAGAGCCCCGCGAAACTCTCGGCGGGCGCGCCCTCATGCTGGAGCGAGTCCAGCAGCAGCCTCGCCGCTTCCTGCATGAACTCGACATAGAGCGCCTCGCGCTTCGCGATCTCGGCGGTCAGCCGCTGCTGGCGATGCGTGCCGCGCTGGCTGACCCAGGCGGTGGCGAGCGACGCGAAGCCGCCGATCGCCGACCCCGCCAGCGCCGACACCGCCGACAGCACTGCGGGTTCCATGGCTCACCTCCGGTGCAACGTCAGGTCCTTGGTAATGCAGGATTGATGCCCGCGCCGCGCGGCGTCAAATGCCCAGGGCCTTGCCCCGCGACCAGCCGGGCGCGAGGCTGCCAACCGCACGTCGCCCAAGGAAGGACGCCAACATGGCCTGGACAACACCCCCGCATGTCAGCCAGCACTGGCAGGTGACCAAGCCCGGTGCGACCGGCAAGCGCGGCATGGTCGCCTCCCAGGCGCGCGACGCCGCCGAGGCGGGCATCGCAATCCTCGAACAGGGCGGCACCGCCGCGGATGCCGCCGTTGGCACCGCCTTCGCCCTGGCCGTCGTCGAGCCCTGGAATTCCGGCCTGGGCGGCATCGGCTTCACCCAGGTCGCCGGGCCGGGCATGGCCCCGCAGACCTTCGATTTCGGCCCGGTCTCGCCGCATGCGCTCGACCCTGCCGCCTTCCCGATGACCGGGCAGATGAAGGCGGACCTGTTCACCTGGCCGGAGGTGTTCGAGGACCGCAACGTCCACGGCCCGCTGTCCTTTGCCATCCCCTCCTCCGTCGCGGGCTATGCGGAACTGCATGCCCGGCATGGCAAGCTGCCGCTGTCGGTGGTGATGGAACCGGCCATCGCCCTGGCCAGGCGCGGCCTGGCGCAGGATTGGTTCACCACGCTCAAGGTCGCGAACAGCGCGGCGGTGCTGCGGCTCTATGCGGAATCCGCGCGCATCTACCTGCCCGGCGGCCTGCCGCCGGTCGCGCCGTACCAGGGCAGCCCCGGCTTCTTCCGCCAGGGCCGCCTGGCCGAGACGCTGGAACGCCTGGCCCATGCCGGCCTGCGCGACTTCTACGAAGGCGAGGTGGCGGGCGAATTGCTGGCGGATTTCCGCGAGATGGGCTCGCCGATCAACGCCGCCGACCTGGTGGGCTGCCGCGCGGTGGTCAAGCCGGCGCTGGAGGCTTCCTGGCGCGGCAAGCGGCTGTTCCTGGCGAATGGGCTGACCGCCGCGCCGACCCTGCTACGCGTGCTGGAAGGCATGCGCGGGGCGGATTTCTCGGGCGGCGCGCCGTCGGCCGCTTGGTATGCACAACTCGCCCGCGTGCTGCGCGGCGCCTATGCCGAACGGCTTGCCGGACTTGGCGATGCGGAACCCAAGGCTGCCGAATCCTGCACCACCCACCTGACCGTCTGCGACAAGGACGGGATGATGGTGGCGATGACCACCACGCTTCTCTCCTCCATGGGCAGCCGCGTCGTGCTGCCGCGTTCGGGGGTGCTGATGAACAACGGCATCATGTGGTTCGACCCGCGGCCGGATGCGAAGAACGCGATCGCGCCCGGCAAGCGTCCGCTGACCAACATGTGCCCGGTCATCGCCGCCGAGGGCGACGCGCCGATGCTCGCCACCGGTGCGTCCGGCGGGCGGCGCATCATGGCCTCGGTGTTCCAGACCCTGTCCTACGTTGCCGATTTCGGCATGACGCCCGGCGAGGCGGCGCATCATCCGCGCCTGGACGTCTCGGGCCCCGAGGGCGTGACGGCGGATATCCGCCTCGGCGCCGAGACGCTGGCTGCCCTGGCCAAGGACGACACGGTGACGGAGGTGGAGCACGCTGTGCTGCCGGTGAATTTCGCCTGCCCCAACCTGATCCGCATCACCGCGGATGGCACGCGTGAAGGCATCACTGATGCCATGAGCCCCTGGAGCGCCGCGCTCGCGCAATAGCCCGGCCGACCGCACGCCGTGATTCCAGCGGCGTGCCATATGCGATAGCGTCATGCCGACGCCGGGATCGCCCGGCGCCGGAGGCGCGATGTCCGACACCGTCCCGGGAGCCGCCGATCCGTCCGATGACCGCCGGAAACCGCTGGCGGGGGCGGCGCCGAACGGTTCGGCCGCCGTGATCCTCGCCGGTTTGGGCGAACGCCGCAGCATGCCCCGCACGGAGGTCCAACTGCCGTGCACGGTCCATGTGGGTTCCCACGTGCAGGATGCGACGGTGCGCGATGTCTCGCCGGGCGGCGCCATGCTGAATGGGGTCCGCGGCCTGCTGGCCCATGATCTCATCCGCATCCACTTGGGCGGTCGCGAGGACCTGCGCTTCGTTGCCGAGGTGCGCGGGGTGAGCCTGCTGGGGGTGCATGTCGCGATCCTGAGCGCCGACGATCAGCCACGCTGGCGCGATGCGATCCGGGACCTCGTGACGTCGCGGCCGGCGGGGTCGGATTAAGGCGCGATTGGTTCACATTGGTTCACCTGTCACGCTCTAACCTATTGTTCGATCGCGTGGTTCAGGCCTTCGGGTCATTCGCACCTGCGGCCATCACGCGCTAGGTCATGTGGACTCTAGGGATTCCCTGGCTGATGGAAGCATGATTCAAAGCTGCCTTTTGGAGGCGGCGGATGGGCGTGCTGGATCGGTTGATCCTGGATGACGCGGCGTGGGCGCGGAT